>CAYPDM010000027.1:0-20603 GCA_964409485.1 uncultured Dehalococcoidaceae bacterium | reverse complement strand
TGACGATATCCTGGAGCCAGGGCACCAGCAGCATGCAGATGGTAATCTTTTCTTTGTTGATGGTATCCAGTATGAGCTTGGCCGTAACCCGCTCGCCTCCGGTGGTCATGACGGCCCGGCCGCCGGCTATCAGACTGCCGAACCAGTGCATTTTACCGCCGGTATGGTACAGGGGCTGGATAAGCAGGAAGGTATCTTTCCGGGTCTCCCGGTGTGAGAAATTTTCATTTACGGCGGTATGTTCCAGACTGCGGTGGCAAAGGCACGTGGCCTTGGGGTCGCCGGTGGTACCGGAGGTGAAGTAAAGGCCGGCTTCATCTTCCCCGGTTAATTTAATATCGGGGGGAGTGGGGGACGACTCCGCCATCACATCGTCGAAAGCCTCCATGCCTTCCGGCAGATTTTCTCCCACGAAGATATAGTGCTTAATCGTCGGCATTTTACCCCTGATTTCTTCAATCCTCTCGGCAAAGCTCTCATCCAGTATCATAACCTTGGGCTCGGCAATATCAACGCAATATTGAATCTGCCGGCTGATAAATCTGAAATTAAGGGGCGCCGCCATAGCGCCGGTCTTCAATATGCCGAAATAAGCCTCCAGCCACCTGGTAGAGTTCATCATCAGGTGAGCGACGACATCGCCTTTCTTAATCCCCCTAGCGATGAGGGCATTGGCGACGCGGTTGGCATTGTTGTCAAACTCTTTCCAGGTAACTTCTTTTCTTAGATTCTTGCTTGGAGTTATCTCCACCAGCGCCGGAGAATCGGGCGTTAATCTTGCATTTCTGGCGAGTATTTCTGTTATGGTCATACTGTCAGCTCCTTTTAATCCAAATATGTTAATTTCAGGGAATTAGTGAATACGAACATGTATTAATTAAGTCAATCTCACGATTGCCACTTGCTGGCATGACGGGCACGATTGATTATAGTGTATTTTAGTGAATATTGTCAATTTCCCCAGCTTGGAGCACTATCTGGCGCTATGTTATAATCCTATTAAGGGAATACTGGAAAATGATGAAACAACTTGAAAAAATCGAAAAGCGTTACGACGAGCTTAATGAAAAGATGGCCCAACCCGAAATAGCGACCGACCTCGACCAGCTGCAGACGCTGGCGCAGGAAAGAGCGACCATCGAAGGCACCGTAACGACGTACCGTAAATACAAAAACGCGCGAAAGTCACTGGAAGAGACCAAGGCCATGCTAAACGACGACCTCGACGAAGATATGGCTAACCTTGCCAAGCAGGAAATAGAGTCGCTGGAAGCACAACTGGAAGAACTGACGGAAAAAATAAGGCTGTCCCTGCTGTCCAAAGACCCCAACGACGAGAAGGACATCATCATGGAAATACGGGCGGGGACGGGGGGCAACGAGGCGGCCCTGTTCGCCGCCGACCTCTTCCGTATGTACAGCAGATATGCCCAGAACCACCGCTGGAAGACCGATATCTTGAGCATGAGCGAAAGCGGCATCGGTGGCTTTAAAGAAATAATCTTCGAGGTAAAAGGCAGGGGCGCTTACAGTCGCCTTAAATACGAGAGCGGCGTCCACCGCGTCCAGCGCGTGCCCGTTACCGAGGCCTCCGGCAGAATCCATACCTCCACGGCCACGGTAGCCGTATTACCCAAGGCCGAGGAGGTGGATATCGACGTCAACCCCGACGAACTCAAGACAGACGTTTTTCACAGCGGCGGCGCCGGGGGACAGAACGTTAACAAGGTCGCCACGGCCATACGCATGACCCATCTTCCTACGGGGATGGTCGTCGTCTGCCAGGACGAACGCTCACAGCTCCAGAATAAAGTAAAAGCCATGTCCGTGCTCCGCACGCGTCTACTGGATATCGAGCGACGCAAACAGCAGGAGCAAATTACCTCCGACAGACGCTCGCAGGTAGGCACGGGCGAACGCGCCGAGAAGATAAGGACGTATAATTACCCCCAGGACCGGATTACCGACCACCGTATCAATACGAATATCCACAACCTCCCCAGATTCATGGAAGGCGACCTTGACGAGCTTATCGACGGCCTGACCGCTAACGAACAGGCCGAACAACTCGAGGGACAATCGGTGTGAACCGCCGGCAGGTTTTGGCTTATACCCGCAGGGCACTGGCGGACAACCGTATCGACGACGCATCACTCGAAGCAGAAATCCTCTTGAGACACGCGCTGGAGATAAACCGCGTTCAGCTTTATTCGGACCTTGAATGTGATATAATCCCCTCCGATGAAGAAGCCCTGAAGGAACTACTGGAACGCCGTATTCAAGGGGAGCCATCGGCTTATATCACCGGGCACCGTGAATTCTACGGACTCGATTTCCGGGTAGACCGCAACGTCCTCATCCCGCGACCCGAGACCGAAATGCTGGTTGAAAAGGCTATAAGCCTTGCCAGCAGCCACCCCATATCAAGCATAGCCGATATCGGCACGGGCTGCGGCGCCATCGCTATCAGTCTGGCGTTGAATCTCCCGACCGTAACTATTTACGCCACAGACGTATCGGCGTCGGCCCTGGGAATCGCCCGGGCCAACTGCAAGAAACACGGCGTCACGGATAGAATCGTCCTTCTTGAAGGCGATATGCTGGAGCCGCTGCCGGAACCCGTCGATATAATAATCGCCAACCTGCCGTATGTCCGGGAATCCGATATGCCGCCCGGCGGCCGTTTGAGTTTCGAGCCGGCCCTGGCGTTAAACGGGGGCGAAGACGGACTGGACGGGATAAGAGCTTTATGCCATCAGGCAGGTAACAAACTCCGCGGCAACGGGTTTATTCTCCTGGAGATGGGACAGGGGCAGGCCGAAGCCGTAACCGCACTTTTCCAGGAAATCTTCCCGTCATCCCGGATTGAAGTTGAAAATGATTTAGCCGGTATAGAGCGTATCGCCAGCCTGCGTTTGACATTGAGTCGAGTTTGATGCTAAATTAAAGCTGAATTCCTTCAAAATTAGATTCATTAAACCTCTAGAAAGAGAGCAAACTGGTATGAATATAATCGTTTGCGTCAAACAGGTTATCGACCCCGAAGCACCGCCGAGCATATTTAATATCGACGCCGAGAGAAACAAAGCCGAAATGCACGGCGTCCCGCCGGTAATAGATCCTTACGGAGAGTTCGCCGTAGAGGCGGCTTTGAGGATTAAAGAAACGCAAGACAGTAATATCACGGTAATCAGCCTGGGCGCCGGCCTATCGCGCGAAGTTATTAAAAAGCCGCTGGCCATGGGCGCCGACGGACTCGTTCTGCTGGAGGACGAAGCCTATACAGGCGGCGACAGCTGGTCGACAGCCACCGCGCTGGCCGCCGCCATTCGGAAAATCGGTGAATACGACCTTATCCTTTGCGGTCGTGAAGCCTCGGATACCAACGCCGGACAGACGGGAGCAGGAATCGCCGAGATACTGGGGCTGCCCTGCGTGACGATAACACGGAAAATTGAAATTACCGATGGCAAAGCCAGAGTGGAGAGGGTAACCTCGGACGGCTACGATGTTATAGAAGTGCCGATACCGGCGGTAATAACCGTCAGCAACGAAATCGGGGAGCCCCGCTACCCGACGATAAAGGGGATTATGGCCGCCAAGAAAATCGAGCCGGTTATCTGGAAGCCGGCCGATATTAACATAGATACTTCCAAAATAGGGGAGGCCGGGCAGCATGTCCGTCTGCGAAAGCTGTTTCAGCCGGTATATGAAGGCAAATGCGAGTTCGCCGAAGGAGACAGCCCCGAAGAAGCAGCGGAAAACCTGGCACAGAAACTCCGGGAAGCTAAAATATTATAATACGCTTTAATAGAATCTTAACAATTAATGATTAATATTATGGGAGATAACGATGGCCGATTATAAAGGGATAGCGGTTTACTGTGAGGTAAAGGATAATAATATCCTGCCGATTTCCGCCGAAGGACTCGGTATAGGCAGAAAGCTGGCCGATGACTCCGGTCAGGAGCTGGCGGCGGTGCTGGTCGGCGGTAATACCGGCAGTCTAGCCCAGCAGGCCATCGCTCAAGGCGCCGATAGGGCGTATGTTGTTGATGACCCGTTACTTAAAGACTACAATACGGACGCCTACGTTAACGTCATGGAGAAGGTAATAAGCCGGATAACTCCCCAGGTCCTTATTATGGGGCAGACCGATTCCGGACGCGACCTGGCTCCAAGGCTGGCTTTCCGACTGGGGATTACGGTCACCATGGACTGCGTCGACCTGGCCATAGACCCGGAATCGAAGCGCCTGCTTCAAACCAAGCCCGTTTACGGGGGTAACGCGCAGGCCGTTTTTACGAGCGAGTCCGACCCCCAGATGGTTACCATACGCACCAAAGCTATGACAGCCCTCGAACCGGATGCTTCCCGGAAAGGGGAGGTTACCAGTATCGCTGCCGACCTGAAAGAATCCGATATCAGGATGAAGGTACTGGAAAGAGTAGTAGAAGAGGTAGCCGGTTTGAAAATCGAAGATGCCGAGATAGTAGTCTCCGGAGGCAGGGGTATCGGCAGCGCCGAAGGATTCCAGCAGCTAGAAGAACTGGCAAAAATACTCAAGGGGGCGGTGGGGGCAAGTCGTCCGCCCTGCGATAACGGCTGGGTCCCGGATACCGTGCAGGTAGGGCTTACCGGCAAGATAATCGCGCCGGAACTATATTTAGCCATAGCCATATCCGGCTCCAGCCAGCATATGAGCGGCTGTTCCGGTTCAAAGTCAATTGTGGCGATTAACAAAGATGCAGAAGCGAATATCTTCCGCCAGGCGCGTTTCGGCGTCGTGGGCGACTGGAAGAAGGTGCTACCGGCGTTTACCGAAAAGGTCAAAGAGCTGCTTGCCTCTTGAGGCAATACGCCCGTGTTAAATGCCTTTTTTAGCATCTTGAATATAAAAAAAGTAATTTGTTATAATACGTGGTTGTAAAATAAGACTCTGGTTCAATATGTTTGCGTAAGGTGGTAAAATATGAAAGTTTTAAAATTACTCCCTTTCCTGATTCTCCTCACAATGATGTTGGCAACCTTTTCACTGACCGGCGTCGTCCTGGCGCAGGACGGAGAAGAGGCCAGTACGGATAACGCTACTCCGGAGCCCGTGCTTATATCCGAGGAACCTCCGGAACCCGTGACTATCGCCGTAGAAGCAGAGACTATCACAATGTCTACGGAATACCCGGAGATAGAGGCGATTGCCACGGGGAGCTTTGAATACAACGTAATGCTCGAATACAAGGGGAAAGAAGACAGGATTTTCGACCTGAATACAACGGTACCTGCGGGCTGGAGCTCCTATATAACCCCACAATACGAATCTATCAGGATACCATCGATTAAAATAGACGGCTCGGAATATTCACCCAATTCAAAAAGCGTCAAGGTGGTGGTCAGCCCTCCTACCTGGCCGATAGCCGAACCTGACGAATATATCATAACCCTGGAGGCAACCTCCGATGACGTGGCCGGAGAAATAGACCTTACCGCCAAAATAACCGCCAAGTATGTCCTGGAAGCCAAACCCACCAGCGAACTGTATAACACCAGGGCCAGGGCAGGCAAGGACAACATCTTTTCCATAGACGTTACCAACTTCGGCACGGACTCCCTCAATAACGTAACCTTCGATACAAACCATCCGGAAGGATGGGAAATCAAGTTCACGCCGGAGAAAATAGACGTTTTAGAGATAATCACGCCGAAAACCGTCGATGTTAATATTAAACCACCGCCAAAGACGGTGGCCGGCGACTACATGGTTACCCTGCGGGTAAACGGGAAAGAGGTTTCAGCCGATAAAATATCCGTCCGTGTTACCGTGGAAACACCCACTATCTGGGGATGGGTCGGCGTGGCTATTATTGCCGTCGTCATTATCGGCCTGATTGTAATCTTTATGAGATTCGGCCGGCGATAGTATATGACTGATACATTGGCTATAGATACCAAAGACCTGACCAAGAACTACGGTAAGGTCACCGTGGTTGACCACCTTAATTTCCATGTCAGGGATAACGAGGTGTTCGGTCTGCTGGGACCCAATGGCGCCGGAAAGACAACCACTATTCTGATGCTCCTGGGACTAACCGAACCGGCATCCGGCACGATACGGGTATGCGACTTTAACCCGACCCGTGAGCCGCTTAAAATCAAGCGGATAGTGGGTTATCTCCCCGAGGAGGTCGGCTTCTATGACGACCTTACCGCCAGGGAAAATTTGAGGTTTATCGCCGACCTGAATAATATCAGTGCTGCGGAAACCGAGCGCCGCATCGACGAAGTGCTGGAAATGGTAGGCCTGATCGAAGAGCGCGACATGACCACCGGCAAATTCTCACGCGGCATGAGACAGCGCCTGGGCATTGCCGACGTACTCATCAAACAACCCAAACTGGTTATACTGGACGAGCCCACCTCCGGTCTCGACCCGGCCGGAATCAACCAGCTCCTCGATATCATTGCCGGCCTCCCCAAGATAGGGACGACCGTCCTGCTTTCCTCCCACCAGCTCTACCAGGTACAGAGGGTATGCCACAGCGTCGGAATACTATCCAGAGGTAAGATGGTAATCGAAGGTTCTATCGAAGAACTCGGCAGGGAAGCGATGGCGGGCGGGCGGTTCGTAATTGAAATCGAGATAGCCGAACCGAATCCCGAACTGGTTGATATTATCCAGAAAATCAAGGGCGTTGAAAAAGTCGAATCCGACGGCACGAATCTTACAATCAGCACCGATTCCGATTTACGTTCGAAAATATCCAAGGTGGTAATCGATAAAGGCGCCTTGCTCGTTCAGATGAAGGTCCATGAATTCTCTCTGGATGATATATATATGAAGTACTTCAAGGAGAATTAGGTTTACATAATGATAGCCATAATACGCAAGGAACTGGCAGATTATTTCAACAGCGTCAGATTTCTGGTGCTTTTCCTTCTGGTACTGGCGGCCGGCGCCGGCGGTCTTTACGCAGCCAGCCATGGCATCCGCGAGGCCCTGCAGGAGAGCGACGCAGTTACCCAGGGCGGCTTTGTTTTCCTGGCGCTGTTTACATCATCCTGGGGCGGCCTACCGATATTCACCATGATTATCGCCATTATCATACCTATTACCGGCATCGTTCTGGGTTTTGACGCCATCAACAGCGAACGCTCCGGCGGCACGTTGAGTCGTCTCCTGGCTCAACCCGTCTACCGGGACAGCGTTATCAACGGCAAGTTCATGGCCGGTATTATATCTATGTCCCTTATGGTAGGCGCAACTCTGTTACTCGTAGCCGGCTTCGGCTTGAGGATGATAGGGGTACCACCCTCCTCCGAGGAAATAATCAGGCTCTTTATTTACGGGCTCCTTACCGTTGTGTACGGGGCCTTCTGGATGGGGCTGGCAATGCTGTTTTCCGTTATCTTCCGCCGGGCAGCCGGCTCTCTGCTGGTCCCGATTGTTATCTTTCTTATCATTTACTTTTTCTGGGTATTTCTAGGCTTTGGTCAGGCTATCGCCAACGCCGTCTCTCCCATAAGCGCCGAAAGCGATATCGCAACCCAGATTCAACAGGCGGGAATGCAGCAGACTATAAGAAGCCTCTCTCCCAGCTTCCTCTTCCAGGAAGCGTACCTGGTGCTGCTTATCCCGATATGGAAAGGCATGGGCGCCATAACGTACAGCGATTTATCTTATATGCTGACCAATCCCCTTAGCCTCGGGCAGAGCCTGCTGGCCATCTGGCCCCACATGGTCAGCCTGGTGAGTTTGAGCGCCATCTGCTTCGGCATCAGCTATATCATCTTCATGAAGCAGGAAATCAGGGCTACATAAAAAGATTAGCGCTCCATCATCGATAGAGCGCTACGGTCTGTTCAGCACCGGAGTGACCGGTCGTTTATTCTTTTTCCGATTGTTTCTGGGCGACTATTTTCTGCGTGATTTGAGCCGGCACTTCTTCATAATGGTCGAACTCCATGGCATAGGCCGCCCGTCCCTGCGTCATCGACTTTAAATCGATAGCATATCGCTGGACTTCCGCCAGCGGCACCTGGGCTTCTATGACGTTGCTGCCGCCTTCAGGGTTCATCCCGAGCACGCGGGCCCGCTTGGTATTAAGGTCGCCGATTATATCCCCGGTAAGGTCGTTAGGTACGGTCACCTTGAGATTCATTATCGGCTCCAGCAGAATAGGCTGACCATCGTCCATTCCCTTCCTGAACGCCCCGGCTCCGGCAATCTTGAAGCATATTTCGGAGGAGTCTACCGGGTGGAAGCTCCCATCGTAGAGGGTAGTCTTAACACCGACCACCGGGTAGCCGGCCAAAACGCCTTCCTGGTACGCTTCGTGGACGCCCTTTTCCACCGCCGGAATGTAATTTTTCGGCACCGAACCGCCGACAATCTTATCGCCGAATTCGTTTTCGCCTCGCTCCGGCAGCGGCTCCATCGACAGCAGGACATGCCCGTACTGTCCGTGACCGCCGGACTGTTTCCTGTGCTTATATTCGGCCCTGGAAGGCACTGTAATCGTCTCCCGGTAAGGCACTTTGGGGATAGCCAGTTCCACGTTTACCCCGAACTTGCTCTGCATTTTATCCGCGGCAACGGCAAGATGGGTATCACCCATGCCGGAGAGAATTGTCTCGCCGGTACCCAGCTCACGGTGCACCGTTAAAGTGGGGTCTTCTTCGGCCAGGCGGGAAAGCGCCGTCCCCATTTTATCCACGTCGGTCTTGGTCTTGGGATACACGGCCTCCCGGAATGTCGGAGTGGGGAACACGATGGGTGTCAGTTTGACGGGTTTATCCTGTACGCAGAGCGTATCCCCGGTACCGGTCACGTTCAACTTGGCCACGGCGCCGATATCACCGGCGCCGACCTCATTTACCGGTTCCTGTGTCTTGCCTCTCATCATGAACAGCTGCCCGACTCTCTCGGTGGCTCTCTGGCTGGCGTTATATACCTGGGAGTTGCTGCTGATAACACCGTTATATACGCGGAAGTAGGTTAATTTACCGACGTAAGGGTCGGCGGTGGTCTTGAACACCAGGGCGGTCAGCGGCGACTTCTCATCCGGTTCTTCGGTTGAACCGTCGCTGAAGGATATCGGCTGTTCCCCGGAAGCGGGGAGGTAGGCACAGACGGCATCCATCAGTCGGTTGACGGCTACATTCTGTAATGCGGAGCCGGCCAATATGGGCACGATATGACCGCTGACGACGGCCTTGTGCAATGTCACGGTAAGCTCTTCAGGGGTTATTTCTTCACCGCCCAGGTATTTCTCAATGAGCGCATCATCAACTTCCGCAATGGTCTCCACCAGCTTCTCGCGGTAACTATCCACCTGCGCTTTTAAATCTTCCGGGATATCCCCCTCGGTGGATTCGCTGCCGGTATACGCCTTCATGGTCAACAGGTCGACCACTCCCTTGAAGCCGGTATGCGCGCCGATAGCCACCTGCAGCGGCCAGCATTTCGGCCCGAGTTTCGCCCTTACTTCCTCCACAATTTTAAAAAAGTCGGCGTTCTCACGGTCCATCTTGTTAACGAAAACCAGGCGCGGCAGTTCCGCCTCTTCGCAATATCCCCAGACCATCTCCGTACCAACCTCAACACCGGAGGCGGCGCAGACGACTATAACGGCCCCTTCACTGACACGCATACCCGCCTTGACCTCCCCGACGAAGTCCGTATAGCCCGGCGCATCGATAACGTTTACCTTGGCATTTTGCCACTCGCAGGGCAGCAGGGACAGATTAATGCTGATTTTACGTTTTACTTCATCCTGGTCATAGTCCGATGTAGAAGAACCATCATCAACCTTGCCCAGCCGGTTGACGGCTCCCGTATTATAGAGCATTGCCTCCGCCAGAGACGTCTTACCGGCGCCTCCATGCGACAATAATATTATATTGTGGATTTTATCCAGTCCGTACTTCTGCATCTAATCACCCGCTGTTAAAAATATCCGATACTATTATACTCGTAGTCGTACGAATACCACAAGCGTCTGCCCACGGCTATGATAAGAACAGCGGCGTGATAAAAGTTTCTATAATAGCGGCGGGAATGAGCAGGGCAATGGCTACCATAAGATATTTCAGGTTCCTTTTAAATGCGGGCAGGAGCGTTTTATTTCTATCTCTGGTAAAAAGAGCGATTATCAGCGAAACTCCGAAACCGAGAGCCGCCGCCTCGCCGATTATCAGGGCGGGTATTTCAATAATACCGTGAGGCAGTACCCCGGCCAGCAAAAACCCCAGCGACTCTTCCTGAACAACTATTACGGAAAAATAAGACAGGAACGCGCTGTTGAAGAGCAGCGCGAACACCGGCAGGATGCATAAAAAGGGACTGAACAGGAAGCTGACAACCAGGGCCAAAGCATTCTTTAAGAAAATAAACAATGCCGTAGTCGGCTGGTATGGAGCTAAACCGGCCACGAGGTCTTCAAGGTTTGACATCTGGTCGTTAAATAGAGCGGAGATACCGGCTGAAATAGTATGGCTGAAAACTATTCCAGCCACTATGCCGATGATGAACAATCCGCCGGAAATGAAGAGCCAGAACCTGAAACGCATGTTAAATAACGCCCGGGCTACTTACCCCAACCGTCCCGCATGGCTATCTCGGAGAGCTCTTTTCTGGGGGGCGCTTTTCCTTCCCGGGCGGGGACGCCCACCGGGAACAGCGTTACCACCCGGTAGCCCTCCGGCACACCCAGCGCTTTCTCCGCTTTAGCGGCATCGAACGTGCCTAAAATCACCGTGCCGAGTCCCATGTCATGGGCCGCCAGCACCATATTCTGCACCGCCAGGGCGGTATCGAACATGAACCAGTCGCCTTTATCGGTAAAGAATTCGCCGCTATCCGGCTGCCCGGGAGGCCCTCCGGATTGACCCATTGCCGCGCAGACGACGATTACCACCGGCGCGGTATTGATAATATTGATTGCCGGGTTGTCTATCTCTTTGTCGGGCAGCTTGAACGGCAGCAGCGCCCCGGCCAATTCGGTTTTTACCTGTGGGTCACGCACCACGATAAACCGCCAGCACTGCGTATTAGCCCAGGACGGCGCCCAGCGGCCGGCTTCCAGAATCGCTTCGACCTTCTTATCGTCAACAGGGTCGGAGGTATACTTGCGGATGCTCCGCCTCGTCTTGATTGCTTCAAATAATTCCACGTTAGTCCTCCTGATAAATCTGCTTCTTACTTACCGTATTTCTCTTTGTATATGACCTCCGACAGGTCTTTACGGGGAGAGACCTGACCTTTGTGGTCGGGGTAGCCGAGGGGCGTCATGGAAACGACCGAAAGCTCGGGAGGGACTTCAAGGATATCGGCCGCCTTTTTAGCATCAAAACCGCCGATAATTACCGTTCCCAGTCCCAGCGAGTGCGCCGCCAGCACCAGGTTCTCCATGGCCAGGGCGACGTCAAACATAAACCACCATTCTCTCTTATCGATATCGGGCGAACCGTCGGAGCGGAACCCCGCCTTGCCCAGTTCGGCGCAGAGCACGATTACCACCGGCACCTGGCTGATGGACTTGGCGGCGGCGTTTTCCACCCATTCGTTATCGACCTTTACCCTCAACAGGGTGCCAGCCAGTCCGCTCTTAATTTTAGAATCGTGCACCACGACAAAACGCCAGCACTGCGTATTGCCCCAGGACGGCGCCCAGTGCGCGGCCTCCAGTACGGTGTTTACGGTCTGGTCATCCACCGGGTCGCTCTTGTATTGTCGAATGCTTCTCCTGTTCCTGATAGCTTCAAGGACGTCCATAGTTATCCTCCTTATCTGCCAGTGATTTATTTTTCCCAGGCTTCCTTTCCAATCAGCGATACGAAGCGGCAGCCGCACAGCTTCTGAACCACGTTTTTATTTTTTTGTTTTGTTATCTTGCACAGTTCCTGGGTGTAGCGGGAACCTACCGGGATTACCATACGACCGCCGAAAGACAGCTGCGACATGAGTTCGTCCGGGACACCGGGTGCTCCGGCGGTAACCAAAATAGCGTCATAGGGCGCACCCTCTTTCCAGCCGAGGGTTTCCCCGGCAAGATGTATCTCAATATTCGCGTACCCCAGGCTGTCCAGTGCTGCCCGGGCAGCCTCTGCCAGAGGCTTGACGCGCTCTACGGTTATCACCCGGTCTGCCAGCTCGGCGAGAATCGCCGTCTGATAGCCGCTGCCGGTACCGAGTTCAAGAACCCTCTCACTGCCGTTGATTTCCAGCGCCATTGTCATAAGAGCGATTATATAAGGCTGGGAAATAGTCTGCTCCCAGCCAATCGGCAACGGCTTGTCCTCATACGCCTGATGGCGATATTCCAGGGGAACAAATTTTTCACGTGGTATACGAGAGATAGCGGCTAAAACCCGCTTATCCTCAATCTCGGAACCGAGACTATTAATCAACTTAGCCCTTGCTGCTACATAGTCCATCATGACCGCCAGCAAAGAACTAACCTAGCACGATTGACAGCACGATAAGGGCAACTATAACTATCCCCGCCAGAATGCCGATTCTTTTCAATTCTTCGATAACATAAGGGTGTCGGAGCGCAGCTGCTGCCTCCGGTGTTGCTACTGTTTTAGGGGCAGGTTCCACCCTGGCAGGCGCTGCCGGTTTTGGTGTTACATCAGTCGGCTGCTGCTGTAAAGGCGTATTTACCTGCCGTCTTAAGGCTTTGCTCTTTTTACTATGATGAGGATGTTTGCCCTTGCCGTGTCGCGGTTTAACTGGCATCCTTTCCCTCCTGAAAATTACTCTTTAGCCCGGGGATGCGATTTATCATAGCTGCGTCGGACGTGCTCGGTAGTAAGGTGAGTATATACCTGCGTGGTAGATATATTGGCATGTCCGAGGAGCTCCTGAACCGACCTCAAGTCAGCCCCGCCGCTTAGCATATGGGTGGCAAAGCTGTGCCGCAGGGTATGGGGGCTTATCTTATCGCCCAATCCGGCCGTTTTAGCGTACTCCTTTAATTTCTGCCAGAACCCCTGCCGGGTAAGTCTTTCCCCGCGGGCGTTAAGGAACATGGCATCATCCTTTTTACCGTGGGCCAGTTTGGGACGGTCTTCCTCGACGTATTTCTTTACGGCAAGAGCTATCTGTTCATAGAGGGGAATAATGCGTTCTTTACGTCCCTTGCCGAAACAGCGCACGAAGTAATCACCTTCTATATTGACATCACCCAGGTTTAAAGCCACCAGCTCGCTTATTCTCATACCGCTGGCGTATAACAGCTCCAGCATAGCCCTGTCTCTCTTTGCCTCGGCTGTGGATAATTTATCCGGCTGTTCCAGCAGCAACCGCACCTGGTTAATAGGTATGGGCTTGGGCAGGGCTTTACCCACGCTTGGCGAGCTCATGTTTGCGGTGGGGTCGGTTTTTATTGTGCCCTCCGATACGAGAAAACCGAAGAAAGACCTCGCCGCCGCCACTTTACGCGCCACGGTAGTGGCGACATAGCCTCTCTCTTTAAGGTCCAGTAAATGGCCCAGCATGTTCTGCCGGCTGAAATCAGCCCAGGAAGTAATATTCTGCCTTTTGGCAAAGTCCGCCAGCCCCGTCAAATCATTACGATAGGCGGCTATAGTGTGTTCGGAATAACCTTTCTCAACTGCCAGGTAATTCAGGTAGCTTTCAATTTGCTCTATCATTACATCTCCTCGCGGTTTGATAATTCTACCGGTCAGGCTATTAAGAATTACATAATCATTTTAACATAATATTATACCATAAAAAAGAGCTTGCTGACCCCATAAAACTTACCAAAAGAGTACTATACCCCCTCTAATTAACTATGACCAAAGAGCTATTGAAAATGGGACGAAAGGCATATAAGATTTTGGTATAGCTAATACTACGTTACATATAAATAAATAGGGGAAGCCCTGATTATGTCGGAATCTGTTGAAGAAGCCAAAAATACCTTGCGTGATAATTCACCTGAACCGGAAGCCCTGCAACTTATTCCCGAGGCCATGGCGCGTAAGTACAATGCCATACCGCTAAGTATCGATGGTAACGTCCTGCGTGTGGCTATGGCGAACCCTTCCGATATCTTCGCCCTCGAGGCCCTGGCCAGCTGGAGCCAGATGCGCATAGAACCCGAGGCCTCCACCCAGGAAGAAGTGCTTGAAGCTATCGACTTTAATTACAAGGCCTACGATGAGATAGAAAAACAAATTTCCAACATTTCATTAACCGATGTCATTAAATCAGATCAAAAACTGATTATCGATACGGCCACGGAGGCTCCGGTTGCCCAGGCTTTAAGATTGATTATCGATGAAGCTGTAAAGGCCAGAGCTTCCGATGTTCACCTTGAACCGGGAGAAGATAAGCTAAGGGTGCGTTTCCGCATTGACGGCACGCTTCATAATATGTTTTCACTCCCTCTGAAAACATTAACGCCGATTATCTCCAGAATCAAGATACTATCCAACCTGAATATCGCGGACCACCACCGGCCCCAGGACGGCCAGTTTTCTATGAAAACCAAAGGCAGGTTAATAGATATCAGGGTAGGCATCATCGCTACCGTTAACGGCGAGATGGCGGTATTGCGGCTGCTGGATAAGACCCGTGCCACACTGGCGCTATCAGACCTGGGATTTCTCCCTGATAGTCTGACGAAATTCGAAAGAATGCTAAAAGTACCTTACGGCATGATACTGGCCAGCGGGCCCACCGGTGCCGGCAAAACCACCACTTTATATGCCTCCTTAAACTCACTCGACCAGGTGGAACGTAATATAATCACCGTGGAAGACCCGGTTGAATACCGGTTCTCGAATATCAACCAGATTCAGGTTAATCCCCGCGCCGGCATCACTTTTGCCAGCGGCCTGCGGTCCATACTACGCCTTGACCCCGATGTAATATTTATCGGGGAAATACGCGACGCTGAAACCGCCAATATCGCCGTTCAATCGGCTCTCACCGGGCACCTGGTGCTTTCTTCGATTCACGCCAACGATGCCGTGGGAGTCGTCTTACGCCTTATTGACCTCGGCGTGGAACCCTTCCTTGTCTCCTCGGCCCTCATCGGCGTAATCGCCCAGCGCATGGTGCGTCTCGTTTGCCCGCACTGCGGCCGCGCGGTAGAAGCAACCCCGGAAGAGAACATGATATACCAGCAGGAAATTGGTGAAGAAAGAAGGGAGTTTCTTCAGGGCGGGGGCTGTAAATCATGCGCCAACAGCGGCTACCGGGGGCGGACGGGCATATTCGAGATATTCTGCACCAGTGATGAAGTAAAAACTTTATTGCTCAAAGGAGCAACAGCGAATGAACTACGCAAACAGGCAATAGACGAGGGGATGGTTACGCTCTTACATGACGGGATGCTTAAAGTAAAGGAAAATATAACAACCCCGGCTGAAGTCATACGTAATGCTTATTCAATGAGCTAAATAATAACTATCAGTACTGCTTGAGGTGCTAAATATCGGAGCGGGAAATTAATGATTTATCAATACATAGCCTGCGGTGAATCGGGAGCTATTGTAAAAGGTAAAATCTCGGCAACTAACGAAGATGCTATCGCCGAAATGCTCGGCTATGCCGGTTACCGCCTGATTAACCTTAGACCGTACATTCCGTTTTTCAGCGTCGGAAAGCTGGAAGCGCAACTGTTCCCGGTAAAGCAAAACGATATTATATTGCTCTACCGTCAACTGGCCTTGCTTCTCGAATCCGGCATCAATATAGTCACCGCACTGGAGTTACTGCAGGAACAGATATCCAATCGCTCACTGAATAAAGTGGTTAGCGATGTTATCAAAGATATACGCAACGGCGATCAGCTTTCGGCGGCTATGAGCCGGCATCCGCAGATATTCTCGACCATGAGTTGCCGCACGTTAAGCATCGGTGAGCAGACCGGCGGCCTGGAGACGATGCTTAGACAAACCGCCGATTACATAGAAAAGGAAATCATTACCCGTAAAGGAATCAAGGGCGCCCTTATGTACCCGATGATAGCCGCTATTGTGGCCATAGGAGTAGTTGGCGTATTGATGTTCTTCGTTTTACCGGCTTTCGCCAGCCTTTACGGGTCGCTTGGTGCCGAGTTACCCGCTCTAACAAGAATGATGATGAGCTGCTCGGTACTTCTACGCAGTTATGCCCTCCATATCTTTCTGGGAATATTTATTATCATAGGTCTTGGCCTGATTTATTTCAGAACGCCGGATGGCAAATATAAATACGATGCTTTGATGCTGCGTATTCCGAGTCTGGGGAGAGTAAGACATCTTAATGAGCTGGCACGCTGCTGCCGAAGTATCTCGCTGCTGTTCACGGCCGGCTTGCCTTTGACAGAAATTATGCCACTGGTTATCCAGGGATGCAATAACAGGGTAATGGCGCAGGCTTTATACAACGTCCAAATAGATATGCTTAAAGGCGAAGGCCTATCCAAGCCGATGGCCCAAAATCCCCTGTTCCTTCCTATGATGGTACAAATGGTCAAGGTTGGCGAGGAAACGGGTAGTCTTGATTCCTCGTTGCTGGCCGTGGCCCAAAACTACGAATCGGAAGCCCAGGACAAGACCAAAACCCTTATTAGTATGATTCAACCGGTTATGACGATCGTAATAGCCGGCGTCGTCGGGCTAATTGCTCTATCAATGGTTTCGGCCATGTATTCTATCTACGGGCAGTCATTTTAAAACGGGGAGTTACCGTACGTTTATATGAAAGGTTTGAAGCTAGGTAAAACAAGCTGGCTGATTCTCTCGGCAGGCATCTTCTTAGTCATCCTGGTTAGCCTGGGGGTTACTCGTTCCGGGCAACTAAAGGAACAAACCAGGCTGGAAGAAGAGTTAACTATATCCACGGCCCGAGTGGAGAAAATAGAGGTGACGGACCTGCGCCCGCAGTTAGATGAGCTTGAACGCCGACTGGTTGAAGCCGAAAGTCAGCGAAGCGAAGCGGCAGCCAGACTCAACCAGATGATAGACAGCGTTGATGTTACCGATAAATTTTTTGCAATCGCCGGGCACAGCAATGTGGTAATAAATACAATAAGCAATTCGCTGCTTTCCTCAAAGAGCATCAATGGCGTCAATTGCGCCACAATATCCATCGGCGCCAGTATATCCGGAGACATTTCCGACATTATCGACTTTATAATCAGCCTGAACGATGGCTATACCACCGGCTTCGTTCAATCGGCCCAAATTAACACCAGCGTTGAATCCAGTGACAATGGTACACCTGCACCTGCACCTGCAACCACAAGTATACAGATGATTGTGTATTCTTATGAAGGTAAATAATCATGGCTAAAAATACCACCAGCCTATATATTAACGATACCAGCATCCGCCTGATGGTAACCAGCGGCAAACGCATTACCAAACTGGCCGACGTACCTCTGGATGTGGGCTTGAGCGAAATTAACACCGAGGAAAAAGAGGCGGAACTCGTCGCCAGGCTCAAGCAACTATTTAAAAGTAATAAGATAAGCGCGAGGAAAATCATCCTCGGCGTAAGCGGGCTTCACTCTTTAACACGACCGGTTTCTCTGCCTGAACTACCCAGAGCGATGCTGGATGAGGCGATAATGAGAGAAGCCACGAGGGTTCTGCCGGTTCCAATAGAACAGTTGTACATCTCGTGGCAGACCACCTCGACCTCCGAGGGTAAGATAAAGGCCTTCATGGTGGCCATACCCAAACAGATTGCAGATACCCTTATAAGAGTGCTTAACAAGGCAGGGTTTAAGCCGTATCTCATGGATATAAAACCGCTGGCTCTGGCAAGGCTGGCCAGAGAGGACACCGCCATCATTGTAGATGTCCAGCAAAAAGAGTTCGATATTGTTGTCATGGTTAACAGGACTCCCCAGCCTATCCGCACCGTGGCTTTCCCCGAGGAATCCCTATCTCTGAATGAGAAAATACAAATAGTAAAAGATGAGCTTAAACGTACTATCGAGTTTCACAATGTTAATAATCCGGAGACTCTCATCCATTCTAATGCGCCTTTACTCGTCTCCGGAGAGCTGGCTGACGAACCTGAACTGTATGAACTTCTGGCACAGGAATTGGGATACCAGGTATCTCCGCTTACATCACCGTTAAAATGCCTGAAACAGCTCGACCCTTCACATCACCTGGTAAATGTAGGACTTGCCCTTAAAGAGTTTCCCAGGGAAGCCGGCCCCTTGCTTCCTAACTTCAATACGTTACCGACGCCGTATCTGCCCAAGCCTATTTCTCTTAACAGAATAATGGCCATACCGACGGCAGTTGTCGCCGCAAGTCTGATTATCTTGCTGGCAATGATGATTCAAAATGCCGGCGCCAGCATAGAATTGGCACAAGTTCAACTGACTTCCAACAACTTCATTATTGAGAAAAAACAGGCCCAGAAAAACCAGATGATAGAAGATGTTGCAGCCGCAGAGCAAAAATTAATCAATTTTGAATCAGCCCGTAGCAACTTTATCTCTATATTGAACAGGTTCAATGCAAATGGTGAAAAAATAAATAAAGACCTGAAGGCAATCCTGGATAATCAGATAGATGAGTTCGTAATCAATTCCATATCTCATTCCGGCAGCCACCTGACCGTTAACGGGTGGGCGGATAGTGAGCAGGAGGTACTGGAATACGTCCGAAAGATTTACGGCACCGGCAGGTTTAGTGAAATTACCATAAGCAATCTCTCTAGAAACGCGGGAGAAGATGATGAAGATGAAGATATTATGCGGTATTCGCTAAATATTAGATTAAAAGGGTAAAGAGGATGGATATCATTAAATTGCTTCAATTTGCCAAGTCGAAGAACGCTTCCGATGTGCACATGGTCGTGTTAAGAAGCCCGTTATTCCGTATCCATGGCAGTCTGCTTCCGGCTGAAGACCAGTCTGAATTAACTGCCGAGGACATAGATCAGGCGTTATGCCAATTAACGACAGAAGAGCACAGGGCTGAATTCGAGCGCTGTCTTGAACTCGATTTTGGCTGCAGTGTTCCAGAAGTCGGCAGAATCCGTTTGAATGCCGCCAAACAACGCGGCACAATCAGCCTGGTAATCCGTCTGCTGCCGCCGGATATTCCATCACCCGAGACTCTGGGCTTACCCGATGTCTGTAAAGAGCTCATCCTGCGTCCGCGTGGCCTGGTAGTGGTCAGCGGACCTACCGGCAGCGGCAAATCAACAACTCTGGCATCCATGATAGAATATTTAAACCTGAACGAAAACCGCCGCGTGATTACCATCGAGGACCCTGTCGAGTACACTTACGAAAATAAGATGTGCACCATCACCCAGCGCGAGCTCGGCGAGGATACACATTCGTTTTCTGAAGCTTTAAGGCACGTTTTAAGGCAGGACCCGGATGTGATACTGGTGGGTGAGATGAGAGACCTTGAAACAGCCTCTGCGGCGCTTACCGTTGCTGAAACCGGCCACCTGGTGTTGACCACCGGCCATGCTCCCAGCGCCGCCCAGGCAATTGAGAGAATAGCCAATATGTTCCCACCCCACGAACGTCATCTGGCACAGGAACGTCTGGCATCTTTACTCCTCGGTATTCTTTGCCAGGCGCTCGTACCCAAAGTGGATGGCTCGGGCAGGGTGGCGGCAATCGAAATTATGCTGGCCAACTCGGCGGTGAGAAACCTCGTCCGGGAAGGCAAGACTTACCAGCTCCCCAACACTATTCGCATGAACACCCAGCACGGTATGGCGCTTCTTGACCAGTCTCTGGTCAGGCTGTTCAGCAGCGGCATCATCAGCCGCGAGAGCGTCTTTGATTTCTGTAACGATAGGGAAGAAATAACCAAGCTGACCGGCGAAAAAGAGCCCGGTTTACAGAAGGAACCGAGCATGGCTTATAACGATCAGTTTTAGGTTATGAGCTCACGTCTGCTATTAATCCCCTGCATAATTAAACGGATAATTCCTTACCGATACACGCGTCCCTACTAATAAAAAACATTCCCGCCTGATTAGGGTCATTCACGCACCGCATAAAATACCCGGTTTCCCCTCACGTAATTCCAGCAAAAGCTGGAATCCAGTATCTCCATCATGTCATTGCGAGTCCTTTAGTGGAAGGGCGAAACAATCTTGCTCCGATAAATAGAGATTGCTACGGGCTTTACCCGCGCAATGACAAACGCTAACAAACCAAAAAACAGTAAAGACCCCACCGGTAAAAAGACATAAAAAGCCTATCAGCAACATCCCGGGGCAGGGGAATCATCGCTGATAGGCTTTTCGTTGCTATTAAATTTCTACGCTTTAAGAATTAGTGACCTTGCTGCTAATAATCCAGGTACCAGGTTTGGGTAACGGAGCCATCGGCAGCTATACTATAAGAACCGGCCACACTGGCGGCACCACCGACAATATATTCGCCTACCGTAACGTTAGCGGCGACATCACAGTCGGTACCGGTGAAATCTGCTTTGGTTTTCCCTGTCTTAGCCGTATTGCCGAAAACATCCGTACCGGCGCCGCTTACGTTATCGGTAATAGCATCGGCCATGGCCGCCGTTACCGCCGTCACCACGTTGGAATACTCGGTCGCTTTGGCCTCGTTTTTACCCTTGCCGATGAACTTACTGACGTTAGGGACGGCTACCGC
>CAYPDM010000026.1:0-20797 GCA_964409485.1 uncultured Dehalococcoidaceae bacterium | reverse complement strand
TGAACGCCGTCAGGCTGGCGGCCCTGGAAATGAAAGCCGGGGAGATTGAAACGGCTATCTGCGGCGGCGCCACCTCCTTCGGTCAATCGCCGCTTGTCGTCAGGGGGGTCAGGTTCGGCGGCTTTCGGCTGGGTGATGTCAAGATGGAAGACCCGCTGTACGCTCTCGGTTACAAGGACTTCAACCCGGTATCCGTTGACAGCGATAATGTAGCCTTTGAATATAAAATAGACCGGCAGGAGCAGGACGAATGGGCGTTCCTCAGTCACCAGAACTACGGCGAAGCCTGGAACGCCGGCAAGTTCAAAGATGAGATAATGCCCCTCGAAATCCCCCAGGCCAAAGGCGACCCCGTCACGCTGGATATCGACGAGCAGTACCGCGCCAATACCACTATGGAGAGACTAGCCAGTCTGAAAGCCATTTACGAGACCCGCGCCATTACCGCCGGCAACGCGCCCGGCCTGAACGACGGGGCAACGGCCATACTGGTCATGACACGCAAGAAGGCCGAGGAGCTCGGTATGGAAGTACTGGCCACGGTGGTCGCTTCGGTATCGGTGGCTATCAACGCCAGCCGCATGCCCGAGGGTCCCGGCTACGCCATGAAGAAAATCCTTAAAAAGGCCGACATGACCCTCGACGACATGGCAGTCATGGAAATTAACGAAGCTTTCGCCTGCGTGCCGCTGGTATCCATGAAACTCGCCGTAGATAACGACGATGCCAGGTATAAAGAGTTAAAGAAAAAGATGAACATCAACGGCAGCGCCATCGCCATCGGGCATCCCAACACCGCCAGCGGCGCCAGACTCATCATGAACCTGATGTACGAACTGCGCCGGCGGGGCGGTGGCTACGCCATGGGAGCCATCTGCGGCGGCCTGGCCCAGGCCAACTCCTGTATTATCAAGGTGGAATAGCACGGAAACACCGGGATTTACCGGTTTTAATACTCATAAAAGGAGAGTTGCATGGATATTTCTAAATATCGTGTCGATGGCAAGGTAGCTATCGTCATCGGCGGGGCGGGGGATATCGGCAAGGCTATCGCGGAGACGCTCTCCGGGGCCGGCGCCGACGTGGTTATCAGCAGCCGGAAGCAGGAAAATCTTGATAAAGCCGCCGAGGAAATTAAAGCTAATACGGGCGGCAAAGTCCTGCCGCTTGCCTCTCACATCGCCAAGCTGGACCAGATCCAGTCATTCGTCGAGCAGGTGAAGAAGGAATTCGGCCGGATTGATATACTGGTGAACAGCTCCGGCGCCAGCTTCATGGTGCCTCTCACGGATATGGAGGAGTGGCAGTGGGACTCGGTGATGAACGTCAATGTTAAGGGACCGTTTTTCCTGGCCAAGGAGATAGCACCCATTATGAAGGAGCAGGGCGGGGGCAGCATTATCAACATCACTTCCTACATGGGCGTCAGGGTGGAAGAATCTCTGGGCGCCTACTGTATCAGCAAGGCGGCGGTGATGCACATGACGCGCGTTATGGCCAAGGAATGGGGCAAGTGGAACATCAGGGTTAACGCCATCGCCCCGGCCTGGGTGCACAGTCGGCTGTCCGACCCGTTCCTGCAGATGCCCGGGGTAAACGATAGAATGCTTAGCCAGACCGCGATAGGAAGATTCGGCGAGCCGGACGACGTGGCGGCGATTGCCCTCTACCTGGCATCCGATGCCGCCGCCAATCAGACGGCTGGAATCTTCCCGCTGGATTACGGTATGCTTACGTAGGATTTAGGTCATTTTAGCCGCTCATCCTTCGACAGGCTCTGGATGAGCGGAAGAAACTGGAAAAAGGAGGCAATAAGATGTCTTTGAAGGGAAAAGTAGTTCTGGTTACCGGCGCCAGGCAGGGCCTGGGCAAGTCGATTTCCCTCGGCATGGCCGGGGAAGGGGCCGACCTGGTAGTATGCGACCGCGTTACCGATGACGGTAAGCTGGACGAGACCGCCAAGGAGATAGAGGCTCTCGGTGTCAAGACCCTGACGATGGGCGGCGATATCACCGTCGAGGATGATGTTAACGAAATCGTCAACAAAGCCCTGGAGAAGTTCGGTAAAATCGACGTGCTGGTAAATAATGCCGGCGTCACCGCCCAGGACTCCTTCCTTAATTTGCCTTACCGCAGGTGGCGACTGATTCTCTCCGTGAACCTGGACGGAACGTTCCTCTGCTCCAAGGTGGTTCTGCCGCGCATGCTGGAGAAGAAAAGCGGGACGATTATCAACGTATCATCGATACTGGCCCACCAGATACGCATGAACATCGGCTACGGCGTCACCAAGGCCGGTGTGGAGAGATTCACCCTCGGCCTGGCGCGGGAGATGCGGCGGGAGGAGGGCATCGCTATAACCTGTATCCGCCCTTACTTCGTTAAAACCGATATAGTCATGGGCTTCATGGAGGGCCGTGACACCAGCGACTTTGAGGAGCCGATAATCTGGCAGAAATACCCGGCCATGCTGGCGGGCGCACCTGCCCAGGAAATAACCGGCAAGATATGGGATAAAGCCGCCCTGGAAGAGAAATTCGGCAAGGTGGAATAAACAGAGGACACCAGTCCTTAAGATTATCAAGCCCGGTCTCTTACAGCACCGGAAATCGATGAGGCCGGGCTTTTATATTTCCCCCAAACGCTTTTCAGGAAATCCTGTAAGCGCGATGGCTTTTTATGATAGAATCGCTACGATAATCTGGCTTTACGGGAGGTGCCGGGATAAAGATGAAAATGTTTAAGATATTAGCGGGAATTGCTGCGGGAATGTTACTTATAGCGGCGCTGGCGGGCTGCGGCGAATCGGAGTCGCCGGAGCCTTCGGGAGAACCGGAGTATGCCAGCGAGGCGACGGATATTACCTTACAGGGCTTAAGCGATAACGACCTCGATAATTATACGCGATACGGCAACGCGGATTTTAAAGCGGCGGTTACTCAAGAAGTGCTCGATAAGGCGGTGTCCCAGGTAACCGGCCAGCTCGGCGCTTATGAATCGAAGGAGTTCCTGTACGTGGAAGAGCAGGGGGAATATACCCTTGTCCACTACAAGGCGGAATTCGAAAAAGGCGAGGTGGGGGTAAAGATGGTCTTCGATGCCGACCACCTCGTTGCCGGACAGTGGTTCGAATAAATTACGCGGATTTAGATTTCCCCTTTTTCAAACTCCTGTAGAATTGCGGCACCAGCAGCAGGGCCGCAAACGAGGAGACGACCATCGCCACCCACATAACACTTGCCGCCTGGGTATGGATGCGCAGCGGCGAGAAAAACAGGGCGGAAAGCCCGATGGCGAGACCGAAGGCGTTGGTCAGCACGGGACGGGATACCGTGGCTAAAGCCGCATCGACGGATTCCGCACGGCTCATGCCGCGGTCGCGGTAGT
Organism: uncultured Dehalococcoidaceae bacterium; assembly: GCA_964409485.1. Taxonomy (GTDB): domain Bacteria; phylum Chloroflexota; class Dehalococcoidia; order Dehalococcoidales; family RBG-16-60-22; genus JAFGPF01. The sequence goes on along the minus strand of CAYPDM010000026.1, from coordinate 17,410 downwards.
AATAGACGCCGGAAAGAAGGTGGATGGAATAGTCCACGCCTACTCCGATGGCGATGGCGGAAAGGTTGGCGGTCATAAGGTTGAGCTGGAAGTTCGTCATCGATAGCATGCCCATGATGGCGCAGATGGTAAGGGCGACGGGCAGCAGGCCCGCCAGGGCGGCCGTAATACGGCGCAGCGTTACCCAGAGCATGAGAAAGATCAATACCAGCGCCAGGCCGAGACTTTGTATCTGGCTCCTGATAACGAGCTTATTCATCTCGCTGAAGAGCACCGGCATACCGGTGATAATCCTTATCGTATCGCTGTGACCGGCGACGAAACCTTCAAGGTTTTGAATATCTTCTGAATTCAGGTCTTCCGTTTTTACCATCATTTTAAAGCCGTCGGCGGATGCCCAGCCGCTCATATCCTGGCTGCTTATCTGTGAGAGCATCATGCGGGTAAAGGCCGGATTGGAAGGATAGGCGTTCTCTCCGGTAGCCATGTAATTTATCCCCGCAACGAGGTCGAAGGCGGAGAAGGCGCTTTTGATACCGGGGAGGTTTTCAAGCTCTCTCTCGGTTGCCAGAACTTGACCGGCAAATGCAGTATCCATCAGGGCCGCTTCCCCCTGCCCGGAGATTATCTCCCCGGTGAGGGGTACGGCGCTGCCGAAGCTCTCTTCGATACGGTCGAAGGTCTGCCTTATCTCCGAGCTCTCTTTAAAGTAGGTCAGCTGGTTTGATTCCACGTAGAGGCCGGGTATATAGAAGGCGGAAACCACGAAGATGACGGCGAATATGATGAAAACGAGTACCCTCTGTCGGGAGGCTTTGAGTATGAAGGTGTTGAGCCAGGAATAATTACCCCGCGGGGCTTTCACCGTTAGATTTAGCCTGGATAGCACCGCCGGCACGAAGAAGATAGCTATAAACCCGGCGTAGCCGATGCCCAGGGTAACGAAGATGCCCATGTGGCGCATCGGGACCACTTCCGTCCAGGCGAGGGAAGCAAAGCCGGCCATGGTGGTTATCGTTGCCAGGAATATAGGCGTGCCCACCATCTCCAGCGTGGCAACCGTCAGCTCACGGCGGTCCTTGTACCTGCCGATATTGTCCAGGTAGTGACTTATATAGTGCAGGCCGTAAGCCGAGCCCATGACGAGAATAAAGAGGGGACTCAACACCGTCAGAAGGTTGAGGTCCTGGCCGCTCCAGAATATGGTGCCGAAAGTCCATAGCGCGGCGAACCAGGCGGGAATCATGGAAAGGATGGTGAAGCGGAAGCTCTTTAAAACTAAGCGAAAGACCAGGAGCACCAGGATAATGGCGCACGGCGGGAGTATGCAGAGAATCATGAGGAGATATCCCCAGATGGTATCTTTTATGACCGCGTTGCCGGCCAGAGAAAGATTGAAATCGCTGTCCTCCCCGATTGTTTCCAGAGAGTCGATAACTTTATCGGAGGGGGCGTCCACCGCCAGGCTGGCGATAATGATACCGTTGCGACCGTCTCCGGACAGAAACTGGTCGGTCATAAAATACTTGTTTTCGATGAAGTCCTTAAGCGTATCGTATTTAGCCTCTATAAAGGCTTCGTCAACGCTGACAACCCCGGCTCCGGCCATGATTTCCGGCGGGATAAAACATTGCACCCTGGCCACGCCGTCGACCGCTTCTATCTGCTTCTGGAGGCTGAAGACATCCAGCATGGTTTCTTTATCGAGAAGAGAGCCGTCCTGTTCGATGAGGATGGAGATAGTCTCGCCGCTCTGGTACTTGGCGTTAAGCGCGTGGTATTCGTCCGCTTTCGGGTTTCCCTTGGAGAAGAAGGCTAGGAAATCAGTGTCCATATTGAAGCGAAAGAAGGAAGCCAGGGAAACGAGATTGAGGACGATTACCAGGATGATGATTAGTTTAGCGTGGTCATAGATAAAACCGGCGATTCTTTTCAACGGAAACCTCCCGAAATGTATATATGTTTATTCTTTCTGGATGCCTTTGAGAATGAGTTTGGCCATTTCGGCGGCAAGCTTCTTACGGTCGATATTACGTACAGGACTATCTTCGCCCTCGATTCGGTACAGTAACATAAAGCCGATAACCATGCCGCCTATAGCCCGGGTGGCGATGGCCGGGTCAATATCGCGGAAAGCGCCTTCCTTCATTTTAGAAGTAGCGTACTGTCCCATCATGTCCATGACCGGCCTGATTACCTTTTCCGCGTAGCTCCGGCGCAGTTCGGGGTCGCGCTGCACCTCGCTTAGCAGGGGCAGGAACGTGTTGACTCCCTCAAGTCCGAAGTTCAGGCGGTCCTCCAGTACGCCGGAGATGAAGGAAAAATCGTCTGGGGTGCGCGACTGACTGATAAAACGGGTGAAAGCTTGGATAACGTATTCATTGGTGATGGCTACGAGCAGGTCGCGTTTACCGGGATAGTAGTTATAGATGGTGCCCACGGCCACGCCGGCTTCCCGCGCCACGTCCGGGACGGTCGCCCTGTCGTAGCCGAGACGGGTAAAGACGGCGAGGGCGGCCGCTAAAATCTGTTCATGGCGAAACCTGGTTATCTTATTCTTTCTTTCTTCTCTGCTTGCCATGATAGTCCGCTGGGTATATGAATGAATGTTCATTCATTATATATTAATTATTATGAGATATCAAGATGTTGTTAAAAAATGTTTTCCGGAAGGATGTTCCCGGGGTTATTGTATCTGAACTGTTAACGTCTATTTCTTTCTAAAAGACCTTAGAGCGGTTATAAAGGCCGTGCCGCCGAGCAAACCGGCTACCAGCAGAATCATCCACCACGAACCTTCCAGGAATCCTTCATCGGTTAAGGAACCGGTTACCGGCGTGGGAGTCCGTTTGGCGGGTGCGGCCGGCTCTTCAATAGTGAGTGACCGTGTAATCACATTGTTGGTTTCGTTGCTTTCGGGCAATACCCCGTCAATATCGGCGTATACGGCAATCTCATGCAGGCCTGCCTCGGCACTCCAGGAGAACTCGCTGGTTACCAGGCCGCCCGGCTCTATCGCGGCCATATCCACGTAAGCTGCGGAAGAGCCGTCAACATGTAGAGTCAGACGCGGGCTGGCAGCTTCGTCCCTACCTCGATTTTCCACCGTGGCGGTAATGGTGATAGTATCCCCCGGTACGGCGGTCAACGGCGTCCAGTTGATTGATTTTACAGCGAGGTCGGGAACGCTGGTAGAGAAAGACAGATTTTTTCCATTATTGTTTTCTTCAACCTCGGTAATTTCATCATCAGGATCGATAGCTACATCAATCGAGTGGGTTCCCGATTCGAGGATTGAAGTGATGGATACCGTAACAGACTCTCCCGCCGGTATCGACTCTATATCTTTATGAAGGGCGGTTGACTCATCGATATAATATGTCAGGGAAGATCTGCCGGCGGTATCGCTGCCCTGGTTTTTAATGGTAATGGCAAAGGTTACATCATCGTTGGTAAGCGGATATTCCATGAGCCAGCCGATATTCTCTATAACTAAATCGGGAGTCATTGTAGAAAAGGATATCTCTTTATCGTTATTGGTCTCATCAGACTCGGTAACCAGATTACCAGTATCGGCGGTTATCCTGATGTTATGAACGCCGGCCCCGGCAGCCCACTCGAACGACCTGGTAATTGAAGCGGCGGATTCTATTTCCGCTAAATCCAGCGAACCCGCCGGCAGGCCATCGATATAATAAGTCGCCTCTGCATTTTGTACTTTATTGCTGCCCTGGTTTAGGAAGGTTGCGGTGAAGGTTACGGTATCGCCTATCGAAGCATTGGCAGGCGACCACGTAATATCCTGTACTAAAAGGTCGGGTGGGGGTAAAGAGACCACCTTTGAATTATTGGCTTCGTCAATCTCGTCTATCTGGTCGGTTGAATCGGCGACTATTTCGATGGTATGCGAGCCGCCGGCAGCGACCCAGACGAGGTGTTCCGTCAGCACGGCATCGGCGCTTATCTGACCGATGTCAGCATAACCGGTGAAGGCACCGTCGATATAGTAGGCAATACGAGAAGAGGCGGCGTTAAGGCTGCCCCGGTTCTTAATGTTGATATTAAAGGTGATTTCCTGCCCGGCAGGAATATCTGCCGGCGACCAGGTGACGGTATCAACGGCTAAATCCGGCATATTGGGGAGAATAACAACCGAGCTTTCATTATTATTTTCATTATATTCGGTAACACGCTCATTGTAGTCGGCGTATGCCTTGAATGTATGACGGCCGTTTTGAGATTGCCACGTGCAGGTTTCATTGGCGGAAGCGCCGGATTCTATAACAGGGATGAAGTCTGAAGTCAGGTAATTATCATCTATGTAGTAGGCAAGATGAAAGCCGCTGGCCCCGCCGCCTCCCTGGTTTTCCACCGTTACCGTAAAGGTTACGGTGTCACCTATGTCCGGATTTTCCGGAGACCACGAGATGTCTGAAATAATAACGTCCGGAGGTATGATAGGGATAGTCCTGGTAAGTTTGTTATTATCTTCACGAATCTCAACTAATGAATTATCACAATCGGCGACGATACTGATTGTATTTGAGCCTGCTATAGCCTGCCAATCAATATGCAGAGTAGTTTCTGCATCGGCATTTAGTGCCCCGATATTCAGATAGCCCTGGTAGCCTCCGCTAATATAATATGCGATACGTGATGCCGCGGCTCTGCCGCTGCCCTGATTCTTAATAGTGCCAGTGAAAGTCACGGTGTCACCGGCGCCGGCGTCTGCCGGCAACCAGGTTATATCTTTGACGGTGAGGTCAGGGGCTAAGGTCAGGAAATTTACCGTTTTGTCGTTGTTGGACTCGTCGCTTTCCTTGACGGCCTGATAGTAGTCAACGATTAGTCTTACTTTATGCTCTTCGGAGAGCGCCGTCCAGGTGAAAGTGACATTGGTCGAAGCCCCTGCTTCCAGCTGGCTGACCAGCACCGAGGACCTGTATTCGTCGTCGATATAATAAGCCAGGTGGCAGGAATCAGACCGGCCACTCCCCAGGTTTTCAACCGTGGCAACAACTGACACATCATCGTGCTTGGATGGATTTTCTGGCTCCCAGTCTATGCCCTGTATTATAAGGTCGGGGGGAGATGTCAGGAAAGGTGACGAATATTTATTATTGTTCTCATCGCTTTCACTAACGTTATTTGTTTCGTCGATAACCGCTTCGATAGTATGCGAGCCGGATAGCGCGTTCCAGTTATAAGTCTTGGTAGTGGTGGCGCCGGGTTCGATGGCGGCAACGTCCTGGTAGCCCTTGGAATTACCATCGATATATAAATTAACCTTCGTGTTATGCGATTTACTGTTACCCTGATTTTTAACGGTGATACTGAAAACGACGCTGTCGCCTCTCGATGGGGCATCCGGCGACCATGATACCGACTGTACAATTAAATCGGGGGCCAGTGTCGAGAGGGTGAAAGTCCTGGTATTGTTTGTTTCATCGGTCTCGGTAACAGCTCCGGCGGAGTCGGCTGCGGCCTTGATGGTGTGTAAGCCCGCTTGAGCCTCCCAGGTAATTGTTCTCGTCGTCGTGATGCCGGCGGCGAGCGAGTCGATGGAATGCGTGGCCAGGATGGCGTTGTCAACATAGCAGATAACCTGGCTTGGGCCGGCCGCTGCAGTACCCTGATTTTTAACGGTTACGGTTATAATTACCGTGTCATCCATGGCCGGGTCCCTGGGTAGCAGGGAGATATCCTGAATAACCAGGTCAGGCCCGGCATCGGCCGACGCCGGCGTATAGTCGAGGCCCGCTACAGCGGCCCCCAGTATAAAAGCCAGCAATACTATAACAGTCCTGGCCAAAATCGCCTTTATGATTTCAGGGTGACCGGGCAAGACAAAGAACCTCCAGTTTATACCGTATTTATGTTCCTTTCCATTGTAGTAGTACCTAAGATAATAATGAATAGTCCTTTAGTAAGGGAATGACGGATAGTTTAGTACTAGCGGGCTGGTATCCGGCGGAGGCCGCGTGCCGGGGGGAATCTGACACATATATAAGACAATTTGGGGAATTGTCTCAAGTTATGGCATACTAATAAAGTGATCGGCGGCGATTTTCTTTCCGTATTCCTCATAGCTATCGGCCTTTCGGCGGACTGCTTCGCCGTGGCTTTAGGCGGCGGGGTTTCCCGTAGAAGCTATTCCCGGGCGCAGATATTCCGGGTGGCCTTCATGTTCGGACTGTTCCAGGCTGTAATGCCAATCCTGGGGTGGCTGGCGGGAAGAACGGCGGTGGAGTATATCGCGGATTATGACCACTGGGTGGCCTTTATTTTACTGGCGATCGTCAGCGGCAGAATGCTCCGGGAATCGTTCCGCCCCCCTCGGGGAGAGGAAAAAGCGGCGGATATCACCAGGGGCCTGCTGCTGCTTACATTGTCTATTGCCACCAGCATCGATGCCCTGGCCGTCGGTCTGTCCTTCGGGTTCCTGAAAGTGAACATGGCCATCGCCAGCCCGACCATCGGCGCGGTTGCTTTTGTAGTCACGATAGCCGGTTTTCTCCTGGGCCGGAAGGCCGGTAAGTATATGGGGCGGTGGGCCGAGATTGCGGGGGCAGTAATACTAATGGCGATTGCGCTAAGGATACTGTTGAGCCACCTGCTGTCCGGCAGCTAGAAATATCCGCCGCTATCGGAAAATTCCCTCCCAACCCCTTGACAAACAGGGGAGTTACTCTTATAATATATCTAGATATATCTAGATATGATTAGATATATACTTTAACAATCGTGATAATCAGGAATAAGGAGTCGGATATGTTCAGGGATAGAAGATTTGATAGAGAAAGATATTCCCGGGGTTCGCGGCGGGGGAGCTCTTTTCAGAAGGGCGACCTGAAATACATAATCCTGGAACTGATAAAGGATACACCGAGACACGGGTACGATATTATTCGCGAGCTTGACGAGCAGTCGCTCGGCTTTTACAAGCCGAGCCCCGGAGTAATTTACCCCACTCTCCAGATGCTGGAGGAGATGGGCTATGCCTTTTCTATTGAGCAGGAAGGGAAAAGGACTTATACCATCACGGAAGAAGGGCGGGGGTTCCTGGAGAAGCAGAAAAATCACGCCGACGGCGTGAGGGACCGGATAAAGAGCAAGTGGAGTTTCAAGAACATCGGCAAGATGGTCATGGTCATGAAGGAGTACCACGCGCTGGAGAACCTGCTCGGTCGGGCGGTGCGCGGTCAGGATGCGGACAAGATGCAGCGGATACGCGATATTCTCGTCCAGGTGTACGACGATATCGAGTCCATACTGGAAGAATAAAAATTCAGGAGGTCTAAAATGGGTTACTTCAGGATAATGGCGGCAATTCCGGGGTTTTTCTTGAGTTCACTATTTTTCATGCTTCTCTGGGACGTGGTTGCCCCGAAGATCGGCATAACGGCGGATATCAACTACGTGACATCGATGTTGATAACAATTACGCTATGGATAGCCGTGGCGCCCCTGGCGGCGGTTTCCGGCAAGAGGAGTTACTGGCATTAGTTCCCCGGTTCCGGGTTTTTAAACCGACCGTGTATAGTTTCCAGGATGAGGTAATATTTGATGTTGCTATCCGATGGCGAGATGACAATCGAATATGACGATGAGATTCAGAGCTACTATATCGTGTGTACTCGCATGGCCGCCGCTGGCCTGGGTAAGACGAAACAGGAAGCCCTGGCGGACTTGAGGGAGGCGGCGCATTTCGGCATAGATACCGCGGTCGATTTAAAGCTGGTGGAAATCGGGAGAAAAGAGGGCTGACATGGCGAGCAAGGATGAACAAAAAGAAGAGGAAACCTGGGGGATAGAGAGGGTACGTGAATACGCGAAGGGGCATAAGAAATACGCCGGGCTCATGTACGGCGGAGTGGTCAAAGATGTGAGAGACCTCGGAATATCGGGTCGATTCCTGGAAATGGGGGCGGGACCAGGCTTCCTGGCGGTCATGCTGGCGCGGGAATACCCCGATATAAACGTTACCGCGGTGGACATTTCTCCGGCTATGGCGACGGTAGCCAATGAGTATATTGCAGAGAATAACCTTCAGAACAGAATCAGCTACGTGGTGGGCGACGTGAACGACGGCGACTTTATGCGGAAGCTGGGTAAGTTCGATTTCGTTTGTTCAACGTTTTCACTGCACGACTGGAAACCGCCGGATGATGCCGTCCGTAATCTCTGGGAAGCAGTCGGTGAGAACGGTATCCTTTATATGTACGATTTCAGGAGGCTGGACTTTTTACGTTTCCTGCCCGTTAAGGACGAGGGATTTAAAGCGATGAAGGCCGCCTATACCCCGGGTGAAGTCGGGGCTGTCCTGGCCAGGACGGGCATAACCGACTACAGAATTAAAAACAGGTTCCCTTTTATATTTCTAATCGCCATCGCCTGCAAGAGCGGTTAACGCGGAGGGTATTCCCCGCACTTTTTTGACAGCATGAGAACAGCCGTAATAAGATGGTTGTGATTATCAAAGCTGAAGGAGATACTACACATGGCAGGCGAAAAGTACGGGAAATACGTCAAGGAACTTACTTTCCGGGACGATGGGCCGGGCTTCTACCGGCAGGTGACCGGCTTAAGCGGCGCGCCTTTCGGGCTGGATTTTCACGTCGAGTACGGGGCCTACTGGGCGCCCGGCTACATGGGTGAAAAGCCATACCGGCCTCACCAGCATGATTATGACCAGGTCATGCTCTGGCTGGGGGCGGACACCGGCGACATGGGCGAGCTGGGCGCGGAGGTGGAACTCTGCCTGGGTGAAGAAGGGGAAAAGCACATGATTACCTCGTCCACGGCGGTAGCCGTACCCGCGGGAATGCCGCATTTTCCGGCCAATATTACCCGGATGGACAAGAGGTTCGTCTTTATGACGGTTTCCTGCGCGCCGGAATGTAAGGAAATCCTGCTGCCCGCCGGCAGAAAGAAAGCGAGCGCACCGGTGACGATATTTAATGCTAAATACCGTGATAATATTATCAATATAGCGTTTACGCGGAAGGGCGCCTGGAGCTACGGCCCCAAGAACCCGGACGATTCCGGAGGGTCGCTGGCGTTCATACGGGGAAGAGACCCGAAGTTCGATTTTCTTATCATGTGCGAAAGTCTTAAAAAGGCGCCTTACCGGTTTGGGCCGGAGCCGGACAAGCCGCACGCGCATCCCATGCCGGAAATTCTCTTCTTCATCGGGACGGACCTCAACGACTTGACCAAACTGGGCGGGGAGGCCGAGATATATCTGGGCAAGGAACTGGAAAGGCACGTTATTACCAGGCCGACGGCCGTCGTGATACCGGGGAAGGTGGCGCACTGTCCGCTGGTTATCACCAGGGTGGACAGGCCCTTTATTATGTGCGACGTCCGCCCCTTCGGCACCGATATGCCGGCCATCGGCAAGATGTAAATGCGAAAAACCGGTTTAGTAACAACGAAAGCGACCTGTTTTTACAGGTCGCTCCTCTTTTTCTTACCGTTATTCTCTAGAAAGCGAACAGTTTACCGGCAATCTCGGCCAGTCGCATGACCAGTCCGGGGATAATGCCGAGCAGCAGGACGCCCAGGCAGCAGAGGAATAAGGCCAGTCGCGGCGCGCCGGAGGACGGCACCTTTTCCGGAGAAGCCGCTTCGCCGAACCACATCACCTTGACCACGCGCAGGTAGTAATAAGCGGAGATAACACTGTTGATGGCGGCGATAATCACCAGCCAGAGCAGGTCGTTCTGCGCGGCGGCGCTGAAGATGTAGAACTTGGCCATAAATCCGGCCGCGGGCGGCATGCCGATGAGTGAAATCAGACATAAAGTCAGGGCCAAGGCCAGCACCGGTGCCCGCCTGCCCATGCCGGCGAAATCGGCAATCTCATCGCTGTTGATTTTATTGGTGATGGCGATGATGGCGATGAATGCCCCCAGGTTGGTCAGGGAGTAGCTGGCGAGGAAGAAGAGGATACCGCTCTGGCCCAGGATACTCGATGATGAAGCAAAGCCCAGGGTCGCCAGGCCCACCATCAGGTAGCCGGCCTGGGCGATGCTGGAGTAACCCAGCATGCGCTTGATATTGGTCTGCGGAATAGCCACGACGTTGCCGATAATCATGCTGATGACCGCCAGCACGGCGAATATCACGCCCCAGTTCAGGCTCAACCACTCCGGAATGCCGAAGGCGGAGTAGAAGACGCGCAGGATAAGGGCGAACCCGGCGGCCTTGCTGGCCACGGAGAGGTAGGCGGTTACCGGCGTCGGGGCGCCTTCATAGACGTCCGGCACCCACATCTGGAAGGGCACGGCCGCAATCTTAAAGCCGAATCCGGCTATCAGCATGACGATACCCATCAGCAGCGCCGGACTGGACAGGATGCTGTCGAGGGACATCGCCTGTATCGAGGCGGCAATGGCGCCCAGTTGAGTCTGCCCGGTGGAGCCGAAGACCATCGCCATGCCGTAGAGCAGTACCGCCGAGGCAATCGCCCCGAGCAGCAGGTATTTCAGCGAGGCTTCGGTAGATTTGCGGTCCTTGAGGAAGCCCACCAGCACGTAAAGCGAGATGCTGGTCAGCTCCAGGGCGATGTACAGTGAAATAAGGTCGGCGGTGGCCGCCATTAGCATCATGCCCAGCGTGGAGAGCAGTATCAGGGCGTAGTACTCACCCTGGAAGCGGGAGAACTTATCGACGTAGTCGGCGGAGGCCAGGATAACCAGGAAGGCGATTCCGGCGAAGAGCATCTTGAAGAACAGGGCGAAGTTGTCCACGGCCAGCATGTTGTTGAAGAGCGGACTGTAACTGCCGCCCCACATCGCCACCGTGACCCCGCCGGCGATGACCAGTCCCGCCAGGCTCACCGAGCGCAGCAGGTTCTTCTGCCGTACACCCAGGTCAAGCAGGATTACCAGTACGGCAAAGACCGCCAGAGTAATCTCCGGTATGAACAACGCCAGATTCAAATTCTGTTCTCCTTTATTTATTCTAGCCGCCGAAAAGGGCCGCTATGGGTGTAACGCCGAGTTTAAAAACGTCCGTTAATATGGCCGGGTAGATACCTACCAGCATAATCGCCGCCACCAGGACGAACATATAGAACTTTTCCATACCATCGGCGTCCTTGACGCCGTTGAATTCTTCCTTAACCGGACCGTAGAACGCCTGCTGGAGCATCCAGAGTATATAGCCGGCGGTCAGGACGACGCCGATGATGGCGATAATGGTGTATACCTGCGTGTAGGGGACGGCGGTGCTGTTGAAGCTGCCCAGGAAGATAAGGAACTCTGCGGCGAAACCGCTGGTGGTGGGCAGTCCCAGGGAGGCCAGTCCCGCTATAGAAAAGACGGCGGTGATAACCGGCACCTGCCGCGCCAGCCCGCCCAGCTTACGCAGGTCGCGTACCTTAATATTGTGGATGACCAGTCCGGCCATGGCAAAGAGCAGTCCGGTAACGATACCGTGGCTGAACATCTGTAAAGCGGCGCCGGTAAGGCTTACCTGCCCCAGGGCGAAGATGCCCAGCAGCACGTAGCCCATATGGCTGATGCTGCTGTACGCAATCATCCGCTTGATATCGGTCTGCATCAGAGTTACCGCCGCGCCGTAGATAATGCCGATTAACGCCAGTATTATCAATATCTGCGCGTAGTCCTGGGCGGGGCCGGGGAACATGCTCACGCAGAGTCGCATCATCCCGTAGCCGCCCATCTTGATAAGCACGCCGGCCAGCATCACGCTGACGGCGGTAGGGGCATCGGTATGGGCATCCGGCAGCCAGGTATGGAACGGGAACATCGGCAGCTTAATCGCGAAGCCGATGAACAGCAGCCAGAAGATAGCCCCCGCGGGCATAAGCGCCTGCGCCATCCCCATGCCCTGTCCGGCGATATCCACCATACTCAAGCTGTGGGTGGTAAAGTAAAGGCTAAGAATGCCCGCCAGCATGAAGGCGCTGCCGAACAATGTGTAAATGACGTACTTGATGGCGGAGTATTCACGGCGTCCCGAACCCCAGATGGTTATCAGGAAGTACATCGGGATAACTTCTATCTCCCACATGATGAAAAACAGCAGCAGGTCCAGGGAGACGAAAACGCCGATGATACTGGTTTCCAGCAGCAGCAGCCAGGCGAAGAACTCGCGCGGCCTGGCGTGGACTTTCCACGAGATAAACACCGCCAGGAACCCGAGCAGGGTCGTCAGCAGTACCATGGGCATGCTCAATCCGTCCACGCCCAGGTGGTAGTGGGCGTTAAGCGGGGCTATCCAGAGGTATTTCTCTTCGAACTGCATCATCCCCGCCGCGCCCGATGAGCGGTCGAAAGCGGCAAAGAGGCATATCGCCATGACCAGCGGAATGCCGGTAAAGACGGCGGCCACACGCTTGATAAGCGCGTCATCGCCCTTCCGGGATATGAGGGCAATGATAATCGCCCCCACCGCCGGCAGGAAGAGTATGGTCGTCAGGTAATTAAATTCCAACTATTTTATCTCCCATTATTTATCCGAATATGTACATGCAAATTCCTATAATTGCCACCCCGATGCCGATGAAGAGGCCGTAGAGTTGCAGCTGCCCCGTCTGGGCGCGCCGGATGGCCCGGCCGCCGCTCATAACGACATCGGAGACTCCGTTGACCGCTCCGTCAACGCCTTTGCTGTCAAATACAGTAAAGCCGGTAAACAGTTTTTTCATTAAAACCAGCTTCACGATGATGTTTTCATATAATTCATCGAAGAAATACTTGCGGAAGACCAGCGTGTAAAGCGGGCCGAAGAACTTGCCCAGTCTCTCCGCGGTAATCCACTTCCTGATGTAAATTACGTACGCCATAAAAATGCCGAAGAGACCCACCAGCAGGGCCGCCACGGGCAGGACGTGTGTAAATGGATTAAACAACCCGGCGATAATGCTTGCCGCTCCGTGTCCGCCGTGATGCCCCAGAAACTCGTTGAAGCCGCCGGTAAGGTTCCACCAGCCGGCGGCTATGGCCAGGATGGCCAGGAACACCAGCGGGCCCACCATTACCCACGGCGACTCGTGGGTGTGGCTGTGGTCTACGCCGTCATCGGTGGCGCCACCCCTGTACTCGCCGTGGAAGGTCATAAAGATGGCGCGGAACATGTAGAAAGCCGTCAGGAACACGGTTATCATGGCCAGTGTGAACAATACCGGCTGTGCCTCCAGGGCGTTGACCAGTATCTCGTCTTTGCTCCAGAAGCCGGCCAGCGGCCAGATGCCCGCCAGGCTCAACGAGCCGATGAGGAAAGTGGCGTACGTCCAGGGCATCGTCCTGCGCAGGCCGCCCATCAGCCGCATATCGAATGTCCCGGACGAGTGGCTGATACTGCCCGCCCCGAGAAAGAGGAGCGACTTGAAAAAAGCGTGGGTAAAGAGGTGGAACATGCCGACTGCCACGCCTGCTTTGGCGATTTCCACGCTGGCATTGCCTTCTCCTGCCAGCACCATACCGACCGCCCCGAGTCCCAGCATCATGTAGCCCAGCTGGCTGATGGTGGAATAGGCCAGCACACGCTTGATATCATTGGCCGCCAGACCCATCGTGGCGGCGAAGATGGCCGTAAAGCCGCCGATAACGGCGACGAGGGTAATGGCCTGGGTCGAGTAGACGAAGAGCGGCATCATGCGTGCCACCAGGAAAACGCCGGCGGAGACCATGGTGGCGGAATGGATGAGGGCGCTGACGGGGGTGGGGCCTTCCATGGCGTCCGGCAGCCATACGTGCAGCGGGAACTGCGCCGATTTACCCACGGCCCCGGCAAATATCCCGATGGCCGCCCAGGTGAGTACCGTGCCGCCCAGGATACCCGCCACGGCAAGCTCGTGCAGCTGGTGGATATCAAAGGTGCCGGTGTTAAAGAACAAAATCAATATTCCCGCCAGGAAACCGAAGTCGCCGATTCTGGTAACGATGAAGGCCTTCTTGGCGGCGTCCGCGGCGGACTTCTTGTGATACCAGAAACCGATTAAGAGATAGGAGCACAGCCCGACCATCTCCCAGAAAACGAAGGTAAAGAGCAGATTATCGGAGAGCACCAGTCCCAGCATGGAGAAGGTGAACAGGGACATGAAGGTATAATAACGGTAGTATCCTGCTTCGTCATGGGCCATGTAGCCCAGCGAGTATATCTGCACCATCAGGCTGACGATGGAGACGGTAACGGCCATGACAATCGAAAGCTGGTCGGCTATCAGGCCGAGGTGAATGGTCACTCCGTTCTCGATAACCACCCAGCTGACATCGGGGACGGCCAGTTCGTGGGACTCTATCGACAGTAGTGAAAACAGCGCCCAGATGGCGAATATCGCCGAAATACCGATAGCCCCGATGGTGATATAGCCGTAGGTTTTCGACTCTTTTTTCACGAACTGCCTGACTATAAGCCCGTTGATGATAAAAGAGAACAACGGCATCAGCATTATAAGCCAGACTAACTGATAAGGTATCATAGCTTCCTTAAAATATCCTTAATCACGTGCTCTTTATCCTGGGGCACCAGCACGGAATATTCGGTCAGTTCCTGGCCCACCGGCAGGCCGGAGACGGGCATAAGGCGGGTGGGGATGCCTTCCCCCTCGAAGCATTCCTTCCACATCTCGGCAACGACCAGCGTTTTTGTTTTTTTAACTTCTACCCACATTTTTTCTGTACTTCACTTTATTTTTCCTCTCCCCTCCCACTGACTACCTCACCCCCTGTGTCCCCCTCTCAAACTCCCCTTAATTTACATAGCTAATACGGCATCGCCGAGGTAAAACGGCCAGACCACGATGCCCAGAATCCATTTCCACCATACCAGGTTGGCAAAGGCCCCGGTGAACAGCCAGCCGGCAAACCAGAAAGCCCCGAAAAATCCACCTGAATTCTTCATATTCGCCCTCCTTTTTTCCACTGGCATATTATTTTTCAGCCTACCATTTCATTAGATTAATATTATTGGCGTCTATGTCCGTCAGACCCCGGTATATGGCCAGGATTATTGCCAGGCCGACGGCTACCTCGGCGGCGGCTACCACCATCACGAAGATGGCGAAGACCTGACCCGTCAGCAGCAGCGGTACGATATAGCTGGAGAACGCCACCAGGCTGATATTAACCGAGTTTAGCATCAGCTCGATACACATCAGGATAATCACGGCGTTGCGCTTGGTCAGCGCGCCGTACAGTCCGATGCAGAAGAGCACCGCCGACAGTACTAGATAATGCTCGAGGCCGATTGTCATTATTTCTCCCTCGCGATAACGATGGCGCCCAGGATTGCCGCCAGTATCAGCATCGCCGCTATCTCCACTGGCAGGATGAAACCGCTCTCGCTGAAGAGCTTCGCGGCCAGCGGGACTGTCGTGGGTGTCAGCGGCGACTCCGCGGCTATCTGCCATGAGTTCGCGGTAACGGTATAAATCATGATTCCCAGCAATACCACCGCCACGATAAAGGCGGGTAATTTCATTTTATTGGACGGGCTGCCCTGCTGGACTTCCCTTGTCATCATAATCGCCAGGATAATCAGCACCGATATCGCTCCCACGTAAACCAGTATCTGCACCGCCGCCAGGAAGTCGGCACTTAACGTGATGTAGAGTCCGGCCACGGTGATAAAGCAGAGGACGAGGGACAGGGCGGCGCGGAAGACGTTGCGCAGGAATATCACGCCCAGGGCCGCCACTACGGCGACCACCGCCATTATCCAGAATGCAGCGGCAAGTCCCATTATTTCCTCTTCTCCACGATTTTATCGATGAGCAGGGTCTGCTCGGGCAGTTTTTCCGCAATTTCAGGGTGGTAATAACCGCTGGCGGGCCTCTCCGGCGATTCCAGCAGTTCGTCGTTGCTCTGGACAAGGTCGCCGCGCCGGTATTTCGCCCTCTCGAAGGAATAACCCATGAAGAGGGCATCATAGGGGCAGGCCTCGACGCACAGTCCGCACTGAATGCAGTAGCCGGTGTCCACCCGGTATGTCTCCACCTCGTACTTATTGTCCTCGAGGTTGGTGGAAGTGACGATTTCTATAGCGCCCTGGGGACAGGTCTTGGCGCAGGTGCCGCAGCCGGTGCACTTTTCCCGACTCCAGACAAGCTCGTTACCGCGTGACCGGCGTGAGATGTTAAGTCGCTGTTCCGGGAACTGGCTGACCGTCGGGTGCCGCAGCAGGTGCTGGATGGTCACCATCATGCCCTTGATTAATCCTATACCGTAACGTTCAAACTTCAAGTCGTCCCCATCCTAACTTAAAGAATTTAGACCATGAAACGACCAGTATCACCATGATGGCGATATTGACGATAATTAATACCCACGGTAACGCGTCCGGCCAGACGAGCACCTGGATAGCGGTAATGAACACATTAATTAAAGCCAGCGGGAAGAGGAACTTCCAGGCCAGGGCCATAAGCTGGTCGATGCGTACACGCGGGAAGGTACTCCTCGTCCAGATCATTAAAAAGAAAACGATAAATACTTTGACTATAACCCACAGCCACGGCGGCAGGAAGGGGCCTCTCCAGCCGGAGAGGAAAAGCGTGGTGATAATGGCGGAGATGGCAATGGCCTCGGCGTACTCTACCAGATAGAACATGGCGAATTTCATGCCGGAATATTCGGTATGGAAGCCGGCGACAAGCTCCTGGTCGGCCTCCATGAGGTCGAAGGGGCTGCGGTTAATCTCGGCGCAGCCGGCGGCGAAGAAGATGAGAAAGCCCAGGGGCTGGAACAGGATGAAGGGGATGTCCTGGGCAAGCACAATCTGGTTCATGGAGAGCGAGCCGGCAACCAGCACCACGCCGACGACCGCCAGCACCAGCGGCATCTCATAGCTGACCACGGCGGCGACGTTGCGCATGGCGCCGAGCAGGGAATACTTGTTGCTGGAGCCCCACCCCGCCATGAAGACGCCTACCGTGGCGACGGAGCTGATAGCCACCACATAGAGTATGCCGATATTAAGGTCGGCTAGGAGCGCCCCGTTCTGGAACGGCACCACGGCGAAAATCATCAATACCGGCGCAAAGGCCACTACCGGAGCCAGCCAGTGGACCAGCTTATCGGCCTTGTCCGGAACGATATTCTCTTTTAATAAAACCTTGACGGCATCGGCTACCGGCTGAAGCAGTCCGAAGGGGCCGGTGCGATTGGGGCCGAGGCGCGACTGCATGCGGCCCAGACCCCGGCGCTCGAAATAAATAACGCCCATAACCATGATTAGAGTGAAAGCGATAAGCGCAACGGTGAAGAACAGCCAGTGCCACCAGTAGCCTCCGGGCCAGTCCGGCGGGACCGCCTGCATCGGCAGGTTGCGAACTAATAAATCGGGTGTTACCACTATCTGTCAACCTCGCCCATAGTAATATCAATACTGCCGAAGATGGCAATAAGGTCGGCCACCTTCCATCCCTTGACCATCTCGC
>CAYPDM010000025.1:19040-21836 GCA_964409485.1 uncultured Dehalococcoidaceae bacterium | reverse complement strand
AAGACCACGCGCAGGTCTTCGGCCATGGCCACCAGCATCTTGCGCAGGTTTTCCGCCTGTGACGCGCCGTCTCCGACGCCGGAGGTAACCAGCGAGACCTTGCCCAGCTTGGTAGCGCCGTCGACCAGTTTGGCTATCTCCGGTCCGAATTTCGCTTCGATATCTTCTATGGGGAGACCGGTATCTTCCGGAATATCGTGCAGCAGGGCCGCCGCCAGAGTGCCGGCATCGAACTGAAGCTCGGCCAGGATATAGGCCGTCTGCACGGGGTGCTCCAGATAAGGGCCCCCGGAAAGGCGCACCTGTCCTTCGTGCTTTTCAGCGGCGAATTTATAGGCTTCCTCCACAACGGATAGCTTTTCCGCCGGGATATATTCCGCGGCCTTTTCCAGGAGTCTACTGAATTCCATTACACCGCACCGTAAACCGGAACCCGTGAGTTCTTTCTTTTATAACAATATTGTAAGGTAGCAATATATTTTCAGTATATCCCAAAAGGGGAGGTGTGTAAAATTAGCGGTGGTGTTTTTAAATGACATTTCTTCATTATTAACCTCACCCCCTTTGTTCCACTCTCCAACAAATGTAACGGGGGATTTTATCTACTTCACCCCCTTAATCCCCCTCTCCTGACGAGGTATCACAGGAGAGGGGGAAATAAAAAAGAGGGGTTTCACCCCTCTTAAACGCCCTGCTTTGGGTGGTGGGTTATAAAACTGCGGGATAAGCCGCGAATGATACGAGGGCGGTTTGGGTGGGATAAGATTAAGAAACGAGGCGGCGGGCGGGAAGACACAGTATTAAAATACCTCTCACTTTACAAATAAGACGCTAATCCTGTATTCTAGCCTTAAGAAAGCATCAGGGAGCCGGAGAGTGTACCAGAACGTGCGCGGGACAACAGATATCCTCCCGGAGGAACAGCCCTACTGGCGTTATGTAGAGCGGGGAATCGCTGAAATCAGCCGGTTATACGGGTACAACCGCATCGATACGCCGGCCTTCGAGGATACCGGCCTTTTCCAGCGCGGCACCGGCGAGTACACCGATATCGTCCAGAAGGAGACGTATACCTTCGACGACCGCGGGGGCAACAGCCTTACCCTTAAACCGGAGGGCACGCCGCCGGTATGCCGGGCCTACGTTCAGCACGGCCTCCAGAACCTGCCCCAGCCGGTCAAGTTGTATTATGTCTCCCCTATCTTCCGCTATGACCGGCCCCAGGCAGGCCGCTACCGCCAGCACTACCAGTTCGGCTACGAGGCAATCGGCGAGGCCGACCCCGCCCTCGATGCCGAGGTAATCGACATGGCCTGGCAGTTTTACAGGTCGCTGGGTCTGACCGGAATATCGCTGCAGCTTAACAGCATCGGCTGCCGGCAATGCCGCCCCGGCTATCTTGCCGCGCTTAAAGACTATTATGCAGATTACACCGACCGGCTTTGCGCCGACTGCAAGACGCGGCTGGAGAAGAATACACTGCGCCTCCTGGACTGCAAGCAGGCGTCATGCCGGGAGATAGCGGCGTCCGCCCCGAAAAACGCCGGTCACCTCTGCGCGGAATGCGGCGAGCATTTCAGTAAACTGCAGGAATACCTGGGGCTGCTCAAAATTCCTTTCGAGCTTAATCACCACCTGGTACGCGGCCTGGATTATTACACCCGCACCGTCTTTGAAATACAGCCGGTGGAGGAGGGCGCCCAGAGCACGCTGGGGGGAGGCGGCAGGTATGACGACCTCATCGAGGAGCTGGGCGGCAAGCCCACGCCGGCCATCGGTTTTGCGGCGGGAATCGAGCGGATAATCCTGAACCTCAAGAAAGAGGGGGTTGAAGTGCCCGTTTCACCCGTGCTGCGGGTGCTCATCGCTTACCTGGGCGATGCCGCCAGGGAAGAAGCGATAAGGCTGGCCGCCGTCTTGAGGCGGGCGGGCATCAGCGCGGCAACCACCACCGGCAGCAAGAGCCTCAAGGCCCAGATGAGGCAGGCAAACTCCCTCGGGGTGGGGTATGCGGTGATAATCGGCGATGAAGAGGTGAAAGCCGGCACGGCGGTCCTGCGGGACATGGCCAACGCCCGGCAGGAAACGGTGGCAATCGGGGAGCTGGCGGGTCGGCTGGCGGCAGCTTCATCATAACTTAACAATTTTTTGCTATCCTTTTCATAATTTAAACGTTTTATATAACAGTTAACAACCGGTCAATAACGGCGAATCGTGCGTTTTTTAAGAATTTATGTTAATTTCCCGCGTGAAGGGCTTGACAAACAACGAGCATATGCTATAGTTATATTGAAGTGTACCTTGGATAAGGTATGCAAGGAAGGAGGTGATGCGATGACCATAGCCCGCAAGGGGAGACTGAGCCAGGGTGCTCTGAATATCGCTTCGAAGGGAATGTATCTCCGCAAACCAGAAAAATAAAGTCGAATAACTGTTTGCGGGGGTATAGCATATTCAAATAACTACAAAGACTTTAATAAGGAGAAAATAAAAGTCGATGAAAAAATTCATAACTAAATTCTGGGGCGTTGGCCTGGTAATAGTGCTGCTTACCAGCCTGTTTCTTGCCGCCGCCCCGACCTCCGCTGCCGAACCGCTAAGGTGGGAGTTCCACACAGGTCAACCCGGCGGCGCGCTCTGGGCATTAACGCCCGGCACCGATATCACCAGCTATGCCGTGGCCAGCGACGACTCCATCATGTATGCCTGCGTCACGTCGGCTACTACGGGCTCATTCCTGGTCCAGGGCACCTTCGGCGGCGCGATGTGGACCGACATCACCGCCAGGCTTCCCGG
>CAYPDM010000025.1:0-18940 GCA_964409485.1 uncultured Dehalococcoidaceae bacterium | reverse complement strand
AGGGCACCTTCGGCGGCGCGATGTGGACCGACATCACCGCCAGGCTTCCCGGCAATTCCGGCGGGCCCGTCACGATTGAGGAGTACGACATTGACGAACCCGAACTCGTGGCGATAGCCCCGGATGACAGCAATGTCGTCGCGGTTGCCGACAGTTCTGCCAACGCATCTGTCGCTATATCGGTTAACGGCGGAGCTTCCTTCAGCGCGATGAACCTGGCCAGCACCGCCAACACCCTACTCACCGGCATAACAATCTCGCCGCTGATTACCGGCGGAATCCGCTACGTGGCCGTTTACGGTCAGGACGCCACCACCAACGACGCCGTAATCTACTACTACAACTACGGCGCGGGCGTAGGCTCCTGGAAGAACGCCGTAGAGGACTTCACCG
This sequence comes from uncultured Dehalococcoidaceae bacterium, assembly GCA_964409485.1. Classification (GTDB taxonomy): domain Bacteria; phylum Chloroflexota; class Dehalococcoidia; order Dehalococcoidales; family RBG-16-60-22; genus JAFGPF01. The sequence continues at coordinate 18,547 of CAYPDM010000025.1, read as the reverse complement.
CTAAGCCGGCTGCTGAAGCGACGATGGACAACATCGAATCGGTAGCCTTCTCACCGAACTTCCCGTCCGATACCATGGCGGTAGCCATCTCCGAGGAAATCGGCGTCACTGGAAGCGCGGATGGCTATTTACGCCTCCACATCCTCCAGTTCAACTCGGGAGGCAGCTGGGATGCCACCATCGACAGCGGTTACCCGGTAACCGTTGTTTCCGCTGCCAACACCACGTTTGGAGTTGATGCCGCAGACGTCGTCCTTCATCCTGAATACGACGGCGCTGACGATGCCCTGCGCATCGCCTTTGTCGGCGCTGCCATCAACAACGGGACTGCCACAGAACTGGGCGGCGTATGGCGCTGCCTCGACTACAACACCCCCGTCAAGCTGCACGGCAACACCACCGCCGGCACCGGCATCGCTGTTAACAGCGTTGCCTTCGACGGCGCGAACCTGGCCGCCGGCTACTACAACACCAATAATGTCTACCGCTGCGCGGACCCGATGTCCAACGCCCCGAGCTTCTTCAGCGACCGCAGTCTGAAGAGAATCGGCGTCAATGACGCCGGCGCAGATGCGGTAGACGTAAACTTCGTGGGAGAGACCCTGTACGGCTCCAAGGTTGGCGATGCTTCGGCAATGTCCAAGTCCCTGGACTACGGTCTCACCTGGAACGACTACACGCTGATGGACAGCGGCGGTGCAGCCGGCATGGTCGGTAACGCCGCGGTAAACGCTTACATCAACGCAGGCACCGTCAGCGACATCTACATGACCGCCACGGGCGACCCCTGGTACCTTGCCGCCAGTGACGGCGGTGAGACATCCATTTACCGTGTCAACGCCCCGTTCTTCGTAACGAGGATACTGTGCGTGGAAGACAATGCAGCCGACATCGAACTGGCCGGCCTCGCATCCGACCCGAATGTACTGTACGCCTACGTTAACAACGGCACGGACATCTACTACACGGATAACGGCGGCGACTCCCGCTGGTACAAGCGGAGCAACGCCCCCGCCAACATCGCCGCCCTGGCCGTAGAGAGCGCCAAGATTGTCTACATCGGCAACGGTGTCAACGTATTCAAGAGCGTAACCAGCGGCTTTAACTGGGAACTCCCGGTTAACACCAATCTGGGCTCCGGCGGCAACGTTTACTCCATCGTCAGCCTCGGTGAGAACGAGCTGATGGTCGGCGGTACGGGTGGCGGCATATGCTACAGCACCGACGGCGGCACAAGCTGGACCAAGACGTTTGCCTCCATGTCACTTGCCGGCAACGTCTTCCCGCAGGCCACCGGCCTTGCGACCGGCGACTTTATCTTCGGTATTGGCTCGACCAGCACCGATGTATATCGCGCCGAACTCGGCCCGGCCAATCCTTTCATCCAATTCAAGTCGATGGGATTCGGGGCCTTCACCGCGGCCGACAACGTGACAGGCGTCACGGGGATGATTCTCACGGAAGGCGTGCTCTATACCTCGACCTGCAACACGACCCATTCCTGGATAGACCGCACGCTTGCCCCGACCTACCCCGGAACGCACAGCGCGAACCTGTGGAGCACAAGATATCCCACGGGCACCACCGCGGCCTACGTACTCAACCTGACCCCGTACCCGTTCAGGACGCATACCGCGGGTTCGAGCATAATCATCACGGCCGATAGCGGCGCCGCTTACGTATTCTACATCGATGACGCCGTGGCTCTCACCGGGCCGACCGTAACCGCGCCGGCCACCGAGACTATGGTCGACATAAACTCCCTCACCGGTGTACCCTATTCCGTCAACTTCCTGTGGAACCGCATCTCCAAGTCCACGGCCTACGAACTATGGCTGTCACTCGATGCCGCCTTCACCTCAATTGTGAACATCGATGCCCCGACGGGCGGCGACGGGGACCCGTTCCGGGAGGTAGTGAGTTCTGCCGACACAATATCGGCGATACTCCCCGGCGGGACGTTCCAGCCCGGCGCCACCTACTACTGGCTGGTACGGGCCACCACCCCGTTCACCAGCGGCTTTTCAGAGGTCAGCACCTTCACGGTAGCTCCCGGAGCGGCCGCAGTGCCGACCATCGCTTCACCGCTTAACGGTGCCAGCATCGACAACACGTCCCCGGCCTTCTCATGGAGCCCGGTATCACAGGCTGATATGTACGAGTTCCAGCTGGCCGCGGACACCAGCTTCGCATCACCTCTGGTATCCGAACAGCTGGCTAACACCGGCATCCAGCCGGCCGTGACACTCGAACGCGGCAAGACCTACTTCTGGAGAGTAAGGTCCATCGCACCGGTACTAGGCGACTGGTCAACCATCTCCAACTTCACGGTTGCCAAGGAAGCGGCTGCTGCTACTCCGCCAGTAGTCATCGAGCAGACACCCGCCCCGGTAATCGAGATACCGCCGTCACCACCGGCCAACGTCATTGAGATTCCGTCCGCACCTGCGCCAGAGCAGATTGCTCCGGCTTACATCTGGGCGATAATCATCATCGGCGCGGTACTGGTGATCGCGGTAATTGTCCTCATCGTCAGGACGAGACGTTCAGTCTAAGAATGACTTAAGGGACAATACTCCAGGTACTCCGAGAGCCCCCCGAAATTCGGGGGGCTCTCTTTTTATGCGTGTATAATAATTACAGAGTGATGGATTCTGCGTGATTTAAATATCGTCGAGGCGGGGCGCCAGTATCTGCACGGGGACGAACTCACCGCTCTTCAGCGATTCCGTACCCTCCGGGATGCAGACAAGGCCGTTGGCGCTGGCGATAGCCTGCAAACGGCTCCGGTTTTTATAAAGCGCCACGCTGTAATTCCCCGCGGTATCACGGGAGAGCGTGGCGTCCTTAAACTCCGTCCACGCCGGGTGGCGGGCCTGCAGTTCCTCGGTAAGCCTGGCGGTAACAGTCTGGAGTGGATGCCTGATATCCCCGCTCATCCGCAGTATTCCGGGCAGGGCAAGCTGGAGGAAAGCCATCTCGTTGCTGGCCGGCCCGCCCGGGAGGCAAAACACGGGCTTGCCCTCCCATAAGCCGAAGGCGATACCCTTACCCGGCCCCATACGCACGTGGTGGAATATCTCCTGCCAGCCGAGCTGGTTCAGGCAGCCGACAACAAGGTCGCGTTCGCTGCCCCAGGCGCCGCCGCTGGTTAGAATAACATCTACGTCCGGCAGGTTCTTACGCAACTCATTTTTGATATCTTCCTCACTATCATTAACCACCGAAGTGACGCAGGATATCCCGAAAGAAGCCAGCCATGACTCCATGGTGACCAGATTGCTGGCATAGAGCTGGCCGGGGCTTAGGTCTTCCCCGGGCGCTACTACCTCATCCCCGATTCCCGCAACGGCCACCACCGGCCGCCGGTAAACGCTGACGCGGTTAATCCCGGCCGCCGCCGCCAGACCCAGGTAGCCCGGTAAAAGCCTGCCGCCCCTGCCGACAATGGTTGCCCCCGCTTTTACTTCTCCGCCGGCGCGGAGGATATTCCTCCCCGACTCCGCATCGGCCCTGGCGTGCACTTCTCCCGGCGATATTTCGTCGCAGAACTCTGCGGATACCACGGTATCCGCTCCGCGGGGTATCGGCGCGCCGGAACATATCTTGACAGCGCTGCCCCGTTCCACCTCACCATCGAACCTGAAGCCGGCGAACACCGAGCCGGTGACCTTAAGATATACGGGATTCTGCATCGATGCCGCCTCTATGTCAACGGATTTTACCGCATATCCGTCTTTGAGCGAGACATCCGTTGAAGGATAACTCACCTGCGCCACCACGTCCTCGGCGGCAATACGGTCGACGCTCAATTCCAGCGATAGTTCCTCAATCCCTACGGGCTTTACATTAGATGTTACGAGATTAAAAGCCTCACGGTAACCGACATAGTCGGTCCCTTCATCAATCTCATAGCGGTCTGTTTCCATGATTACCTTCCCTTGTCAGGAGTCCTCATTTTAGTATATACTTCATATCTGCCCTTATTCAACATATAATCATAGACCCGGTTTTACCGATTTTTAGTATATTTTTAGAATGAAACAGGACATTTCCATAGTCAAATGTATTATTATTGATAATGCTGAACCCTCCAACATCAGTACCGGTCTTGCAGATTAACAACTTTTCAGAGGTACAATTTGAATTTCATGCCAGCATATATTCGCCGAATGGCAAATATCAGTCTACCGCACCGGCCATCCCGGGAATTGTGCATCCTCGTTGCCAAACTCATCCTTGTATCAATACTTGCCACCCTGACATTCATCTCGCGGGCTGAAGCAACCCCCGAAGCCGTTAAGTGGATGAAAGTAAGTATTCCCACCGAGGGCGAGGCGGGAGATTGGACCCTGGCCGCCGGTTCCGATATCCGGCACCTGACAGCGGCTCCAGATGGCACCCTCTATGCCAGCTGCCACGGCCCTACCTACACTCTGTACAAGTCTAACAACGGCGGCGCCGGCTGGGTGCATACCGGCGGTGTCCAGGATACGATAGTAGATATCGCCATATCACCCCATGACGCCGGTACGATATATTATGCCACTTCTGCGGCGATTTACAGTTCCATCAACGGCGGCAAGACCTTTACGCAACTGCCGGCCAGCCCCGGCGGGGTCGGAACCGATAACGTGGAAATAACTTCTATCGACGTAGCCTGGCTGAACGGTGATATCATCGCCGTAGGCACCATAGACACGGACAGCGCCGGGTACGGCGGCGTCTATATCCTGAACGAGGCGGACATCATCCCGGCCTGGGCCGATACGAATATAGGCAGTTATGACGTCTATGCCGTAGCTTTCTCTCCCAATTATGCTTATGACCGGCAGCTTGTAGCCATAATAACCGACGAAACCGATACTTACTTTGCCGCTAAGGTAGGTGATGCCAGCTGGAACGATACCGCGGAATACGCCAGGCTGGACAGGGATAATTCAGGGATAGCTATTTCCGTCAGGGTGGCTGCCCCGGCAACAATCGTCTTCCCGGATAATTATAATGCCGACCCCGCTTCAGGCAGCGGCTCCCTGTTCGCGGCTATCGATACCGGGACGGGTGATGGAGACGTATATAAAATCGACTGTGCCGATGCGCCGTCAACACCGATAGTTACCGACCTGAATATCGGCCTGGCATACGGAAGCAGCAACATTGATGTCGGCTGTCTGGCGGCCCGGGGAGACAGCCCGTTTACAATTTTACTGGCCGGGGCCGCCGATAGCACCCGGACCTATGTAAGCACCGACGGGGGAATCGGCTGGACGAAAAATCGCAAGGAGCCTACCGGACAATCCGTGACCGGCGCGTTGATAGCGCACGATTTCGCAACTACCGGCAGGATGTATATCGCCACCAGCGGCAACGGCAGCGCTATCTCCATAAGCCGGGATATCGGACTGACCTGGAACCAGGTCAGTTTAATCGATACCACCATCGATGCCATCGTCGACCTGGCGCCTTCACCCGGATACGGGCAGGATAACACCATATTCATGCTTACTTTCGGCGACGGGCACAGCCTCTGGCGCAGTCGGGACGGCGGCAATACCTGGGAAAGGACTTTAGCCAGTAATCTTAACGTTGTAGACAGCATGAGCCTGGTCGGCCTGCCGCCGGAATACGGTGACGACTGCCGGGCGCTATTTGTGGCCGGCGAGAGCAACGGCAGCCCGACTATATGGCAGTCTACCGACGATGGTCAGAGCTACCGGCTTAGATTCACCCGCGACCCCTCCAGCGGCGCCGAATTTTACGTCGATGCCTGGGCTATAGCCAGTGAAACCACCTTATTCACGGGCAGCTATGACGGCAGCCACGGAATGATATATAGTTCGACCAATAGCGGTTTTGTCTACTCCGAAGGCACACCGGCGGGCAGCCAGTCTTTATACTCCATTGCCGTTTCACCCGAATACGAAAGTGACGGCACGGTGCTGGCCGGGAACACCGATGGCCGGGTCTTCTGGTCCAATGACAACTGCCTTTCATTCGAATCGCTGCCCGGGGATGACACCGCTTCACCCCTCACCGGCTCCATCGCCGTGGCCTTCGACCCCGAATACGCCAGCAACCGCACCGTCTATGCCGCCGATGATAACAGCGACGGCGGGGTCTACCGTTTCGTCATCGGCACAGGTACCGATTGGGAAAGCATCGACGGCACCCTGCCGGACGAGGCGACACTCAACAGATTGACCGTTACCGACGATGGAAGCCTTTACGCCGTTAACGGTGACGACGACGGCGGCATGGAACGCTGCCTCAACCCAACATACGCCCTCGGCCCTACCTTTGAAACGGTTACCCGCGGTCTGGACGAAGGCGCTGCCCTGTCCGGCCTATGGCAATCAGGCAACCGATTATGGTCGATAGATACCGCTAATTTAAGATTGATGACCTTCCTTGATACCCTGACATCGCCAATGACGCAGGTTTCCCCGGACGACGGGGCAGCGGGAATCGGCAGCCTCATCGACCACACCGTAAGGAACATCATCCTGGACTGGGAAACTCTGGACGGCGCTACCAGCTACGAGTGGCAGTGCGATAGTGATACAGACTTATCATCCGTACCCGATGGATTTACAGGCAGCACGACCGCCAGTTCCGCCCGGCTGCCATCACTCGACCCGGCCGCCACTTATTACTGGCGCGTGCGCGCCAGCGCCCCGGTAACCGGCCCATGGTCGGAGAAACGGTCTTTTACCACCAGCCTTGACACCGAGGCTATCGCCCTCAAGCCGGAAAGTCCCGCCGCCGGCGCCGTTAACGTGCCGGTCAGGCCGGTATTCCAGTGGACGGCGGTAATCGGGGCGGAGGTCTACGAACTGCTGGTATCCGGCGATGCCGTTTTCGGCAGTCCCGTTATCGTCAGGGCGGACGAATACGCCCTACCGACCAATGCCTGGCAGTGTGAAGTCGGTCTTGATTACGATACGACGTACTACTGGAAGGTCAGGGCTACCAGCGAGAGCACCCACAGTCCCTGGAGCTCCGCCGGTGTCTTCACCACGGAGTCGGCTCCGTTAGCAGACGAGCCGCCGGCACCGCCCTACCCCGAGGAAAACATGTCAGAAATAACCCCTTCCCTCACCGCGGCGACCCTGCCGACCAACCATCCGACTACGATGATACAACCCCCGCCTGCGCCCGAACCTTCCCCGGATTCCATCACTTTGCCGGTCTTTAGCCAGCCCTTGAGCATACCGGGCTGGATTATCTATCTGGTCGGGGGTTTGCTCTTCACCATCGTTTTATCGCTAATCATCATACTAACGATGGTCCTTAAAATAAGACGTTTCTAGAACGGCACCAGATAAACAGCCTTCTTTCAGGCGTTAACGGGTTTACCTGCATCACTCCGGTAAATTTGACTCCCCACACATAAAGCATTAAACTTTTTTCAGGGAAATTCAAGGGGAGGTTAATTATGCCGCTGGTAAGTATAAATATCCTTGAAGGAAGAACCGTTGAGCAGAAGCGGGGTATAGCTAAAGACGTCACCGAGGCGATTGTTAAAAATATCGGGTGCCCGCCTGCGGCGGTGCAAATCGTAATCGCAGACCTTAAGCCGGAGAATGTCGCCCAGGGCGGCAAGCTCTTCGTCGACGGACGGTAATCCGGGGGTTAATTTGAAAGTACTGGGTATCATGGGCAGCCCGCGCATCAAGGGCAATACCGACCTTCTCCTCGATGAGGCCCTGAAGGGGGCGCATAGCCTGGGGGCGGAGACCGAAAAAATAATCGTGGACAAGCTCAAAATTACACCCTGCCGCGAGTATTACGGGTGCCTCAAGGACGGTAAATGCGTTATCAGGGATGATATGGACGGCCTGTACCAGAAGATACTGGACGCGGATGCGGTTATCGTGGCCTCCCCCATATTCTTCTATACCGTCAGCGCCCAGCTCCTGCTGCTGATAAGCCGCTGCCAGGCGCTCTGGGCGCGGAAATACATCCTGAAAAATCTGGATATTCCCGTAAAGCGGGGGGCTTTTATCGCCGTGGGGGCGACAAAAGGCGTGAAACTATTCGACGGGCCGAAACTGACGATAAAATACTTTTTCCAGGCGATTAATGCCGAGTACGCGGAAGAATTATTGATAAGAGGCGTCGATAAAAAAGGCGAGATTAAGGAACACCCTGCCGCCCTCGCCGATGCCGGCGCAATCGGCCGGAAACTGGCCGCCTCTTAGCCGCCCGTGAGGGCTTTCCACCGCTCCTCTCCGAGGCACTGCTTCGCCGAAGGGCACCACTCTATGCAGGATGGAGTCCGCTCTTTATAGACGTATTTCCCGCACTTCTTACACTTAATCCTTAGTTCGTCGGAGAACATCTCCACTTCGTTACCGCAATTCGGGCATTTGTACATGGCCGCCCGAAGGTTCCTTATATCCTGCCCGGGGCATTTGGATTCCATATCGAACACCTCCCCAAAAAGCGGGCTGTAATTACCCTTACCAGTATAATACATAAAAAACAAATTACCCACCATGACTTTAGTCACAACCGTTTGACTTATCATAGCGTAAAGTGCTTATATAGAGATATAAATCCCCATTGAAAAGGGCCGGGCATCGCCCGGCGTTATCTTCGACTCTATATTAATATATACATGGAGGAATTATAATGAAAATCACCAGGATTGAATGTATACCTGTATCGCTGCACTTCGCCAAGCCGATGAAGATGGGAGGCGGCACTGCCGATTGCGCCGATTCCGTGGTCGTTAAGATACACACCGATGAGGGTATTACCGGCATATGTGAGACCGGGGATACTTCCCCCTGGTACATGGGCGAGAGCCAGGACTCCATTATGCACAACATCAATAAAGTCTACGGGCCGCAGGTACTCCTCGGCGAGGACCCCTTCAACATCGAGAAAATCGTGGCGGGGATGGATAGAGCCGCCAAGCTGAACAACCAGTCGAAGGCGGTCATCGATTATTGCCTCCATGATATCAAGGGCAAGGCGCTGGGAGTGCCTGTTTACGCGCTGCTGGGAGGTCTTTCCAACGAAAAAATAAAACTGGCGTTCGTGATGTCTTCCGGGACGGCGGAAGAAGTAGGCGAGGAAGGGAAGGGCCTGATAAAAGCCGGCTTCAGGGCCTTTAAGCTGAAAGTAGGCGCCAAGTCCATTGAAGAGGACCTGGATATGGTAGGCGCCTTAAGAGATGCCGTGGGTAAAGATGTTAAGATAATGACCGATACCAACGGGGGCTGGAACTACCTCCAGGCGCTTAAATTCCTCAAGGAAGCCGTGAAGTATGATTTATTCCTTTCCGAGCAACCCGTACCGCGGTGGGATATAGACGGGCTGGCCCGGCTGCGCCGGAAGGTGGATGTGCCGATATTCGCCGATGAATCGGCAGCCGAGCTTAACGACCTTATAAAACTCCTGCAGCGGGATGCCGTGGACGGCTTTTTCCTCAAGGTTCCCAAGGCGGGGGGCATATTAAAGTCACAGAAATTTGTATCGATAGCCCAGGCGGCCGGCTTGATGGTGATGTGCGGCTGCATGATTGATTCCGGACTCGGGGCGACGGCCAATGCGCACTTCCTGGCTGCTACCGAGTGGATGGGCAAGATTGAACAGGAGTCTATCGGCCCTCTGAACCTCTATAACATACCGGATACGGTCAGTACCCCGTTAAAGGACGACCTGGCTAAAAAAGTATTAAGGTACGAAGGCGGCTTCCTCTACCCGCCGGATGGCCCCGGCCTCGGAGTGGAATTAAACGAGGATGCCGTGAAGAAGTTTGCCACTCCCGGCAAGACCCCGACGGTGATAGGAAAATAACAAACTCCCCGTGCCATGCGGCTTGTCTGATAAGGATTTGACAAGGAACAAGGTACTGGTATAATTAATAGATGCAAATCAGCATCCTGCACACATTCGCCTCAATCAGGGATGGCGCCCTGCCGGTGGCCCCGGATACCATGGGGCCGGAAAGCCGCTTTAATTCTAACAGCTTGATTGAAAAGTCTACGGGCAGGCGCCCGCACTAACCTTTTAATATCACGGGGGATTTTCAACACTAAGGAGGTAACCACCGATGAGCTGACAGGGACTCAAAAAGTAATGCTTGAAAATGCAATCGAGGAGGTTTACACAACCGATGAAAAAAATCTTATTAATACTCATAGCAATCGCAATTTTGTTGATGTCGCTGGGTACGTTTGTATCCTGCACCGAGAAGGAAGCTAAAGTTTTAAGAATGGCGGGGTGCTGGCCTCCGGGCGACCCGGTGACCGTTAACATAGAGAACTTCATCAATGATTTTAATGCAAAGGCCGAAGGCAAATATGTCATTGAGCTTCACCCCAGCGAGTCGCTGGTGAAAATCCCCGATAGCATGGACGCGGTAAGAACCGGGGCCGTCGAGATGGTCGGCTTCCCGACCGGTGTTTTTGCCAGCCTCGACCCGGTTTTCGCCGCGGCGGAAATTCCCTTCCTGGCTAATAGCGTCGAGGCGGACGCCGCCCTCCAGGCAAGCGCCATACAGCTGTACGACGAGGTGATGACAAAGAAGTTCAATTCCAAGCCCCTGTTCTCCTTTACCTGTCTGGCTCTCGACGTAATCAGCGTCAAGCCGATAAAGACGCAGGCAGACTGGAAAGACGTGCTGACCCAGTCCGTATCGCCGCAGTCGGCCCAGTTCATCGAACTGCTGGGCGGTTCCTCCGTTCCCATGCCGTTCCCCGATGGATACCAGGGACTCCAGAAGAAGGTCATCGAAGCCAGCATGCAGTCATCCTCCATGATGATAATGTTCAAGCTGAACGAAGTGGCCGATTACGTGCTGCGGGGCTATCTTATCCCGGCCAGCATTCAGGTAGCCATCAACCTGGAAGTCTACAACGATATGCCCAAAGACATAAAAGAGTTGATAGTCGACCTGGGTAAGAAGGCGCAGGACAGCACCAATGCCAATTTCATTAAAATAGCCCACGAAAACGACCAGACACTGACCGACATGGGATTGGAAGTCTACACCCTGCCCAAAGCGGAACGCGATGCCTGGGCAAAAGTACTGCAACCGTATGTCGATGAACTGTTCGATAACATGGGCGCTGACCTCGCCGGCAAGCTGAAGAAAGCCGCCGCGGACGCCAACGCCAAATATCCATACGGAGGATAAAGACGAACCAGTTCAGTTATTGACACGGTTTAAATGGAAATAGTATCCATCCTGATTGGCGGGAGGTTTACCACGCCGTTTACCGCCTCCGCCAATCAGGATTGGAATATGTGTCCGGTTACGCTTTACGCCACTTGAAGGCATCAATTATCCTTTAAGGTTGAGGCACGAGTGTTGAAGAAAATATTCCTGAAGATAGACCTGGTAATTGAGCGGGTAGGCAACTGGGGCCTGGTCAGCAGCGGGGTCCTTATCCTGCTGATGTCTTTTTTAAGCACTTACGCAGTGGGAAGACGCTACCTGCTGAACAACCCGGAACCTTACTCTTACGAGGTCAGCACGATATTTTTAACCGCCTGCGTGGTCTTTGCCATATCCGGTTTACAGAGATATAAGAGGCATCTAAGAGTAGATTTTATCACAAACTACATGCCGGGAAACGTACAAGGCTTCCTAATGGACATCCTCGGCCCAATCCTGGCCCTGGTATACGTAACTATAATAACCTGGCAGAGCTTGGATAATGCCGTGTATTCGTTCAGCATCGGCGAAACCAGCCAATCGGTCTGGGAAGAGCCTCTGTACCCCACCAAGTTCCTGATACCCATCGGGTCTTTCTGGCTTGTTCTGGTGCTCCTGGCCCAGCTTACACGTGGCATAACAAACGCATATAGACACCACCGGCAAAAGACGGGGCCGGGTGAAACCGCAACGACGGCGGAGTAACTCTTAAAAGGAGAACTAATTGCGTTGGACCCACAGATAACAAGCATCATTTGTGTTGCCGGTCTGTTCGTGCTCATGATGCTGGGCGTGCCGATTGTCTATTCGCTGGGATTCAGCGCGGTAGTCGGGGCGGTTCTGACTTACGGGGCTCCCGCCCTGCATATTGTAGGTTCATCACCATTCAGCACGCTGTTCAATTTGGCGTGGACGCCGCTCCCGCTGTTCGTCCTGCTGGGAGCCATCATTGCCGAATCAGGAATGGGGAAAGACCTTTTTACCGCCGCCGCTAACTGGCTTTCCCGCATCCGCGGCGGGCTGGTTGTAGCCGGCATTATGGGAGAGGCCGCATTGGCGGCAACGCTGGGGACCAGCGCCGCCACTATCATCGTTGTTGGTAAAATGGCCGTCCCGGAATTCGAGCGGCGGGGTTATCACCGGGGCTTCAGCCTGGGAGCTTTACTGGCGGGGGGCGTGCTGGGTCCGCTGATTCCGCCCAGCGCCACTTTTATCATTTATGCGGTAATTACCAATGTCTCCCTGGGCAAGCTTTTCATTGCGGGTATAATACCGGGGGTTATCCTGGCGATTTTCCTTTCAGTGCCCGCCATAGTATTCTGCCTGGTGAGACCCGGCCTGGCCCCCAAGACCTATAGCGTCCCCTGGAGAGAGCGAATATCTTCTGTAAAGGGCGTCTGGCCGATAGCGCTGGTGATGTTCAGCATCCTGGGCTCCATCTATTTCGGGATAGCCACCCCCACCGAGACCGCCGGTGTAGGGTGCTTTGTCGTTCTGCTGATAGCCGTCCTGTTTTTCCGCATGCGCTGGAAGGGCCTTCGCGCGGCAATAGTGGAGGCGGCCACGGTAAACGGGCTGATTTTGTTCATTATTATTGCAGCTTCGTTCTATACTTACGTGGTCGGCAGCACCAATGTCGCCTCAAATCTGCAAAATTTAGTCGGTTCCTCGTCACTATCCCCCATGGGGGTAATAGTAATCATCAACTTTATATTGCTGATTCTGGGATTCGTGCTGGACCCCATAACCATAACATTATTGACGGTGCCTATCTTTGTTCCTTTAATCGTCAGCCTGGGGATGGACCCCATCTGGTTCGGGGTGATTTTTACCGTTAATACACAGATAGGGCTTATAACGCCCCCGATGGGAACCGATTTGTTCGCCGTGAAGACTATCTTTAACATCCCCACCGGGGAGATACTGCGCGGCGTGATACCTTTCCTGTTTTTCGAGCTGCTCTTCCTGGCTCTTATCGTCGCCTTTCCCCAGTTAAGCCTCTGGCTCCCCGGTCTGATGATAGCCAAGTAACATAGCTCCGGAGTGTGAGGTAGATTATGAATATCCCTGGTAGTACGCCAATCGAGAATCTTACCGCGAACGTCCTGGATACGCGTTTTGAAAACTTCGACCCGGCAACGCTGGAAAGCACGAAGTGCCGCATTATAGATTCGATAGGCTGCCTTATCGGCGGCTCTAACGATACCGGCAATCCCGAGCTCGTGGAACTCCTGCGGGACGAGGGGGGTAAGGAAGAAGCAACCATCCTGGTACACGGCGGTAAGGTGCCCATGGCTAACGCAGCCATGGTCAACAGCATTATGACCCGTTCTTTCGACTTCGAGCCGGTAAGCCCGATGGTGGACGGCGTGAACACGCCGGGGCATATCAGCGGCACCACCGTGCCTACGACCATCTCCCTAGCCGAGGCGGTAAACGCCAGCGGACCGGAGATGATTACAGCGTTACTCGTCGGGGATGACATAGCTTCACGCATACTGGCTGCCTCCGGTTTCGGCTTTACCCTGGGCTGGGACGGAGTCGGCACGGTTAACGCCTTCGGGACCACGGCCACCGCCGGGCGTCTGCTGGGACTGGATAAGTTTCAGATGAGAAACGCCTTCGGCATCGTCCTCAATCTAATCGGCACCACCTTCCAGACAATCTGGGACGGCACCGTTGCCTTCAAGCTGGCGCAGGGTCTATCGGCCCGGTCGGGCATTTTTTCCGCGCGTCTGGCCAAAGCCGGCTGGACCGGCCCGGGGGACGCTTTGTTCAGCAAGTTCGGGTATTATAAGATGTTCACCGAAGGGTGCCAGAAGCCGGAGTACCTTAGCCGCGACCTCGGGAAAGTCTACTACGCCGACGGCACCTTCAAGCCGTATCCCTGCTGCCGTATCCCTCACGCCGCCATCGACTGCGCCCTTGATATAATACGGAAAAGCGGAGTTACCGCCGATGACATAGACACGGTGAACCTGGACCTGGCGCAGGGCGGCATAGACCATATCTGCGGCAGTCCTTTAAAATTAGGGTCTTTCCCCCACGCGAACGCCGCTTTCAGCTACCGGTACGCGGTAGCGACGGCTTTTCTCTTCGGGTGCGTGAAGCCGGAGCATTTCACCGAGGAGGCGATACGCAGTCCGCAGGTGGCCGAATTCATGAAAAAAATCAAGCTTACACCCAGTCCCTATGTTAAGTTCGAAGCCGCCAGAGTTACCGTAATTCTCAAAGACGGGAGGGACTTCACCGAGTCCTGCGATATTGCCAGGGGCAACCCCCTCAATCCGCTGTCTAAAGAAGAGATTATCGATAAATTCTGGACTAATGTTGACTTCTGCGGGAGAATACCGAAGCAGAATGCCACGGAGCTTCTCCAGATGCTGGATAACCTGGAGAAACTGGACAGCGTCAGGAAATTGATACCGCTGCTGGTTGCCTGAATACCCGAGGATGCCTGTCCGCTAATCCTTCCTGGTCAGGCCATCTTTATGTTTAGCATTTCAGGGTAAGATTGGGCCCTTTGCACCAGTTCTATTAGAACGTTTTCCGCGGCACCGGGGTGAACAAAGGCTATCTGGGCCGCGGGCAGAGACATCGGCTCCTCGTTAATCAATTTTCTTCCCTGGGCCTTTAGCGTCTTCAAGTCCTGCTTGATGTTATTGGTTTCGAATGAAACGTGGTGCAGACCACCGCCCCGCTCCTTGAGGAATTTCGCGAAGCTACCCTGCTCTGTCAACGGCTGAAGAAACTCCAGCGTAATGCCACCTACCCTTACCAGAACGGCTTTAAATTCCCCACCCGGCCCCCCCATTTCCTCTACGACCTCAAAGCCGAACATCTCGGAATACACTTTCAGGGCTTCAGCCGCATCCTTGACAACGATGCCGATATGGTCGATTTTCTTTATCATTATTTCCTCCTTGCTTAACTTTTTAAAATGGGAAAATGGGCGGCAGCTCGCGGACTTTGTCCTTCGTCAGCGTCTGCGGCATGGTATCTACCAGCTCTTCCGGGGTCCAGCGCCCGTCCTTCCAGAGCACCTGCTCTATCTGCGGGGGGTCCTGGTAAATCCCGATATGCCCGTGCCAGACCTCGAAGACGCAGCCGTTGACGTTATCCGCCGCCTCGCTGGCGAGATAGATGACCAGATTGGCGACATCGTCAGCGAGATTGACCTCCAGCATCTGCTTAATCCTCTTTTGGGCAACCTCTTTCCCCCAGGCCTTTGCCCAGGCTTCATCGAGTCCCTTTTTCTCGATTAGCTCTTTAATGCCCCTCGTCCCGGCCACCGGCCTGATGGCATTACAGGTCACGCCGTACCGGCCCATGTCATAAGCCACCGTGCGCGTCAGGCCGACGATGCCCTCCTTGGAGGCGGAATAACTCACCTGCCCCAGGTTGCCCAGCCCGGAGTGAGAAGACGTGTTGATAATCCTGCCGTAGCCCTGTTTTCTCATAATGCGGCAGGCGGCGCGCGTGCAGTAGAAGGTGCCGTAAAGATTGGTCTTCACCACCCCGTCCCATTCCTCGTCGCTGACGTTGTACACCATACGGTCGACGGTGTAACCGGCGTTATTCACCAGCACGTCGATTCTCCCGAAGTTATCCACCGCCGCCTGAATGATGCCCTCCGCCCCTTCTTTATCGGCGATGCTGGCATAGCTGGCAACGGCCTTACCGCCGGCCTTTTTTATCTCCTCGACCACCTCGTCGGCCGGCCCCCTGGAGGCGCCTTTGCCATCGATAGCCGTGCCGAGGTCGTTAACCACCACCGCTGCTCCCCGCGCCGCCAGCCCCATAGCCTCGGCGCGTCCCAGGCCTTTACCGGCTCCCGTGACCGCGGCAACCCTGCCCTTTAGTAAGTCACTCATTCGCGTCTCCTGTAATATTATATCTTTAGCACTCGCTCGTGGTGAGCCTGTCGAACCACGAGTCCTCACCCTTCGACAAGCTCAGGGTGAGCGAGAATACGCATTACCTTATGACACCTTTATCCTTAAAAGCGGTCACATCGTCCCAGCTGTAGCCGAGAGTTTCGGTAAGGACTTCCTCGGTATGCTGGCCGAACTCCGGGGCGGTGCTGCGGATGGTGGTGGGGGTCTTGCTGAACTGCCACGGCGGCATAATCACCTTGAGCTTTTTCCCCGCCGGGTGGTCGATTTCCCGGAAATAGCCGTCCGCCCAGGCGGTGGGGTCGGCGGCGACATCGGCGGGCGTCTTGACCTTAGTCCAGATAATCTCGTACTTGCCGAGTCGCTCCTCCCACTCGTCCCTGGGTCGCGACTTGAAAATCTTGTCCAGCATCGGAATCAAAGCCAGGTTGTTTTCCATGCGCATTTTATGTGTTTCGAACCGGGGGTCGTGCTCCAGCTCGCCTATATCAAGCGCCTTGCATACGTTGGCCCAGTACCGGTCGCCCTGAATACAGGCCATTTGTATCCATTTACCGTCGGCGCACTCGTAGCTATTAAAGATGGGATTGCTCTGGCAGGTGCGGGAGACGCGGGGATACTCCAGGCCGGTGGCCAGAACGGAAGATAAAACAATGCCCATCGACCATATTCCCCCGCCGAGGAGGGAGACGCAGACTTCCTGGCCTTCGCCGGTGCGCTCGCGATGGAAAAGCGCCATCATGATGGCGCAGGCCGCGTACATGCCGGTGGTGTTATCGCCGAAGCCCGGCACCTGGAACGGCAAAGGCGTGCCCGGCTCCCCGAGAGACGCCATGACGCCGCTGCGCGCCCAGTACCCGACGAAGTCGTAAGCGCCGACGTCCTTCTCCGGCCCGTGCAGTCCGTAGCCGGAAAGGTGGGTATAGATAATGCGCGGGTTGATTTTAGATATCGTCTCGTATTCCAGCCCGAGGCTTTTCAGGGCGTGGGGCCGGAAGTTGCACACGAAAACGTCCGATTTCTCGATGAGTTTATAGAGTATTTCCTGGCCTTCTTTCTGCTTTAAGTCAAGGGTGATGCCCTTTTTACTGAAGTTATAGAACTCAAACACGTAGTTAATATCGTAAATGGGCACATCGCCGCTTATTTTTAGAATACCCCTGGTCTGGTCGCCGCCCGCCGTCCTTTCCACCTTGATTACCTCCGCGCCCATGTCCGCCAGGATACGGCAGCATACGGGAGCCAGACCCGCCTCGCTGACGTCCAGCACTCTTATACCCTCGAGAGCCATTTTCATTTCAGGATTACCTCCTTAGAAACAGCCAATATAACAGATGGTGAACCTAACCCCCTGTATCCCCCTTCCCTTGAGGATTTATGAAGGGAAGGGGGAATTTTAGTTGAAGGGGCTAATGCCCCTTCAAGCTTCCCCTTTTTTGCTACTTCTCATTGCCGACGATAAGGCAGCTGCAAACGCCCGTGCCGGCGTTGCCGCCCAGGTTATGGGTCAGTCCCAGGCGCGGATTTTTCACCTGCCGCGGCCCGGCCTTGCCCTGGAGCTGCTTGTAGACCTCGTACATCATACGCAATCCGCTGGCGCCCAGCGGGTGCCCGAAGCATTTTAGACCGCCGTCGGTATTGACGGGCAGCTCGCCTTCCAGCGTGAACGTCCCGGCCTCGATGTCCTCCCGTGCCCGGCCCCGCTGGCTGAAGCCCAGGTCTTCATAGACAATCATCTCGTGGATGCTGAAGCAATCGTGCACCTCGGCGCAGCTTAACTCCTTACGAGGGTCTTTGACTCCCGCCTCGGCGTAAGCCCGGCGCGAGCCGAGGAGATTCTCCTCGATATGCACGAAGTCGTAGTCCGGCAGCATGGCGCCCTGCCGGGCGCCGACGTTTACCTGCATTGCCTTGATATAGATGGGGTCGTCCCTGAACTTTTTTGCCATATCGGCGCGGGTAACCACGGCCACCGCGGCGCCGTCGCTGACGCCGCAGCAGTCGAACAGCCCCAGCGGCCAGGCGATAATGGGGGCGTTGACCACCTGCTCGATGGTCAGCTCGTTCTGGAAATGCGCCTTGGGATTCAGGCTGCCGTTGTGGTGATTTTTCACGGCTATCTGCGCCAGCAGCCGCTTGCCTTCTTCCGGTTTGATATTATAATCGTGGAAATAACGCGTGGCCAGGTAGGCGAAAGACGCCGGGGCGCTGTAGCCGGGGCCTATGCCGGAACTCCCGTCCTGGTTGTCCCCGACGATGCTGGGGCCCTTGACTCCGGTCGCGCCGGAATCCTTGAGCTTCTCCACCCCCACCGCCAGGGCGATATCACAGACTCCGGCGGCCACGGCATAGCTGGCCGCCCGCAGGGCCTCGGAGCCGGTGGCGCACATATTCTCCACCCTGGTCATGGGGATATACTGGAGCTGGAGGGGCGAAAGCGTGATGGCGCTCAACCCGGAAAATACCGTGCCTATCCACGCCG
>CAYPDM010000024.1:0-22060 GCA_964409485.1 uncultured Dehalococcoidaceae bacterium | reverse complement strand
TTTGAAGGTGGCCGTAATACATGTGGACGATGAGTATAAACCCGACGGCGAGGACCGCCTCGTCGCGGTGGGCGGCAGCAACCACAGTGAACCACTGGCCGTCAAGCCACTGGCCGAAAATAGAGGGGAACATCATGATTATGCCCGTTATTACCATGACCGGCATGCCCCAGAATATTGCCCAGTAATCTATCTTCTGGCCGTACTGAAAACGTTCATACTGCGGTTCATGCCGGTGCATCCCGAATATCCAGAGAAACGTATGGATGATATCTTTAAGGTCCTTCCAGCTTGGGAACATCGCTACGGGAGATTTGTGTTTCACGAAGTACCCATAGGCTATATACCCGAAGTGATAGATGCCGTCGGCAATCATGGCAAACGCGGCTATATCATGGACCAGCCGCAGGACCTCGGTGCCACCGAAAACGCCGGTAAACCACTGGAAAGTCGGCCAGTCCGGGAAGCCCCTAATAAAACCGGTTACCGCTAAGACGATAAATGAAACCATTAAAACGAAATGCTGGATACGCTGGTGGATATCAAAACGCCGGATGTATTCGTTTTCTACGCGGGTTTTCGCATCGGTAGGAACTTTCGGGGCACGGTCGAGTTTATCCAGCCAGGAGAATTCGTCGTCCCAGGCATTGGCTTCGCCTTTGCGGGCGATTATCACACGACGGGTAACCTCCATGATGATAATCAGGGTCGTGGGGATGAGAACCCCGGCCGTCAGCAGGAAGAAAAACCACCTGGTGATGGTTACCGATATTTGCGTGATATCTGAAACATCGACATACGAAGCGTACTGCGCATAGGAATGTACTTCAAAGTCGTGGGTGAGTGGAAAGATGTCAAAAAGTACCAAACCCAGAATGACCACTTCGGCGATGATGATGCCGATAATGAGTGGAAAGTAGTAGCGGGGCAGGACGCTTTTCCTGGGCCCTCCTATATTTTCCATCTTCGTGCTATCGAAGATGATTTCAGGTTTGGTTACCATGCCCACGGTTTGCCCCCATGCTCCTTGGTGAAGATATCCGTGTATTGCGGGTCTTTCAGTTCCTCTGGTTTACATTTATATACCTTACATATCAGGCACGTCAGGTCCGGCGAACCGTACATGGGGTCTTGGTAATTGGCGTTAGTAAGAACATTGGGGTTGGAGATAAACACGCCGCGGAAACCCTGCGCCGGCGCTTCCGGGTAAAACCAGTTGGCAGTGGCCGCCACGACTCTCGGGTCGACACCCGGGAACAGCCTGGCTTTTTGTATAATTTTACCGCGCGGCGATTCTATCCAGACGAAGTCGCCGTCTTCAATACCTAATTCTTTGGCTGTTTTAGGGTTAATCTGCATGGTGGGATATTCCATGAAGGTGCGCAGCCATGGGATGTTGCGATATTGCGCCAGGAAATAGAACGGCGAGCGGAAGCCGGTGGTCAGCACCAGCGGGTACTCCTTGGCCAGGTCCGGAGTTGAATAAGGGCTCTCACCGGGCTCTTCAAAGAAGGGCAGCGGGTCATATCCCAGATTTTCCAGTACCGTGGAATAAAGCTCCATCTTGCCGGTGGGGGTGGGGAAGCCTCCTCCCTTACGCCAGTAATCGGTCTTGTATTTGTAATAGACCTGGTCCGGGCCGAAGCAGCCGGAAATAGTCTGCTCGCTGAACTTCTTCCAGGTAATCGGCGCTTTTCTTAGCTCATGGTCCAGCAGGGCCTCGACGTCTTTAAACCAGTATTCAGGTGTAACACGCCGTCCGATTTCATTAAAAATCCAGGCGTCGGACTTGGCCTCGCCGGGCGGGTCGATGCACTTATTATGCGCTTCTATCATGAAGCGCGGGTGCATATCGTAAATATCGTCCATTTCCAGCCAGTGAGCGGCGGGCAGAACGATGTCCGACATCTCGGCCATCGGGCCCCAGAACTGGTCGACCTGCACCAGGAAATCAACATCTTTAAGGCCTTCGACGACCTGCTGGGTGCTGGCCATGTGGACAATCTGCTGGCCGCCGACGCTTATCCAGACGCGGATGGGTTTTTCACCTTTATTGAATTCGCGGATGATGGTATCGGGGTTGCAGGTGCGCGCCGCACCCATTTTAAATTCATCGCCGCCATAGATATGCGACCTCATCTCGTCGGTTAGGGGGATTTCATTGAAAACATCTTCAATCAGGCCGGTCTCCGGCAGCAGCCAGCTTACCATACTGCCGGGCCTTTCTATATTGCCGGTGATGCCAAGCAGGTTGATAATTGCCCGGATGGTCTGGCCGCAGTTAGCCTGCCGCTCCAGTGAGCTGCCGATTTGAATAACACCCGGCGTATCCTCGGCGAAAAGTCGAGCTGCCTGGATAATCTTCTCCTTGGGTATCCAGGTAATTTCAGAGACTTTTTCCACCGGGTATTCCGCGGCGCGTTTTTTCAGTTCCTCGAAGCCGTAGGTCCAATTTTCTACGAACTCTTTGTCCCAGAGGCCTTCCTGGATAATGATATTAATCATGCCCAGGGCAAGGGCGGCATCCGTGCCCGGCCGGATTTGCAGCCAGAGCGTCGCCCGTGAGGTATAAGCGGTCGCCCGGGGGTCGACAATTATCAGGTTCTTGCAGTAGTCCAGCGACTTTATATACCAGTTGCACAGCTCGGCGTCGGCGCTGCTGATTTCAAGCTGCTTGGCCCAGGATATCTGCGTTTTGGGGAATACACCACCCCACCCGTGATAGTCGCAGTAGAGCCGGCCGTAGCCGGTAATCAGGCCATAGAGGCCGATGCGCGGACTGTGGCAGATGTAGCCCGGCGAAATGACATTGGCCGAACCCATCGAGCGGGAAAAGCGGTGGGTATAGCGGTTATAACCCCGGCCCGTCCCCTGTGAGGTAGCTACCGTCCAGGGGCCGTATTTTTCGGAGGCCTCCTTGATTTTAGCGGCAATTGTGTCCAGCGCTTCGTCCCAGCTTATCTGCTGCCACTTGCCCTCACCTTTTTCGCCAACCCTTTTGTAAGGGTGGGTAATACGGTAGGGGTTATCAATGTGCTGGATGCTGGACAAGCCCTTGGCGCACATCGTGCCGCGTGTAGTGGAATCCGGGTTCCCCTCGATGTGCGTGATTACGCCGTCGGTGACTTCAACCAGAACACCGCAGCCTCCGTGGCAGCTCTTGCAGGTGGTTTTTATTATTTTCTTTTCAGCCATTTAGGACTCCATAATAAATATCAAACGCGATACTTATATTTTATTAGCGCCAATATTTTAGTAACGCTTTGCAGCCTTAATATGCGGCAACTTTCGGCAACAATGGCCGGTAAATGCCTACTTTCAAAATACAATATTTAAGGGCAAAGGCCCCCAATGTATGCGCAACGATAGCAATTATCAAGAGCACAGTGGAAGCCTCTCCGCCGCTGACAAGAGTGGCCAACGAGATGGCCGCCGGTATAACCAGTCCCAGAGTAATCAGCCCGCCCCAGAACATAAAGGCGGACGGCCCGGTAAGAAGCTCCTGAATCGATAGTTTAGCCACGGCAGACGTGTATCTGGCGCTAATCAGGTACGTAACGATAAGCAGGATGTTAATCAACAGGAGGTAGCGACTGCCTGCTTCGGCCCAGGCAATGCTGGCATCGCCGCCCGCCAGGCCCACCCCCATCGCCAGACCGAAACCGTCGGCAACTCCGGCCAGTATGAACACCACGGGCAGGAGTCCCTGGTTCCAGAATGGGATGCCTTTGACATAGTTCATGATAAAACCGCCGTAGATGCCGACGCCGACGGCACTAAGTCCCGCCAGCACGCCGAAGGTGTAATAGATAGGGTTGGCTACCGAATTCCCGACTAGATTAGCGAGGTCGGGTTGACCGAAGACAAGTTGAACGAAACCAAAAGTGCCGAAAAATACGGAAAACAATATACCGCGGGCGAACCAGGAGGTCTTCCAGGCATTGGAAAAAGGCGGCATAGTCCGGTAAAACCGCCAGGGTTTGCCGAAGTAGGCTATATGGAGGGGGAGCTTAAGGAACATGATAATCAGCCACCCCACCAGCAGGCCCCACCAGCTGTTGATAAAAAGGGAGACCAGGTATAATCCAGCGCCCAGGCTGGTAAAGGTCTCGGCAATCCATATCATGATGCCGCGTCTTTCAATCCACTCTCTCTGGTGCATGGGTTTGACCATCCACTCATGGGTGACCATCCACTGGCGCGTTGCCATCTGGGACATTGTCAGTCCTCCTTATTTTTTACCGAAAATCTGCTTCGCCCTTTCCTCCATCGTGCTTAGGTGCTGCAAGTGTGAAGCGGTCTGTTCCTCACGCGGGGCGATATTAGAAGGCGCGTTGCCTATTTTACCATCGATATAATATACCGAGGGGTCGGTACCGTACTCGGGATGAAGCTGAAAAGCGTTTTTCTCTTTAATCAGTTTTGAGACTTCAGATTCGGGGTCGTCAAGGTCACCGAAGGTTAGAGCCCTCGCCTGGCAGACGTTTACGCAGGCCGGCGTAGCCTCGCGGTCCTTGCCCGGGACCAGCCCTTTAGCCAGACCGGCATCGATTCTATCCATGCAGAAATCACATTTTTCCGTCGTACCGGCGGTGTGAGGGTAAATCTTACGGCCGGCCTTCTCGAAGCGTGTCCGCTCATAACCGGGGAAATAGCCGGGGTCTTTATCACGGGAAAAGAAGGTGCGGTTCTGGTAGGGGCAGGCGATGATGCAGTAGCGGCAGCCGACGCAGATATCGTTATCAACGTAGACTATGCCATCCTCACGTTTCTTGGTCGCCTCGGCGGGGCATACCTCGACACAGGGGGCATCCTTGCATTGATTGCAGCGGACGGGGATAGTCGTGAGTTCTTCGCCGGGCACATCGGTTTCCCAGGCGATCAGCCGTGGCCAATTAACACCCATAGGTAAAAAATGTTCAATCCGGCAAGCGGCAATACAGGCGTGACAGCGAGTACATTTTATCAGGTTTATTACCATACCCCATCTCATCAGAGATACTCCTCCTTGTATCCTTTTCCCGGTTAAATTCCTTCTGCGGTTTCTCTTAATTAGTGATATTTGTTACAATGTAACTTTTGTTACAAAAAAATTACTTAAAACGAACAAAAACACACATATATCAGTGCAATTCACTCATTATCTCTTAATTAAATTACCAAAAACAGAGAAAAAAGTCAAATTTATATAGGTATTGCAAAATTCCCTCGGATTATAAGACTGGGCGGAAAAGAAATATTTTAGTGCATATGACCTGCCCCCCAAAAAGTAGTCCAGGTATAATGTTGGTAAATCATGCAAAAGGGGTAATGAGCCAGTACGTACGGAGAATTTCTGTCTTCCAAGCAGGTTGTCGCGGGTTCGAGTCCCGTCTCCCGCTCCACACCTCACTAAAGCTCTACCCCGGCGCCTCCACAGTGATGGTCGTTCCCTTGCCCGGCGCGGACTCCGCCGTAAGCGTCCCCCCGACGTACTGGGCGCGCTCCTGCATGCCCGCCAGGCCCAGCTTGCCGTGCTTGGCAAGGTCGCCCATATTATCTGGGATTTCAAAGCCCTTGCCGTTATCCTTAACGGTCACCCGCGCCTTCTTATCCTCGAACTCCACGGTAATCTCCGCGCGGGTAGCGCCGGAATGCCGCCACACGTTCCTCAAAGCCTCCTGGGTGACGCGGAAAAGGGCGATTGCCACCTCCTCCGGCAGGCGGTGCTCCTTGCCCACGAAATTAACGCTGGTATCTATCCCGGAATATTCTTTGACATTGGAGGCCAGCCATTCCACCGCCGGCAGCAGGCCGAGTCGGTCTAAAGCCGCCGGACGCAGGTCCTGGCTCAAGCGGCGTACGCCCTGTAAGATATTGTCCGTCTGCTGCCACAACTCCTCGAGTCGCTGCCGGGCCTCATCGGAAAGCCCCTTGCCTCCGGCAGCCAGCGCGTCCAGCTGGCGGGAAAGCACTACCAGGGACTGCACGGTATCGTCGTGAAGCTCATGGGAAATACGCTTACGCTCCTCCTCCTGCGCCCGGTTGGCCTGCTGCAAATAAAAATGCAGATTCTCGTCCATGCGCTTCTGCTCGGTAATATCCCGCGCGATGTGTTGAAACGCCACGGCCTCGCCTTTATCAAACACGAGACTCGTCGCCAGTTGAAGAAACGCCTCGCTGCCGTCCCGCCGCCGTATACGCTGCTCGTAAGGCTGCTCGACCACTTCATCGCTAAGCAGTCTGCTCCTGATGCGATGAGCCAGGTCCAGGCTTTCTTCAGATAAAAAGCTCTTAACGTTTATTTTAAGCAGCTCTTCCGCGCTGTACCCCGTCATCTCTTCAGTCGCCCGGTTGACGGTAACGAAATTGCCATCCAGGTCGTGAATCCAGATGGCATCGTGAGCGTTCTCGAACAGCTGCCGGTACCTCTCCTCCGATTTCTTAAGCTCCTCCTGGGCCGCTTCAAGTCGCGTACGGTACTCACGCTCCCCCCGCAGCGACGCAAAACTGATAGCCAGGACATTGCCGACAACGAAAACGGCCCCGGTCTCAAATAAAGCATCCACCTGGTAATCGGATATTAAGATAGCCCTCGGCAGCATACAGCCGAGGGCCGCCAGCGAAGTAACGAAAGACCCCCTCCAGCCGAAAATAAAACCGGCCCAAACAATGGGCGCCAGATAAAGGACTCTCTCAAAAGCGTGGCGTGACAGGCCAAGACTGGCCGAAAATTGGCCGATAAAGGCCGGTAAAAGGAAGGTTTCCTCGTAGTGGGGCAGGGTGATAAGCGCCAGCACAACCAGAATAAGCCAGAAACCGGGTTTACGAAGCGCCTTTACTATCCAGACAGTATCCAAACACCGTACCAAAGCTATACCTCGAACATCCTATTAACCAATTTTATCAGGGTATATCCTCCAGAGTAACCCAGCCCTCTTTCAGGGCGCGCACAACGGCTTCGGTCCGCGAACTCACCTGAAGCTTGTTGAAGATATGACCCAGGTGTGCCTGAACGGTACGGAGACTTAGACAAAGCTCGTCGGCGATATCCTGGTTGCTCAATCCCCGTGTTGCCGATTTAAGCACTTCCAGCTCCCGTTCGCTTAAAATTTCAGAAGACTTCTGGCCCGCTTCTTTGCCGGTTGCTTGGACGAAGCGATTAAGCACCTTACGGGCAATGGTCGGGTGCAGCACCGATTCACCGGCGTAAACGTGGCGTACGGCATCGACTAGTTCCCGACCGCGCACGCTTTTCAGCAGATAACCGGCCGCTCCCGCCTCCAGAAGACTGAAAACGAACTGGTCATCGTCATAAGCGGAGAGTATCAACACGGCGATAGACGGATACAGCGACTTGATTTGCCTGGTTGCCTCGATGCCGTCGACGCCAGGCATGGCAATATCGATGATGGCGACATCCGGCCTGGCGCTTCCGGACAATTTCACCGCCTCGGCGCCGTCCGCAGCCTCCGCAACTACGTTCATATCCTCTTCCGCCTCAAGAATCTGGCGGGTGCCGTCCCGTACCACGGCATGGTCGTCAGCAATTAATATCTTAATTTTATCCATATGATACGCCCCGTCGTTATATTACTTCTACCTTAATCATACACCCAAATAAAAAAGTCCTCAAACGTTGATGATACTTGATTATACAGCGGAGTATTAAGTATAAATACCTATAATCCGCTGACTGAAAATAGGTAGCAAGACGGAAGCATGTTTTGATAACCCGATGATAGGCTTATATTGAGAGCCGAAAGATGATTTTGAAAGGAGATTACCACGATGCAATGGGAACTAATAATAGCACTGGTAATAGCAATACCGATAATTCTCTTTCCGGCGGCCTATGTCTGGTATTTAAATGTCGGCGGTATTTATACGGCTATTAAAGAAGCCAGAGCCAGACGCGTTGCACGGCAAAAGAAGGCCAGGGCACCGGTAGACATAAAGTTATAAAAATATGACCCGAATGATATATACTACAATATCGAGAGAGGACGTTAAATAAAATGGAATGGCAAATTATAGTAGCATTAGCGGTAGCAATCCCCATCATTTTGCTCCCGGTAGCGTTTATATGGTACCTGAACCTGGGCGGCATCTACGCCGCCATCAAGGAAGCCAGAGCCAGATGGGCTGCGCGCGCCAGGAAAGATAAGGTGACTGTAGAAATCAAGTAGACGGTTGCCTGTAATACGCGCCTGTAGAATGCAAACGGGAAAAGGGGCAGCGATAGGGGATTTACTCCTTGCGAAAAGCCCCTTTTTTTGATGAAATAACACTCCTTAAGCGGATGAGGGAGGTAAAAGAATAATGCGGAAAGTCACTTTCAAATCATTCATACTGCCGCTGCTTCTGGTAGTATGCACGCTTTTTTATTACTTCGGAGAGCTGGTGGACTGGGCTACCTGGGAAGCTTTGCGCAAGAACTTTTTCTACGGCGTCCATGATGTGCATCGCCTGCTTTTCCTGGCTCCGATAGTCTATGCCGGCTACACCGCCAGGATAAAAGGGGCGGTTATTATTACCCTGATAAGCTTTATCATATTCCTGCCGCGCGCTTTCTTTATCTCCCCCTATCCCGACCCATTACTTAGAATGGTAATATTCACCGTCTTCGCCGGAGTCATCGGTTACCTTGTGGCCAGGCTGCGCAACGAGGAGGAAAACTGCCGGAAATTTGAAACGACCCGCGCCCGCCAGAAAGACAGGATGCTGAACGTAATAGAAAGTATGGCCGATGGCGTTGTCATTACCGACCCGGACTATCGAATACGGTTCATGAACACCGCTATGACGAAGGGCTTCGGTGAAGGCACTGCATCCACCTGCTATAAACACCTGCATAACGCTGATACGCCGTGTCAGGACTGTAAAATCACCACCACCATTAAAGATAAGCGAATCTGCAACTGGCAATGCCGATGTCCTGACGGGAGAACTTATGAAGTGATGGCGGCGCCCTTCACCGATAGTGACGGAACGGTCTGCCAAATTTCTATATTCCGGGATGTATCTCAACTTAAGACAGGCTGAATTGAGACCGAATTAGTGCGCTTACCTCGCCAGACTTTTCCTGCGAACATATAGTATTATGGTATATTAGCTAATAAAGTATCGGAGTCTGGGCATGAATCTCGATTGGATTATAAGGATTATTCTTTTCAGTATCGTGCACTGGGTACTGGCCGGGATCATGCTCAACGATTTATCATCAAGAGAGAAGGTGTTCGGGCGGCGCAAGGCGCCGTGGGCAATAACGATACTGATAATTCCCTGCTTCGGTTCCCTGTCATACCTGGCATTTCATCCTCAAATATTATCTCACGACCAGGACCAGGACCGGCACGATGGTGAATAAGGCGCAGGTACGGCTATCCGGGAATCACGCCGCCGCCTGCTAACCGGGTATTACCAGGGCTGTTCTCTTTCTTTCAGGGTCGCAATGAGATCTTCAATGCTTATGGCGGCAAGAGTCAGCGTTTGAGTGGTGCCCTTGGCGCTTAAACGTATGGCCAGCTTGGCCACGGCCTCGTTATTGGGGGCATCAACTATGTTAACGAAATCATACTGGCCGAGAAGCGCGTACTGGGTCAATATCTTAACCCCCATAAATTCCACTTCCTTGTTTATTTCCTTGAGAATCTCCGGGTCCTCCTGAAGGGCCTTGCGCCCCGAATCGGTAAGAGTGGTCAGCATAAGATAGGTGGACATCGGTACCTCCTTTAAGCACAGTATCCGGCCTTATTATGAAGATATATGCACCTAGTTTGTCAATATGCCTTGATTTTGCCTGATAATCAGTTATGCTATAATGTAACGAAATTAATGCCGGAAGGGGAGTGACAGGATGTCAACAAGGGGAAACGAGCCATCCGATAATATAGCGGAACTGAAGGAAAAAGAGGCCGGGGAACCAATCGCCTCCTTTCTCAAAATCAAGCTGGCGGAACTAACCCCCGGGTATGCTAAAGTTAACATGAAACTGACGCGCGACTATATGAACTTCAACGGCCTGGTCTTCGGCGGCATCATAATGTCCATAGCCGACCAGGCCTTCGCCTATGCCACGAACTCACTGGTAAGCCCGAGTATCGCCACGCAGTTCAATATCCACCTTATTGCCGGCGCCGGCGTGGGCGACGAGTTGACCGCCGAATGCCGCGTAATCAGGAGTGGAAGGCGTATCGGCGTGTCCGAGATGACGGTGACCAACCAGGACGGAAAGCTCATCGCCAAGGCCACCGGAACCACCGTTACGACAGCGTGAGTATAGAGTCGCCCGTTTTAGCTTCAAATAAATTGACAGATTCATTTCCCGTATGGTAAGCTAGGCCATTATAGAATCTGTTCTATATAGATACAAAAATGACTACCATAAGCAGTGAACTGGAGAAAGCGAAATTCATCTTTACCAGGCGCACGGAGGTGCGCGGGGAGGTGATGATTTACTTTTAGATTGGCAGACTATTACTGGCTTCAATCGATGGGTTATAGATTACCTCCCGGTCGGGAGGTTATTTAATTTTAAAGGAATAAAACCGATTTTCGAGAGCTATGGAAAAAAGAGAGACCATTCCGCAGGTTATTAAAAGTAACCGCGACAGGTGGGGGCCCCGGACAGCTATGTCCATGAAGATGTTCGGCGTCTGGCACAGATATAGCTGGCAGGACTATTATGAAGCCGTTAAATATTTCTCGCTGGGTATGATAAGCCTGGGGCTGGAACGCGGCGATGTCGCCTGTATTATCGGTGATAACGAACCGCAGTGGTTCTGGGCGGAATTCGCCGTCCAGGCCGCCGGGGGCATAGCCACCGGCATATTCGTCGATTCTATTCCGTCGGAAGTAAAATACGTCGCCGAACACTCCGATTCTAAATTCGCCATCGTTAACGACCAGGAACAGACGGACAAGTTCCTGGAAATCAAGGGAGAACTCCCGCTGCTCAAAAAGGTCATCTACTGGGACCCGAAGGGACTGCGCAATTATGACGACCCCATACTCATCAGCTTCGACGAGGTACTGGAACTGGGCCGGGAATATGAAAAAACACACCCCGGGCTTTTCGAGAAGACCGTAGACGAAGGCAAAGGTGAGGATATCGCCTTTATTTACTATACATCCGGCACTACCGGCCTCCCCAAGGGCGCCATGCTTAACCACCGCGCCCTGATAACGACGGCCCGGCGGTTCACGGAGCGCTACCCGGTGGATGAGAACGACGATCTGATTTCCAACTTCCCGGCGGCCTGGGTCGGCGATAGTTACTTCGCGACTATCCCGCATTTACTGACCGGCGCCAAGCTTAATTTCCCGGAGGAGCCGGAAACAATAGCCGAAGACACCCGGGAGGTCGGCCCCAACTTCGTCATCTACGGCCCGCGGCAGTGGGAGGGACTGGTCAGCGAAATACAGGTAAAAATGGTGGACGCCAACCCGCTGAAACGTTTCACCTATAACCTCTTTCTGCCCGTCGGGCATAAAATCGCCGATATAAAGTTCGAGGGTAAAAAACCCAACCTGTTCTGGCGTATTCTCCACGGCATCGCCTATTTAGCCCTGTTCCGCCCGCTAAAAGACCGCCTGGGATTGAGCAAGGTGAGGTTCGCCGTAACGGGAAGCTCGGTATTGAGCCTGGACACCTTCCGGCTCATCCACGCTATCGGCGTCGAGCTAAGGCAGTGCTATGCCAGCACCGAGGCCGGCCTCATATCTTCACACGGCAAGGGGGAAATCAAGTTCGAGAGCGTCGGGCGGCCGGCGCTCGGCACTTCCATCCGGATAACCGGCGAAGGCGAACTCCTGGTCAACAGCGACTGCATGTTTACCGGCTATCATAAAAATGATGAGAAAACTAAAGAAACCCTCATAGATGGCTGGTGCCATACCGGCGACGCCGTCAACATCAACGAGCAGGGGCACCTGATATTCATGGACCGGCTGGAACACATGGGCCAGCTGAAATCCGGCGCTAAATACGCCCCCCAGTACATCGAGGGCAGGTTGAGGTTCAGTCCCTATATCAAAGACGCCATGGTCATCGGGGGGAAGGATAAAGACCACGTGTCTTCTATTTTAAATATTGATTTTGCTATGGTGGGAAAATGGGCGGAACGCAACCGCATCCCCTATACCACCTTCGTCGACCTTTCCCAGAAAAAAGAGGTGGCCGACCTCGTGCGGCAGGACCTGGAGCGAGTCAACGGCTACCTGCCGGAGCAGTCCCGGGTTCAGAAGTTCGTGCTGCTGCACAAGGAGTTCGACCCTGATGAAGCCGAGCTTACGCGCACCCGGAAACTGCGCCGAGAATTCATGGAAGAACGGTATAAAGACCTGATTGACGCTTTATACGGCAACAGGGATAAAGTGGACGTACAGGCGCCGGTAACGTACCGAGACGGACGTAAGGGCGTGGTAACCACGAGCATACAGGTAAGGAGCATAAAAGAAGGAGGATTATCGGTAAATGGCTGAACTACTCCAGTTTGTCATCACCGGCATATCGGTAGGCATGGTATATGCCCTTATTGCCTTGGGATTCGTCCTGGTCTGGAAGTCCAGCAGCGTGGCCAACCTAGCACTGGGGCAGATTGTGCTGATTTCATCATGGTTCACCTACTCCATGCTGGCACAGGCCGAGCTGCCGGTCTATATAGCATTTCCGATAGTCATCCTCTTCGCCCTTTTCCTGGGCTGGGTAATCGAACGGTTCGCCCTGCGCCCGCTCATCGCCCAGCCTATCCTATCGCTTATCACGGTAACGCTGGGAATAGGCTACTTCATCGAGGGCGTAATAACGTTCATCTGGCCGTGGAGCGTCGACGCTCTGCCACGCCTCTTCCCCAAGGAGGTAATCCACATCGGCCCGGCGGTTATCTCGCAGGAGTACGTATGGGTAATCGTCATCTGCCTGGTGGTATTCGTTTTGCTGACCGCGTTCTTCCGCTACCATAGGATGGGTATCGCCATGCGGGCCACCGCCGACGACCAGATGGCGGTGCAGGCCTGCGGTATCCCCGTGACGAGGGTCTTCTCCACGTCATGGATGTTCGCCTGCTGCGTGGCGGCTATCGGCGGCGTCTTGATATCCAGCATCGGCGGTATTACCCACGGACTGCTGGAGACCGGGCTGAAAGCCTTCTCCGTGGTCATACTCGGCGGGCTGGACTCCTTCGCCGGAGCTATCATCGCCGGCCCGATTATCGGACTTTGTGAAAGCCTCGGCGGCGGCTACCTTACGCCGTATCTCTGGGCCGGGGTCAAGGATATTATACCCTTTGTTATCATCATCATCGTCATGGTTATCAAGCCCTACGGGCTATTCGGAGAGGAGCGTATAGAGCGGATTTAAAATGAGTTTACCCTGCGGAACCCGCAATCATAACTACGCCGAGGATATGGCCATAGTGCGCACCAAGACCCACCGGGTGCTGATTATCGGTCTTCTGGTTATTATCTTCACGGCGCCGCTGTATTTCAGCAACTACTGGCTGGGGGTCTTCAATCTCATCGGCATTACCCTCATCGCCGCTATCGGACTGAACATACTGGTCGGCTACTGCGGTCAGTTATCAATCGGGCACGCCGGCTTCATCGCCGTGGGAGCTTATACCGCCGCCATACTGACCAACCGACTGGAAATGCCTTTCCTGGTAGGGCTTATCGGCGCCGGCGTTGTCTCCGGCTTAATCGGCATTATCTTCGGCCTGCCCTCGGTACGCGTCAAGGGATTTTACCTTGCCATCACCACTATCGCCGCCCAGTTTATCATCATATGGGTCATTAATCACTGGGG
This sequence comes from uncultured Dehalococcoidaceae bacterium, assembly GCA_964409485.1. Lineage (GTDB taxonomy): Bacteria > Chloroflexota > Dehalococcoidia > Dehalococcoidales > RBG-16-60-22 > JAFGPF01. Next base: position 8,274 of record CAYPDM010000024.1, on the reverse strand, counting down.
TTATACCGGCGGCTTCCTCGGTATCAAGGTGCCCTATGCCTCCATAGGCGGCTTTGTCTTCCGCAGTGAATCCAGCCAGTTTTATCTTATTATTATTATCGCCGCCCTGTGCGTTTTCTTTGCCAAGAACCTGGCCAGGACAAAGGTAGGCAGGGCATTCATCGCCATCCGTGATAACGACCTTGCCGCCGAGGTTATGGGCATTAATCTCCTTTATTACAAGCTGCTGGCTTTTTTCATCGGGTGTTTCTTCGCCGGTATCGCCGGGGCTCTGCTCGCCCACTGGATAGGATTTCTCAACGCCGAGCAGTTCAGCTTCACGGAGTCGATTCTTTACGTCGGCATGATTATCATCGGCGGACTGGGCACTTCGCTGGGTCCCATCTTCGGCGTGGTATTTATAAGAATTCTACAACAATTACTCACCGTAGAGCTTGTACCGTTTTTAGAAAGCTCATTTACCATGTTTCCCTCCGGATTTGCCACCGGCATTACCCCGATGTTATTCGGGCTGGTAATAGTGCTTTTCCTGATACTGGAACCGAGGGGACTAGCCCACCGCTGGTCGTTATTTAAATCGGCCTATCGCCTGTGGCCGTTTTCATATTAAATATAAATTATAAGGGGGTATGGGGTATGTAGTTCACAGCTGGCAACAGGAACAGCGAATTTATAAATATTAAGAGGAGGGAAAAATGAAAAACAGGACGTTAATTATCACCACAATCGTATGCCTCGCGCTAATCATTTCGGTAATGCCCATCTTCAGCGCCTGTGGTGAGCCCAGTACGGAGGGTAAAACGCTGAAAGTAGGCATCACCACGCCCACTACGGGAAAAGCCGCTGAAAAAGGCGCCCCCATGGGGCACGGCAACCTCGACTGTTTTGAATATATCAATAGCGAGCTTGGCGGCGTGGAAGGATACGAGGTTGAGGTTGTCTGGCGAGATAACGGTTACGATGCTTCCAAGGTGGTCACTATTGTTAAGAACTTCATGGATGAAGGCTGTCTGATGTATACCACGTCCTCTTCGGCCATGATGACCGCTTCCATGGAGGTTGCCAACCGGGCCGGATTTGCCGGAATGGCGGCCTTCTCCTCGCCGATTATCTACCGGCCTCCGCAGCATATTTACGGACAGATGCCCGACTACGGTGACGACTTTCTGGCCTTCGCCAAGTACTACATGGACAATGTCTGGAAGGGCAGCGGCAAACCGAAATTCGCCATTCATGCGCTGAATAACTCGACCGGAAAAGGCGCCATTGATGCCGCCCTGGCCTACGCCGATTCACTCGGCATTGAAATTCTATGGGACGGGCAGGCGGGCAAAGCTTTCGAGCACAAAGCCGACTCTACCTCGGAAATGGAATCCCTTACCCGCATTAAGGCTATGAACCCTGACGTGCTGTATATCTCCAGCACGCCGGCACCGACGGCCCTGATTGTCAAGAACGCCTATGAACTGGGCGTTTACCCCAACATCACCATCGGCTCGGGTCATGCTGGCTTTACCAGCGCCTTTGTTGATATCGCCGGGGCTGATATTGCCGAGGGTGTTTACGGCGTATTTCCGACCGTAAACTGGGGTGACGACGTTTCCGCTATGGCCAAGATGACCGAGTACATCCAGAAGAACCACCCTGAAGACTACGAGAAAAAGAATATGGACTACATCACCTGCTGGGCGCAGAGCCTTATCGTGGCGGAAATCCTGAAGACCGCTGTTAAGAATGCCGGCTACGACGCGTTAGCCGCGGGCGACGCCGATTCATGGAAAGCCCTCGAGGAGCAGGGCATCCAGAAATTAAAGGACTACGCTGTCGGCGGTCTGCACGGTCCGGTAAGCTATACGGCAGGCGATAACCGCCTTTCGAAATCGGTACGCGTCTTCCATGTAAAGGACGGCGATATCGTGCCGCTGACCGACTGGATTGATGCCCCGGTAGTCAAGTACGAAGAGTTTGATTGGTTTGGCAAGTAAAATGTAGATACGGGGCTCCGCCGCGGCGGAGCCCCCACCCCGCAGGGGAGAACTAAATATGCTCAAGTTGAACAGCATTGAGGTTACCTATCTCAATGTCATAAGGGTATTGCACGGCGTATCCATGGCCATAGAAGACGGCGCGATAATCGCGCTCCTCGGGGCCAACGGCGCCGGCAAGAGCACCACCCTCAAGGCGATATCGGGGCTGCTTCACATCGAGGAGGGGGAAGTAAGCGACGGCAGCATCGAGTGGAACGGCGAGAGAATAGATAAGAAAAACGCTGAAGAGATAGGGAAACTGGGTATCATCCAGGCGCTGGAAGGCCGCCACGTCTTCGAGCACCTCAACACCGAGGAAAACCTGATAGTAGGCGCGCATAACCGCCGCGACCGCCACGCCGTCAGGCAGGACCTGGAAATGGTCTACGACTACTTTCCCCGCCTGAAAGAGCTCCGCAGGAACACGGCCGGCTACCTTTCCGGCGGAGAGCAGCAAATGCTCGTCATCGGCCGGGCGATGATGGCCACACCCAGGCTGATGATGCTGGACGAGCCGTCGCTGGGCCTCGCGCCGCTCCTGGTGGAAGAAATATATGACATTATCCGGCGTTTCAATACCGAGCAAAAAACATCAGTCCTGCTCGTGGAACAGAATGTCCGTATTGCCTTGAGCATTTCACATTACGGCTACGTCATGGAGAACGGGCGGGTCGTGCTTGACGGCACCGCCGATTTCCTGAAGAACAACGAGGACGTAAAAGAATTTTACATAGGGCTTTCGTCTCTCGGCACCAAGAAAAGCTACCGCGAAGTGAAGCACTACAAGAGGAGAAAGAGATGGCTGTAAGGAAGGATGAATTCTTCGACGAACTGGAAACGATGTCAGCGGTAGCCCGGAAGCAGTACCAGGACCGCAAGCTGGCGGAGCATATACAGCATACTTATAAATACTCTCCCGCCGTGAAAAAGCTCTTCGACGGGGCGGGGGTAAGCCCCGAACAGATTCGCACGGTAAAAGACATGGAAAAGCTGCCGGTGACCCGCAAGACCGACCTTGTTGAGATGCAGAAAGAGAACCTGCCTTACGGGGGAGTCGCGGCCCTACCCCTCAATGACATCGAGCGCACCTTTATTTCACCCGGGCCGATATACGAGATTCAGCCCTCCGGCATCAAATGGTTTGCCAAGTCTTTCTGGGCGGCAGGATTCAGAAAGGGCGACGTGGCGGTCAACACGTTCACCTACCACATGTCCCCGGCGGGTATCCTGTTTCACGAGGCCATACGCGACTGCGGGGCGACGGTGGTGGTGGCCGGCACCGGCAATACCGACCTACAGATACAGATTATGAAAGACCTTAAGGTCACCGGCTTCGTGGGGACGCCCAGCTTCTTAATGACCCTTATCAAGCGCGCGGAGGAAATGGCACTTGACATAAAGCGTGATTTTTCTCTCAAGCGCGCCTGGTTCACCGGTGAGATGCTGCCGCCTTCCCTCCGCAAGACCTTCGAGGGAGACTACGACATCGATACGTACCAGGCCTACGCCGTCACCGAGCCGGGCGGCGCCATCGCTTACGAGTGCCGGCAAAAGTCCGGCATGCACCTCATGGACGAGTATGTAACGGAGATAGTCGACCCGGAAACGGGGAAACAGCTTGCTCCCGGCGAAATCGGCGAAATCGTCACCACGCAGCTTTTCAATAAGGACTGGGGGCTTATCCGCTTCGGCACCGGCGACCTTTCCTCGTATATTACGGAACAATGCCCGTGCGGCCGGACCGCCCACCGTATTACGGGCATCGTCGGCAGGGCAGGGGACGCGGTAAAGGTGCGGGGAATGTTCGTGGTGGCGAAGCAGGCGGAGCAGGCGATTACGAGCTTCAAGCAGGTCGCCCGATACCAGCTAATCGTGGGGCGGCGCCAGCACCGCGACGAAATCACCTTGAGACTTGAACTTAAGGACAAGGACACGGATACAGCAAGGCTTTCCGAAGGTATAAATAAAAAGTTCCAGGACATCTGCCGCATCAAGGCCGATAAAATCGAGTTCGTGGAGGCGGGGAGTATTCCGGAGGACAAACAGGGGATAGTGGACGAGAGGAAGTGGGAATAGGGCGAGGAACGGCTACTTCTTTTCCTCACCCAGGTAAGCGGCGATGACTTCCGGGTTGTTCTTGATTTCTTCAGGCGTACCCTCGGCAATTTTACGACCGAAGTCCAGAACGATAATGCGGTCGGCGATATCCATGACCACCCCCATGTCATGCTCAACAAGAACGATGCAACTGACGCCGTCCTGTAAAACGGGGGTATCCGGATAGGTAACGCCCTGGCCTTCAAAGATATCTATGATAAAGCGGGCAATATCCTCTTTTTCCTCCAGGTTCATACCCGCCATCGGTTCATCGAGGAGTAAAACCTTGGGTTCCAGGGCTAAGGCCCGGCCCAATTCCACGCGTTTACGCATTCCGTAGGGTAGAACGCCGACGGTAGTTTTACGAATCGATTCTATTTCCAGAAAATCTATTATATCTTCCACTGTCTTGCGGTGGACGATTTCTTCTTTGTGCGCCCACCCGAAATACAGGGCGCTGCTGACCACGTTCTGCTTCATCAAGACATGACGGGCCGCCATAATGTTATCCAGGGTACTCAAACCGGTATAAAGCTCAATGTTCTGGAAGGTCCTGGCGAGACCCATTCTGGCGGCTTTATCCGGGCGTATGCGGGTAATTCTCCTGCCCTCAAAGTATATTTCTCCCTGCTGCGGCTTGTAAAAACCGTTTATACAGTTCAGCAGGCAGGTCTTACCGGCGCCATTGGGTCCTATGATAGCCAGGATTTCCTTATCCCTGACATCTACGTTAATATCGATCAGAGACCTCACACCGCCGAAGGAGAGTGAAAGGTTTTCAATCTTTATCCTGGCCTCGCCGGGGCTGCTTTGTTTGGTATTATCTGTATCTGATATCGTCACTTCTTACCCAGCAGACTATCTTTGTATTCCGTTACCCTGATACAATCCAATCCCTGGCACTCAATTTGCTTACCCAACCGCCTGCTTTTCTCTTTCATTTCTTTAGACGTTTCTTTACCGGGCTTTAAGTACCTTTGAAAGCCGGTGCATTTTACCGCGCCATCCGCCGATACTATCAATGTCACTTCATCATCAACGGCATCGCAGTAAATAGTCGTCGCGGTAACTTGCCAGTCGGCCATGTTTAGAGTCGATTCCCCCCGTTTTTTGCTTTACCTATATTACTATTATTCAGGCTGTAATTCAAACGGAAGGGATACAAGTTTACATAATATACAAACCCTTTTGTTATGACCCCGGGGGTTCCCGCGGCTTTCTTAAAAAAACGCCTGTCTATAAAGATTTTACGGGATAAGAGAGAATACATTATCCCTTGATATTGAGGGTGCGGTCAGAGTAAAATAATGAGACGGGCAGGGGAGTTATCAAGGGGGAGAGTGCCCGGAAACCCGCATTAAACAGGGGCTCGTAGCTCAGCGGCAGAGCGGCCGGCTCATAACCGGTTGGTCGTAGGTTCGAATCCTACCGAGCCCACTTTTCAGGCTATTTTTTGAGTTTCGTAGCAAAACCCGCGCCCTGGTTATCCTCCGCCACGGCGTACTTTAGATAGTCCAGACTTATGGTATAACCCTCGTAGTGCTGGCGGTCGAAGCGCGGCACTCCCCAGTCGTAGGCAATGTCCTTGTCGCCGGATTTTACCAGCAACCAGACATGATTGCAGTCCATATATTCTTCGCCGTCCATGTCCAGGTTGCCGACAATCGGCGTGGAATCGATTCCCAGGTTCTCGAAGTGCCGGTACATACTTAGCGTGCCGTCATCGCAATCGAACTCCGGTGAAGGCTCCGGGAGAGCCGGGAAAATAACCGGACTTAACCGGGGCAATGTAAGCATTATAATCATTGCGATAAAGACGAAAGTCACGATTTTAAAGATGCCGCCGCTGAAATTCCCCATACTATTTTCATTATATTAGAGCCCGGCGGCACGGCGAATACATTTTTATTAAGGTTTAATTAAGGTTTGATTAAGTTTTCATAAAGCCCGGCAGGCAGGTTTGCGTAAAAGGCTCCGAATGCCTATACTAATTGGGTAGCAAAGGAGGTAGCTAACATGAAGGTTCTGGGAATAGTCGGCAGCCCGCGCAAGGGCGGTAATACCGAGATAATGATAGAGGAGGCCCTGGCGTCGGCACGAGAGCTGGGGGCGGAAACGGATATCTTCCTGGTACATGATAAGAATATCGCGGGATGTGACGGCTGTCATAGCTGCTTTAAGACGGGCAAGTGCAAGATAAACGACGATATGCAGTCGTTATATCCCAAAATGGAGGCGGCGGACGCGATAATTTTCGGTAGTCCGGTATATTTTAATTATGTCACCGCGCAGGCCAAAGCCATCATCGACCGTACTTTCTGCTATCTGAAGGACCACCAGTTGAAGGGTAAAGCGGCGGCTTCCGTGCTTACGTTGAGAAAGATAGGCGGCGGACAGACCCGCGTGCAGCTCTACGGCTGGTTCATCGTCCAGGGGATGATGCCGGTGCAGGGGGCAATCGGTTACGGACGCGAAAAAGGCGATGTTAAAACTGGCGAGGGGGCCGGAATCGGCACAACGGCGATGGAGGAGGCCCGCGCCGCCGGTAAAGATGTTGTTGAGATGGTAAAGAAACTGGGCTGATGTTCACGCGGCCCGCGTCTATGGTAATATTCAGGTAAGTAACAAAATCCGATAAAAAGAGATAACCAATGGTAAATAAGAAGCACGAGCATCCTGATAAAAGGGCCATGCTTACGGGGAATATCCAGGACTTTATCAGGAAAAGGAATATCAAGCGGGACATTAAGACTTCCGAAGCGAGGAAGCACGTGGAAATTCAGTTGCTGATAAGTGAACTGGAGAACCTTCTGCTGAACATGTCTCTATCCGATAAGCAAGTTGCCGCGGCGAAATCCAAACTGCTGGAGTTGAAGAAGCTGATTTCCAGCACGCTGGATATTAAATAAAGAATCCGAATAAAAACAAACAGGGGAGCACCCGACATTATTATGTAAATTATTTATTCTACGTGTGTAACACTACATAACATATATTGTGCGCCCCATAATACTTGTCTTTCAGGGGTTGACATAATAAAGATAGTGTTTTATGTGAACAATCCGTACGTTTTAACGTCCCGGTAAAACCACCCGCTCTTTTTTTTCTGACAATATTTCCAGTGGTGTTCCCGCTGGTGGGCCCGGCTGGGCAAACCCTCCCCCTACTTCCTTTTATAATATCCTGGAGGCCTGAACCCATAAAGTAAAAATCCCCGCGATATTTCCCGCGGAAAAATCCCTTAAGTCTCCCAGATTTCGATTTCAGGGCGTTGGTTTCTGCGACTTCAATGTTTTTTTGGCTTTTCAACGTTGATATAAAAATTTATCATATGTTATGCTTCATGTTTGTTGCTTGTTTGATTATTTTTTCTGCAAGTAAGTCCATTTTTTCTGGTTGATTAATTAATATTTCTCTTGAACTAGACATTCGCCTCTTTATTTCTTCGCAAGCTTCAGGATTATTATATTTCAATTTATACCTATATTCTTTCTCTTTTTCAGACGTTCCTAATATGTAGTCTATTTCTTCTGAATAATTAAAAAGGTAATTGGATAATTTCGTTACATCTCCTAATAACTCTTCACCTAAATATGTCGCATCCTCTATAATAGATATACTCTTTATTTTCATTTTTCCATAATTAGTTGAAATTCTGGAAAATACATCGTTGATATATGCAAATTCTTGCTGTTGATCATTAATAGTTCCTAGCTTAGTGTGGTCTATATCTTCCGAATAACCACTTTTTATTATATTTTCAGCCCACCCAATAATTTCATTAAATAAGCGTTCTTTTCTGTCACGTTTTTCTCGATTGATGGAATTTAAGATGCTTAAGGCAGTTACTAAAGCAAGTATTAATGTTCCAAAAGCAACTAGAGCATTTGCTAAACTCGTGTCACTCCTTGCCATCTTAATAAAATATACAGCCACCACGAGGAAAATTATAAATACTATCTTAATAGAGTGGTCTGTTATGATTTTCTTGAACAAGTTGTAAATTCTTTTTGATAAACTTTTGATGGCTTTCATACCCCCATTATACCTCAAACAGTCAATACAATTATGTAAACTCGCCTAGCGGGGTGCTTAAGAGGGGCGCAGCCCCTCTTTTAAAAACTTTTCCCCCTCTCCTGCTGAAAGCCTT
>CAYPDM010000023.1:0-22609 GCA_964409485.1 uncultured Dehalococcoidaceae bacterium | reverse complement strand
AAGGAGGTGACTTGCCGGATAAGCCGTAAATGCCGCGAGGGCGGCAGAGCAGCCTCTCAATCTAACCCCCTAGCCCCCTTCCTTTGATAAAGGAAGGGGGAATTTTTACAAATAGAATTGTGCTTATTGTATCGTTTACGTAAAGAGGCCAGTGTTGTGGATGATGGAAAAGGACGCCGCCTCCTTTACCCCACCAGGGGTGAGGGTTGTGGAGGTCTAGCGGGGTAAGCCGCAGATGGTGCGAGGGTGGCAGAGCAGCCTTTCAATCTATCCCCCTAGCCCCCTTCCTTTGGTAAAGGAAGGGGGAATTTTTACAAGTAGAATTGTGCTTATTGTATCGTTTACGTAAAGAGGCCAGTGTTGTGGATGATGGAAAAGGACGCCGCCTCCTTTACCCCACCAGGGGTGAGGGTTGTGGAGGTCTAGCGGGGTAAGCCGCAGATGGTGCGAGGGTGGCACGGGTGGGAAAAGATAACAGGCGATGGGGTGGGGAGCGTAAAGCTCCCCATTTATTTTTAAGGGTGGGGCTAAGAACGAGAGGGTTGGGTGCGAATTGGGAAAAAACAAGAAACGAGGGCGGAGGGGTATCAGTAAGAACCCCCTCTCCTCCGGGAGGCAGGGTCCGAAGGAGAGGGGGCAGCAAAGGGGGGGTAAGGGAATGCAGCACATTAAATTCTTAATAGTAGAAGGCTGTTCTCCTGCCGAGCCAGTAGCCGATACCGAAGAGGAGTACCGCACCGATACCGAGCAGGGTATAAAGCGCCCAGTTGGGGAAGTCGCTGCCGGGGGCGCTTACATAGAATTCTCCGGCGCCGGTCCATTCGCTGGGATTAGAGGCGGCATCCAGCGCACGAACTCTCCAGTAATAGGCGTCTTTACGGCCGGCGAGTTTTAGCTCTTCGATTTCAGTCAGGGTGTAACCGGATATTTCAATGTCCGTAATTTCAAGCGCAATAGAGCCCTCGGAGAACATAAAATCGGTGGCAATCTGCAGGTTATATGTGACGGGCATGCTGTCATCGGTAACGTCTTCCCAGTCGAAGAGAGCCGGAGATTTTAGCTTTACTCCCATTTCCGGCAGCAGCGGCGCCGGAATCTCTGGCGATACAGATTCGACGGTATAAGTAATAGTATTGGTATTTATTCCGTCACTGACGGTGATAACATGATCGCCGAATTTACTGGCCGGCGATTGGAAGATAGCCATAACAAGGCCATCGGTATCGGCGGTTACAGTGGTGACTTCAATATCATCGTATTTAACGGTTACCGTGGCGCCGGGAGTAAAGCCGGCACCACCGATACCGATACTGGAGCCGATTATATCACCGCTGGCACTTATAGATAGCTGGGGTTTTGTAGTAGGTTCCGGGGACGGGCCGGGTCCAGGCGTGGGTTCAGGTTCGGGTATTGGTTCGGGGGGCGGAGCTATATTAAGATTAAAACTGGCGGTAGCCAAATATGTGCCGTCATCGGCTTCTACAGCGTAGACCCCGGCGGCCAGCCCTTCCGGCACGATGAAGGAAGTTGAAAAACTGCCTTCAGTATCGGCTATCACTCCGGTTAATGTTTCAACCGGGTAGGCATTGAAGTAAATTACGGGTTGGGCCCTCCTGCTGAAACCGGCGCAGCTGACGGTTACCTGGGTTCCGGCTTCTCCCGACTGCGGCGAGATTATGATATCCGGCTTGACGGTGAACGTTTTGCTGACATCGCTGGTGCCCACGACAATCGTGATGGTGTGAGAACCGGCGACGCTTTCCGGCACATAGAGATAGGAATCAAAGTTACCGGACGTGCCGGTTACGGTATCTCCATCTCCAATAGTAACGGCGACGCTATCGTATTTAATGGTGATAGCCGTGCTGGGGACGAAACCGGTGCCGGTAATCCGGACGGCGGTATCTACCGGGCCGAGGGTGGGGGAAATGGTGATGGCGCCGGCGGCTACGGTGAACTGGGCTACGGATTTAATAAGCGTTTGTCCCAGCAAGGTGACAAAGACATAATATGTGCCGGAGGTTACGGTTACGTCAACATTGCCGTCATCGAGGACTGAAGGTACGGTAAATGTAGCGGTGAAATCTCCCTCATCGGCGTCATTTTGATAGCCGACCTGCGTGTTGGCAACAGCCTCGTAAGTGACAACCTGGTTATCTACGTAGTTGCCCGCGTTGGCAGAGTTAGAACTGAAGTAAATCTTGACCCATTTCTCACTGGACTCGGTACTGGGGGTGAAGTTTGTGCCGGTGACGGTAACGGTACTACCGACCTTGCCCGAGGATACGGACAGCGTGATATCGTTAGTGGCCAGGGCCGGAAGCGCCGGTACAGCCGCCAGTAAAAGCGACATGATAATTACAACCCCGAGCATTCTAAGAATTCTTGAGTATTTCATAACAACCTCCTGCACGTTGTTTTAACACACATTTTCATTTTTTACTATATTGTATTAATAAATTATTAATTTTTGGTTAAGCGCTTTAAATATTCCTATTATTTATAACGTCTCCGTTAATAAAAAGTTATTCCGGCGGCTGGTAAGCCGTACGCCTGCCTATCCGGAAAGCCAGGAAAATGACTATAATAACTGCTATTCCAATCAAGGTATATGCAGCCCATCCCGGGAAAGAAAAGGCCGGTTTGATGTAGAAGGAACCCGGGGCGGACCACTCGCTTTCATTGCCGGCGCCGTCAACGGCTTTTACCCGCCAGTAATAGGTTATTTCCCGTTCAAGTTCCAGTTCGTCCCCTTCTTCGAGGAGATAACAGGAGTCAATCAGCCCGATTTCTTCAAGGACAACGGAATCGAAATTCAGGTCCGTGGCGAGCTGTAGATTGTAAACTACCGGCTCGCTAAGGCTGGTAACGGTCTGCCAGTTGAACATTACCGGCTCTTCTGCTCTGCTATCCGGAGCAGGCAGCAGCAGTAACGGGACGGGTGGGGCATTGATATAGAATTTCCACGGCGAAGACCACTCGCTTTCATTGCCGGCGCTGTCAACGGCTTTTACCCTCCAGAAATAGGGGGCCTGTTGAGCCACGGCGAGGAGCTTTTCTTCGCCCGAGAGCGTGTATTCAGATATGACGAGCCCTTCCTTGTGAAGGACTATGGTGGAGAAATTTGAGTCGGAGGCTACCTGCAGGTTGTAAATCACAGGCAGGGACATATCGGCGACGTCATGCCAGTCAAGGTAAGCCTCGGCGCGGGTCACGCTGCCGTTGGAGGGCATGAGCGCATCAGGGGTCTGGGGTGGGTCAGATTCCACGGTGAAGGCAATAAGTTTGGTGGTAGTACCATCGCTGATGGTGACAACGTGGCTGCCACCGCTGCTCGGGGGGATATCAAAGGTGGAGGTAAAGTCGCCGTTATTATCGGCGGTGTCTATGGCGACGCGCAGGTTATCGTAATCAACCGTGACCGTTTGTCCGGCTTCAAACCCGCTGCCCGTAACGGTGATTTTACTGCCGACGGGGCCGTCAGTACGGCTCAAGCTGACGCCGGCGGTAACGGTGAATACGCCTACATCGATATTGCCTTCGTTGTCTTTCGCCGTGATATCATACTGGCCGGGCTTGACCCTGGGGACGTTGAAGGTGATGTCGAAGCTACCGTAGTCGTCCGTCCTGGCTACGGCACCCTTGTACACCCCGAAGCTGATAGCGACGTCTATCCGCGAGCCGAATCCGGTCCCTCCGATATTCAGCAAATCTCCCGGGCCGGCCGAGTCCAGATTAAGAGAAATAACGGGAAGCACTTCGAAATCAATTTCCGCGGAATTATCTTCGTCGTTTCTGGCGGTTATCGTGTGTATGCCGCCGGGACTGGCGGGGATGATGAAATCATACGTGAACCTGCCGACGGACGAGGCTGTCTCGGTGCCGATTTTATCGATAGTAATATTGGAGTAGTACAGGTTTAAAGCTCTGCCAACGTAAAAGCCGCTGCCGCTGATAGTAATTTCAGTGCCGACGGCCCCTTCATAAGTGTTCAGGGTTATCCCGGTTTCTTCGAGAATAAAGAAATTCTTGGCCAGCATCGAGGTGGAAGTAGTTTCGCTTCTGGCTTCAATCCAGTGCCGTCCGGGCGTGATATCACGAGGGATAATATACTGTATGGTAAAAGAGCCGTCCTGGGGAGAGGTGGGGCTGCCGTCAATCTCATCACCATCGAAGAAGATGAGGATATTATCTCCATTGTAGGAGTCAAAGACAGTACCGGAAATGGTTATCCTGGTGCCGGCGGCTCCGAAGGCGGGGTCCAGAGTAACCACAGGGGCCGCCAGGGCAGGGGAGCTCAATAAGAACGCGGCCAGCAAAGATACGATTATTACCAGCGAGGCCAGGCATTTACGGCATTGAAAACGATATCCTGCCTTTTTCATACCGTCCTCCTTACGGATAGAAACGGGCTACCGATTCGCATCGATTTAGCTCGGTCAGCTCCTTTCATTCCAGTAATCTTTTCCTGGCACCGCGCCTGGGGTTGTAAGTCCCGGCGAAGTTATCCAGGGTATCCTTATTAATCAGCCAGGTGTTGTGAATCTTGTTAGCCGGCAGTTCGCCCTGGCGGATGAGCCTTTTCACCGTTTCCGGATGGACTCTAAGGCGGCGGCTGGCCTCAATTACGTTGAGATAATTATCCCAGACCGGCATAGCGTTTTCCTGTTATTCCTTTGCTAATATTGCTTTGTCAAAGCAATGATAACATCCCCGAACACATTTGTCAAGTATCGGCGCGAAAAATATGACAAATTTACGTTGACGTAATAGAACGTATGTGCTATTCTAACCCTGTTTGGTTCGAGAGGTGTGCTATGGATTTGGTGACGCGTGAGACTGGCGATGCTGAAACGGACGAGAAAGAGGAACCCAGTGAGAATGCCCCGGATTTACCGCCGGAATACTGCCACTACCGTGATGAAGGATGCGAGTATGCCGATTCGTGCTTGAACTGCCCGTTCCCGAAGTGTCTTTACGATGAACCGAGGGGGAGGCAGCGATGGTTGAAAGAGATGCGCAACCGGGAGATAAACAGGTTGTTTTCCGGCGGATGGGGAGTCGGCGAGCTGGCGGGGATGTTCGGGGTGAGCCGGAGGACGATACAGAGGGCATTAAAAAATAATGGGACCTGCTCATTATTTGAATCAAGAGAAGAAAGCGAAATACGCAGGTAAATAGAGTAAAGGAGAGCGAGGTGTCCATGAATGATACGATACCGGCGCAGTTAACACGACTCGACACGGAAAGGATGAAAGGCTATAGAGAGTCCCTTGATTTTTATAACGGCCGGCAGTGGGAAGGGAGAGAAAGAAGGGGCGAGAGGCGCCTGATTTTCAACTACGCGCGGGTCTTCGTGGAAAAGATAACCTCGTACCTTATGGCGGGTGTCAATTTTGCCGCGGACCCTTTAGAGGACTCGGACGAGGCGAGGGCCGGGGCGAGGAAAGCGGAGGCTGCCCTCTATAAGGTGTATGCGGAGAACCAGCTCGAGCAGCTAGACCTTGAGACGGAAATCGACTGCGCCGTGCTGGGGGATGCCTGCTACAAGGTTACCTGGGATAACGCGGAGAAAAGGGTCAGGGTGACGGCGCCTGATATCCAGGGCATCTACGCATGGTGCTCCGGGGACGATATGTCACGGGTGTGGCGCGTGGCTTCAAGATACCGGTTGTCCGCGGAGGAGGCGGAGCTTATCTACGGGGTGAAGACCCCGAAGAAGACGGCAACGATAATCGAGCTGTGGACGGAAAGGGACTTTGAACTGTATCTGGATAACAATCTGCTGGAGGCCAAGCCTAATCCTTACGGCTTTATACCGTTCATAGTCTTTCCCAACCTGCGGGAGCCCAAGAAGTTCTGGGGGGTCTCCGACCTGCCGCAGATAATGGAGAGCCAGCGTGAGTTGAACCGGGCGATGAGCCAGCTTTCGCGGATACTGGAGCTTTCCGGGAACCCCATCGCCGTGCTGGAGAACGTGGAGGAGTCCGAGGATATCGCCATCAGGCCGGGGGCGGTGTGGAACATCCCGGAAGACGCCAAGGCCTATCTGCTGGATTTGCTTCAGGGGGGCGGCGTTAACTTACATATTAATTATATAGACCTTATATACCGAGTCCTGCACGACTTATCGGAATCGCCGCGGTCGGCCTTCGGGGGCATAGAAAGGGATATGTCCGGCGTGGCGCTGGAGATAGAGCTGCAGCCGCTGCTCCAGAAGGTGAGGCGTAAGAGGATTATACGTACGGCGGCGTACAACCGCCGCAACGAGATGATTCTCAAACTGCTGGAAAAGTACCGGGGCGATGACTTCGGGGAGAACCAGCTGCGGGTGGTGTGGGGGCCGGTGCTGCCCAAGGACATAGAGAGGAAGGTGGGCAGCGAGCAGGTCATGGTACAGACGGGAATACACTCCCGGCGGACGGCCATGAACGAGGTCGGCGTGCGCGACCCGGATTGTGAATTCACGCGGTGGCTGGAAGAAAGGGAGTCTATTCTCAAGATGAATAAAGAGCTTAACACCAAATCTGCCAGGGGTGGAGCGAGAGAGGGAGATGTACTGTCCCGGGCGGAAGGCGTTGAGGAGTAATCAGGAGGAATGATGGTTACGGAAAAAGAACAGGAAAACGCCCCGGAGGCGGGAGTCGACAGGAATGAGGTCGATAGTCCCGGACAGGAAGAGGAAACGCTGAAACGCGAGCTTGAGTCCCGCGAGGCCGCCATTATCAGACTGGAGCAGGCGCTGGCGGCTAAAGACAGTGAAATAGCCGACCTGAATCAATCGCTGGACGAGGCAAAAAAGGAATCGATTGAAACCGCGAAGCAGCTGGCACAGGCGGTCGCCGCTTACAAGGAACTCGTGATGGAGGCGAACCCCGGCGTCATGGATAAGCTGATAAACGGGGAGACAATCGAGGAAGTCAACGAATCGATGAAGAATGCCCGGGCACTCATAGAAAGAGTCAGGCAGGAAATGGAGGCGGAAGCGGCCAGGACAAGAGTGCCGGCCGGCGCTCCGCAGAGAATGCCCGTAGACCTGTCAACGCTCTCGGCGCGGGAGAAAATTCAGTACGCGATAGGGGGTTCTCCTTCCTGACGCGAATTAGCGGATTGCTTCGCGGAGTTTATCCTGAGCGCAGCGTGAGGGCTCGCAATGATGGATGAGCTTACCCTTCGACAGGCTCAAGGTGAGCGGAGTAAAAGAAGAAGAAATAAAAAGGAATATCAAAAGTACAGGAGGAAAATAAATAATGGCACTTACTATAGAAGAGGCAGCCAAGCTGTCCAACGATATGCTGATGCAGGGGGTGGTGGAGACAATCGTCAAAGACTCGCCGGTTCTCCAGAGACTGCCCTTTGTAGAAATCGTGGGGAACGGGCTGACCTATAACCAGGAAAAGACACTACCGAACATCGACTTTTACGATGTCGGCGATACCTGGGCGGAATCGACGCCTACCTTCGAGCAGATAACGGCCAACCTTAAAATTATGGGCGGGGACGCCGACGTGGATAACTTCCTTAAGTCGACACGCAGCAACGTCCAGGACCTGGAGGCGGCGGTCATCGAGCTGAAGGCCAAGGCGCTGCGGGACAAGTTCGAGGAAATATTTATCTACGGGGATTCCGGCACCGACGCCAAGCAGTTCGACGGACTCCGGACACTTATCGACACCGAGAGCGCCGGCGACCAGGTAATCGCCATGAGCGCTACCGGCGCCACGCTGACGCTGAATAAGCTCGACGAGCTTATCGACACCATCAAGGGCGGCAAGCCGGACATGCTCCTGATGAGCCGCCGCTCACGGCGCAAGATTAACGCCCTGGTCAGGGCGGCCGGCGGGGTTATGGCCGAGACCGACCGCGACAAGTGGGGGAACTTCGTGCAGCTCTGGGACGGCGTGCCCATCGGCACGAACGACTGGATTCTGGATACACATGTCGTCGTCGGCGGCGTGGAGACGGCCACCACCGGAGGCACCTGCTCCACGATATACGCCGTGCAGTTCGGGGAGGGCGCCCTCTGCGGACTGACCAGTCCGGGGCACCTGCAGGCCGAGCCGGTAGGGCCGCTGGAGAATAAGGACGCCTCGCGGACCAGGGTCAAGTGGTATGTATCGCTGGCGCTGTTCTCGTCCATCAAGGCGGCGGCATTAATCGGCGTCAAGGAATAAGAACTTTACATAAAGATAATACAGGGGGAGGGAACTCCCTCCCCCTCAAGGGAGGATAAGCTATGGTAACGGCAGTAATAGAGCATATGGAACACCCCTTTGCCAGGGGTAATCTGACCTCGGACGGAGTACAGTGGAGCGACGAGCACACAACGTCCGGCGATGACTATGAGGAAGTCGAGAGCGTGGCGATTTCGCCGCCGGCCCTGGGTGAGGTGCTGGAGTATGAGTTCGGGCTGACCTGCGCGGTCAAGTCCGGCGGCGCCAGCGAGTCCGTCCTTTTCAAGTGGCAGGCGCGCAACCAGGGCGGCACATGGGTTGACCTGCATGAAGGGGTGACTTACGCGGCTAACGCTTCTACGTACAAGGAATATACCTACAGCGGGCAATTCAGTCCGGTAGAGAACTTCGATTCGATACCTTTCGACGTGCGGCTGGTAATAAAGTCGGGGGGCGCCGGTGGTGAGAACGCCGACGGTAAGACCAAGAGCTCAAGCTATGTTAAGGTAATCTATTCTGCTTCGTGAGGTGTGCTATGAATTTTGTCTTTGACGCCAGCGTGGTGCTGTATTTGCCACTGCATGAATTGGATGGCAGTTCTTTCATGTCCGGGGATGCTTACGGGCACCTGTGCACGGCTAACGGCGCTGTGTGGAGGCCCGACGGGTATTACTTCGACGGGGTATCCGACTATATCGATTGCGGTAACCAGCCGAGCATCAGGGCAAATATTGTCAACGGTACGGTGGAGTGCTGGGCCAGGACGCCCGCTTCAGCGGTGTGGATGGGCCTGATAGGTACTGCCAGAAGTGATGGAACTCATGGCTACAGGATGGGCATATCCAACGGCGGATATCTATCCGGCCTGATAGGAGATAACACCTCTTACAATAACCTGGTATCGACGAATACCGTGCTCGATGATGACGCCTGGCGGCACCTGGCTTTTAACTTCGATGCGAATTACCTGAAGTTATTTGTCGACGGTAATGAAGATTGCGCGGCAATAGCCAGGACAAAGACTATAACCTGCGATAAAAATTTCAGGATAGGGGCCTGGGCCGACCTCGTCAGCTACTATACCGGCACTATCGGCGAGGTCAGGGTCTATAACCGCGCTTTAACCCCGCAGGAAATCCAGCACAATTACCAGGCAACTAAATGGAGGTATCAATGAATCTAACCGATATGAGAGGCATAGTTCGCCGCGACCTGCACGACGAGGACAGCAATAACTACCGCTGGACGGACGACGAGATAAACCGGCACATCGCTCACGCCGTTAAGGATTTTTCCGAATACGTGCCCTACGAGCAGAAGGCGACCAAAGCCACGACAGCGGGCTCAAGGGAGCTGGATATCGCCAGCATCACGGACAGGGTTATGGTGGAGGCCGTGGAGTACCCGGTGGACAAGTACCCCAGGAGATACCAGCCGTTTTCACTATGGGGAGACGCGCTGACTGTCCTGGGGGACGAGGTGCCGGACGGCTCCAACGCCTATATATACTACGGCAAGCTCCATACCCTGGATGGAGAAGGTTCTACTGTCCCCGCGCAGCATGAAGACCTGATAGCCGCCGGGGCCGGCGGCTACGCCGCGGTAGAGTGGGCGGTCTACGCCGTTAACCGCGTTAATATCGGCGGGACGGCAGCGCCCGGGGAATTTCTCGATTGGGGCAACCGGAAGGTAAGGTATTTCCGGCAGGAGATAAGAAGGCTGGGACGCAGGAACCGGGTGAGGGCGAGCACGCTTTACCGTCCGTATTATCCTGCCGTCTCTAAATCTACCGATTACGGCCCGTAGTGAAAGGAGAACAATGCGCGAACTAACATCGACGCTGCTGGCCGCACAGAAACAGGAATCGGGGGTCCCGCACGTAAGGGTCGAGGTTTTCAACAAGATTGCCGGAGTGGTCAGGCAGGACTGGGACAGGCTTTACAACGGCTCCGAGGACGAATGCCACCATGCCGTGACCATGCCCGGCGACGGCTCTCTCATCAGGGCGAGGATAACGCCGCCCGCCGATTCCCGCAAGCTGTACCGCCAGAGGGTGGCCGGCCCGGGCCCGGAGAGCGACTTTAGCCAGTGGGTCTACACCGGCCAGTATAATGCCCTCGTAACGGCGGCGGCTTCACTGGGGGCGGAGGTCTCTATATTCTGGGTAAAGACCAACCGGGAGATAAGGCGCATTAAGAGCACGGATTACGGCGTTAGCTGGAGCAGCCCGGAGCTAATCGATTACACGCCGACTACGGCTGTCTACGGGCTGGCGGCGGCGTATAAGCCTGACGGCGACCTGGCTTTGTTCTTTGCCGACCAGTCGACGCTGTACGTTAAGAAGAATACCGGCGGACAATGGCAGTCTAAAACGGCCTGGGGCAAGACCACCGACGATTTATCGGGTGTCGGCGCCGTTTATGACGGCGACTGGGACCTGCTGGTCACGGGGAAAGATACGGCAGGCAACTACAAGCTGTGGAGCCTGGTTTACGGGGACGGCGGCGATGTTACCGCCGGTGCATGGTCGGCGCTGAAAGAGCTGGCCTCGGCGCCTTCGGGCGGGGATTTCGAGTACCGCCGGCCTTTTTTAGATAAGCCGGATGTTTACCGCTGTTTCTTCATCGAAAAATTCACCGGCACGGAGGCATACAGTCGGCCGTTCCGGTCGCATTCGGTCGTCGGTACGCAATTCGTCGACGGGCTGTGGCGGGAGCCGGCGCCGTTCAATCTATCTTTAGAATACGGCCTGGCTATGGCGCATCACGGCGATTACAGCTGGTTATCATGTCCCGGTGGAGTCTGGAGGGCTTCTCCCTCTGCCCAGAGCCTCGACCTGACGGCGGACGTTATCGGCGCGCGGCAGGAATACGGGGAGCGCTCGGGCAGTTTGACGGTAGAGTTAAGGAACGACGACGGCCGGTATGCCGCGCCGGGGGAGGGCGAACTCTCCGTGCTGGAAGCCGGCTGCCAGCTGGAGTTCAGCCCCGGCTACGCGACCGCCGCCGGAAACGAGTATAGCGCCGGCCAGAGTCTTTATATAGAGTCCTTCGAGCATACGAGCGCAGGCGGCAAAGCCAGCCTGATTATACACGCGCGGGACGGCTGGGGGGCGCTTAACGACTGGAAGGCCAGGCACCAGTTCCGCTGGAATAAAAATTCCGATGATTTCAGCGTCAGGGAGATAATCGCCGCTGTACTGGCCAGGGCGGGAATTAAACTGGAAGTCATTACACAGTCGGCGGCGATGACGGGCTTTTTCCCCGATTTTACCGTACACCCGGGGAACGACGGCCGGGGGGTGGTACAGAAACTGCTATCCTTCGTCCCAGATGTCATTTTCATAGAAGGCAACAATGCCTACGTGATAAATCCGCAGTCGTCGGACAGCTCCGGTTACAGCTACGGCAGCGGTCACCCGCTGCGGGAGGGGAGATACTCTAAAAAGTACATGGAGACGAACCGGGTGCAGGTGGAGGGGTATGATGCCGGCAATATGATACTGGTGGGCAGTTTTGCCTGGGATGAAATCGACCGAATCTACGACCGTCCGGTGTGGGTGGAGGACCGGAGTATCAGTAATATGACCGAAGCGCAGCAGAGGGGTCAGGCGTATTTAAGGCAGGCCAAGGTAGAGGCGGAGGGGGGTAATATTATAGTGAAGGTAAACTGCGGGCAGCAGCTTTACGACGTAATCGACGTGACCGATGCACGGGCGGGGCTGGATGCGGAGAAAAAGAGGGTGCTGGGTATTAGCCTGGTTTATGACCCCATACGGGGAGAATACAGCCAGAGATTGAGCCTGGGGGCGGTATAGGCAAGGTAAGAAGGAGGCATAGAAGATGAGGTTGAGGAAAGGGGAACTGAAAAGCTTTAATTCAGGCAGTTATACGGCTACAGTGAGGCTCGCCAGCAGCTATAAGGTCTACCTGGAAGACGTGGCGGTGGCCAGGAACATACCGTCGGCGGAAATGGTTACCGGACGCAGGGTGGCCGTGATATTCTTCGATGAGCACAGTCCCAGGGATGCGGTGGTCGCGGCGGTCTATACCTAGGGATGTGGTTTGCTGATGATTTCTTCGGGGGTAAGGGGGCGTTTCCGCGCGCAACCGGGTATGCCTTTCTCCAATTCATCGTAGGGCGGTTTTGCCGGTTTTTCAGCAGCGGGTTCCGGTCTGGCAGCGGGCGTATCTATCTTAACAGCCTTTGTTTCCTTCAGGGTTCCCGACTTGCCCATGTTTTCCACGAGTGATATCAGCACGCGGTTTTGCTCGGCGGCGCCTTTCTTTAATTCGTGAGAGGCCTCGGAGAGACCCTGAATAGCGCTGGTGTGGCTGGCCAGGTGCTGGGCGTATTCCGCTACGGCAGCGGCGAATTTCTCCAGCGCCTGTTCCGTATTGTTCATTTTTTGTTCGGTGGCTTCTATCTTGTGCGTCAGCGCCTGGTTAGAGCGTTTTTCCTCGTTGATGACGGGGGCGAATATTCCCCGGTGTATCCGGTTACCGCCGCGGGTTATCTCGCCGCCATAGAGGAAGAAGGCAAGCAGGGCGATGGCGATTATAGCGAATATCGTACCCTGCTGGCTCTGGAAGAACAGGAGCGGGAGACCGAGTACCGGTATCTGACTGCCTACCGTGCCCCTGATATCCTGGGGCCTGATGGTGAAGGGGTCTTCCCCGGTGTTATCGCCTTTGGTGCGGAATGCGAGGCTCGGCACGGTCTGAACTTCTATTACCCTGTGGGCTACAGTGGGCGGGTAGCTATAGTAGTCCTGAATCATGCTGGGGACGTTGTAGACGATGATGTCACCGACTTTAACGTCCTGGGGTTCTAAGGGGTCAATCGTAAGAAGGCCGCCGGACTGAAGAGTGGGTTCCATACTGGAGCCGAAGATAGGCATAAACGGCAGTGTCCCTCTTATGGAGAGGAAAGCTATAATACAGGCTACCGTAGCGAATATTAATCCTATAGCGCGTTTCATAGTATTATCTGCCTTACCTCTGGCCTACCTCACAGTAAAATTCGGGTGTTATACTCCATCCGGCCCCCCATTCTTCGGGGTCGTCTGAAATCAGGCGGTAGCTGCCGCCGGTTATTTCGACGGTGTAATCTTCGGAGGAGCCGCCTTCAATGTTAAATAGAACCACACCGGTCTCTATGCTCAAGACCTGGTAATCCGGCGTTTCTCCCGCCTCCAGCGTATCAGCCATGTAGACCTTCATGTTGATGTACTGGTATGCCTTGAGGAGGGAGGCGGTGTTGGTGAGATAAATTTTTACAAGCATGTCGCCGGTGTATTCTTCATGCGGTGTGATATCGAAAAGATCACCCTGGGGCACTTCACCCTGGGTGGTGGAGCTTTCATAATTAACAGCGACATAGACCTGGGTGCAGATGGCGGGCTTACTCTTGTTGTTGCCTCTCATGGTAATCCCGGCCTGTAAATCGCTGATTTCTTCCCCGGTCCACGGTTCTTCGGTAACCGGGTTGACCAGGCATTCCCATGACTCGGTTGTAAAATCGGTGCCGTAGTGAGTTACGGTGGGCCCCGAGAAAGCTTCGTCGTATGTTTTTATCTCGGCTATAGCCCGTACGTCGTAATCGCCCCCGGCGGCGTAACGGAAATAGACGGTAACGCCGGTTATCGTATCATCGCCGCCGCTTCCCGCGTAATCGCTCAGGTTGTAAAGGTCTTTTTCCCACTGTTTGGAAGTCTGGGTGGATACGTAAGTATCGCTGTCATCAGGGTCGGGCTGGTCGTCCACTTTATCCCAGTGTTCTCCGGAACCGGGGTACTGGGTGGGTAGATCGGTGTCATCGCCAGCGGCAACCGGTACCAGGATTTCGGAATTATACTCGCCCTCGGGCAGGATGCTGCTCCAGTTTGGTTGATTGGCCGACGGCTGGTAGGTGGTCCAGACGGCGTCAGCAATGGTAGCATCCAGTGTTGTCGTATTGAAGTTGGTATAGGTGTAAGCGAAGGTACCGGTGGTCAACACCAGGGCGAGTAATACCATTCCTATAAATACCAGTTTCTTTTTCATTATCCTTACTTCATTCCGTGCTACCGACGATTTTCAAGTTTCCTTGTTTTCCTTTGGGGTGGGTAGGGTGGCGGTGCTAAGTCCTGCCACCCTACCTACCACGTTATATCAGAGTATTAGAGCCCTTTCTGGGCGACTTCACAGAACAGTTCCGGAGAGGCGCTGCCAGCTATGGCGCCATGCCCCTTGGCATGGGCGATGTAGAAACCGTCCTTAATCCTGACGGTCATGTTGGCGGTGCCTTCATCCGGGAACATATCTACCGTACCGTTGTTCAGGTTAAGCAGGACCCATTCGGCGCCGTGGCCGCCGCTGATGTCGATGTTATTGGAGGTATTAGCGGAGTCCACCACTTCCAACTGCAGGGAGATGACGCGGTACTCTTCCGAGAGGTCCGCGGCATTACCGATACCGACGCTGATAATCAGGTCGCCGGGATAGGCGCCGGGGCAGACGTAGAACAGGTCGCTGGCGGGGATGTTTCCTTTGGTGTTACCGTAAGCAGCCCAGCCGGTTACGGTTGCGTTTGCCGCATAGACATCGGCGAAGTTCGCGGCTGTCGTGGAGGCAGTAATCGTGGTGGTGGCGTTAATCCAGCCGTAGGCGAAGACGCCGCCGGTTACTGCCAGGGCCAGGAGCAGAGCGCCAACGAGATAGGCACCCTTGCCTCTGGAGACGGCGAAAGTCAGTTTATCGTCGTCGTTGAGTACTGTATCGAGCTCGGCGCTCGATTTGACCTTGCCGCCGTTCAGCTTCGCGGTGGCTTTATCCGGGATGCCAAGTTCAGACTTGAAATGTTCGCGGGCCTCACTTACGGTCCGGCCAGCCAGGTCAGTGGTTTCGAATTGGTCACCATATCTAATTTCGACCATTTTTTGTTTTCCTCCTTAGTGTTAGTTAGTTTAAGTTTGACTGTTTATACTGCCTTTATAGCGGTCGGCTTTCCTGTCTGCCCGGACAACCGGATTGCCAACCGACTAATTGTTTGTATCATTTACATATGCAGCCTCCCTTTCATACACAATTGCCGTTTCAGGCTAATTCACCTATAAAGGATTTCAAGCGTTCCATTAAGGTATCTTTAAATTCGTTAAATTCTGCCTTGGTAACATATTCTGCGGCTTTGCCGTTTGTTTTACCCGAGCCCCGGATGATGGCGGGCAGGCTTCTCTGGGTAACTTCAATGACGGCCCTTGCCTGTTCGTTGCTGGTAAGCTTGTTCAGTATCAGCCGAAGGTTGCGCCGGATAGTTTCTTCGGTTACGTCCAGCTTGGCGGCGACCTGCTCGATGGTGTTGCCTTCGGCGATGGAGGTCAGCACCTGGGTCTCCCTGGGGGTGAGGGTGGCGAGAATATTATCGAGCTGTTCGTTCAGGGTTGCTATGTCTTCGAACTCCGCGATAACCATCGAGGCCAGTCCGGGGAGGAGCAGTTCTTCCATGATAGGCTGGCTGCCCTGGGCGACTACCCTGATGACATCGAGGAGATATTCGGGGTCGGTGTCTTTGGTGATGCAGGCGCTGGCCCCGCTCTTAATAGCGGCGAATAGGTTTGTCTCCTCTTTTTTATCCAGGGTCAGAATTATTGCAGTAGAGGGGAGATTGCGCTTGATGCGGCGGGTTATCTCGGCGCCGCCGGTTTTAGCGTCCTGCATGCTCAAGATAGCTATGGTGGGAGGATTGGATTCAATGAGTTTAAAAGCTTCCTGGTTGCTGGTGGTCTCACCGATGACTTCAAAATCATCCTCACCCGAGAGGATGAAGTGTATGCCTTCACGGAAAAGAACCTGCGGGTCTGATAGAAATACTTTTACTTTTTCCATTTTTATGTTTCTCTGGTGAGTCCTAGTACTTTTGAACTATTTCCATTGTGACACAGGTTCATAAAGATGCGTCTAAGAATCATAAAGATTTTATAAAGATACCGTAAACTTTTAGTAAAGAATACAAGGGGGTTTTACGAGTGACGCCGGAGGCGGGAACGCGGGGTAATACGGGGGTGATATAAGGTTGAATGGGGCGGGCACGGGGGCTGGTGGGGAGGAGGGGATTTTAACCGCCGGCGGGGCGGATAAATTTGTAGCCGATGCCGTGCTCGGTGACGATGATATTGGGCGATTCGGTGCTATCTTCGAGTTTCTGCCGGAGGTGCTGGATGTGGACGCGGAGCAGGTCCCTGGCATCGACATAGTTGTCTCCCCAGACCTTGGTAAGGAGGCTTTCGTGGGAGAGTATGCGTCCTTCGTTACGTATAAGGTAATAAAGCAGTTTTCTTTCGGTCGAGGTGAGTTTAACCGGCTCGCCGTCTATGAGGACTTCATTGCGGTTAAAATCTACGGATAGCTTGCCGCTGGTGAAGGGGCGTTCTTCATCGGTTATGGCCAGTCCCTGGGCGCGGCGCAGGACCGCCTGTACCCGGGCTATCAGTTCGATATGGCTGAAGGGCTTGGTAATATAATCGTCGGCGCCGAGTTCGAGTCCCTTGGCGACATCCGTATCCTCGCCCCTGACGGTGAGCATGAGTATGGGCACGTCGGCGAAGCGGCGTATTTCTCTTAATACCTGGTATCCGTCCATATCGGGCAGGCCGATATCCAGGATAACTACATCAGGGCTTTCATTCTCTACGAGTTCGATGCCCTTTTGGCCGTTGTCGGCGGATATCACCGTGGTGCCGCTCCAGCGCAGCTGGAAGCAGAGAGAGACGACTTCTATAATCCCGGGGTCATCTTCTATAACCAGAACCTTCATTATACTCCTTTAAGCATTATATGGGCTGTTTTGCGGCCCGCCGCGGGATAAAGAAGGAGAACGTGCTGCCTTTGCCGGGTTCGCTATCCACCCAGATTCTGCCGCCGTGAAGCTCGACTACCTGTTTGGAGAGGGCAAGCCCCAGGCCCAGTCCCGGGTGGCGCTGCCTGTCGGAGCTCAAACGACTATACGGTTTAAATAGTCTATCCTGTTGTTCTTTAGCGATGCCGATGCCGTCGTCATGCACGCCTACCACCAGGCCGGTGTCCTCTTTTCGGACTCGTACGGTGATAGTACCCTCTTCCGGGGTGAACTTGGCGGCGTTAGTCAGGAGATTGAGCAATACCTGCTCCAGCCTCTGTCCGTCTCCGTGTATGATGGGGATAAATTCCGGCAGGTCTGTGTTCAGCGTTTGCTGCTTGCCGCGGAGCAGGGGGCTCATTTGCAGGCACGTGCCGAGAACGAGCGACTTCATGTCAACCGGCTCAAGCTCGAGCATCAGCTTGCCGCTGCCCGTCTTGACGATATCCAGTAGTTCGGCGAGTCGCGTTTCCAGGGTATTGGCGTTGCGGATAATAGTCTGAATCAGCTTCTGGGAAGATTCATCGGCGGTGGTTTCGAGTTCCTCGGCCAGCAGGCCGCCGGCGGCGATGATCGAGGTCAGGGGAGTTTTAAGTTCATGGCTTAGGGTATCTATGAATCTTAGCCATTCCTCTTCTTTGGTTTCCATAGGGGCTATTCTTCCTGCACCTTTACCTGAACGCGGTTGATTTAAATTTAATGTAGCACGTTTTCTGCTGCGTATCAAGTGCCGCCCGCCGCGGAGAAAGATACCCCCTTACCTCTTAAGGAGATGGTACCGTAACCGGGCCGGTTCTATTTTACCATGCCCCTGGCAATGCTTTTCAGGAGGCTCAAGATGCCGATGACGGAGCGCTGTACTTCAGGCGGCTCTTCTGCCAGCATCCTGGCGACGTAGGGGTCTAGCTGGCGGCCGCTGTAGCGGGTACTGCTTTCCTCGGCTACGCCGGGCGTTTGGGGGGAGAGGAAGCCGGCCAGGGTAAACAACTCATCCTCGTCAAAGCCAAGCGGCCTGGCGATTTTGCGTAAAATCCGTGCCGATGGAAAGCGCTCGCCCCTTTCTATGCGTCCCAGGTGAGATGAAGAAACGCCGGATTCAGAGGCAAGTTCCTGCAGAGTTAACGGTACTGTTATCCTCTGCTGCTTGATTATTCTACCTAAATCATTATTTGCGTAATCCATAGCATATTAATTATAATTTGCCAATTGGCAAATGTCAACCCTTTAATATACTCATTCTGGGCATTCTGTCCATATTTTGGCTATTTGGTAAGTGAATTATAGCTTCTTGACGGTCTGCCGTACCAAAGATATAATTATGACGGCTGTAAAGGTATAATATAAACAGAATTAAATGAAAGCTGAGAGGCGTTTCTTATCGGATAGTCCGTCTCGGCTTTTTAATGTGTCCGGGGGAAAAATACGGCGAAATGAAAAACCATTATGATGTCATCATCATTGGCGGGGGCCCGGCCGGTATCTTCGCGGCGCTGGAGCTTGCCCAGGCTGAAGGACTGAATATTCTCCTTATTGAGAAAGGCAAGGATATCAGCCAGCGGCGGTGTCCGGTGCGGGACACGGGGGGTACCTGCGTGGAGTGTCAGCCGTGCAATCTGGTCTGCGGACTGGGCGGTGCGGGCGCGTTTAGCGACGGCAAACTGGTGCTGTCTTCGGAGGTCGGCGGGCATCTCGGGGAGTACCTGGATAACGAACACACGGCCGGCCTGATTAAGTACGTGGACGAGCTGTACCTCAAGTTCGGGGCTTCGGAGAAGGTTTACGGCGAAGACGGCGCCATCGAGGAAATAGGCCGAAAGGCCGGCGAGGCCGGAATGCGTTTGATACCCACCCCGGTGCGCCACATGGGGACAGAAAATGGCTTTAATGTGCTCAAGAACATGCGGGACTACCTGGCGCCGCGCCTGGAGTTCAAGCTGAATACGATGGTATCCAGGGTGCTGGTGAAAGACGGCGCCGTTAAAGGAGTGGAAACCGGGGAAGGCGAAAAGTATTATTGCAGGTACCTGGTACTGGCGCCGGGAAGGGAAGGGGCCGACTGGTTATCACACGAAGCCGAAAGACTAAAGCTGACCATGCATCGTAATCCCATAGATGTCGGTGTGAGGGTGGAAGTGCCGGCCACGGTGATGAAAAAAATGACGGACGCGCTTTATGAGATAAAGCTGGAATATATGTCGCAGAGCTTTAACGACCGTATCCGGACCTTCTGCATGTGCCCCGCCGGCGAGGTTATCATGGAGTCAACCGGCGGCACCGACCCTGTAGTGACGGTCAACGGGCACAGTTATGCCAGCCGGAAGAGTAAGAATACCAATTTCGCCCTGCTGGTGAGCACCGATTTTACCGAACCGTTTCACGAGCCGATTGCCTACGGCAAGTACCTGGCGAGGCTGGCGAATCTCCTGGGAGGGGGGGTGCTGGTACAGCGCTTCGGCGACCTGCTGGAGGGTCGGCGCTCCACTCCCGCGCGTATTGAAAAAGGCAAGGTCAGCCCCAGCTTAAAAAGCGCCGCGCCGGGCGATTTGAGTTTCGCGCTTCCCTTCCGCCACCTTACCGGTCTGATAGAGATGCTGATGGCCATGGACAAGCTGGCGCCGGGTATAGCTTCACCGGATACCCTGCTATACGGGATAGAGGTAAAGTTCTATTCTGTTCGACCGCAGCTCAATGCCTGCCTGGAGACGGAAATCCGCAACATGTTCGCCGTCGGCGACGGCACGGGGGTCAGCCGGGGGCTGGTGCAGGCATCCGCATCCGGGCTGGTGGCCGCCGTCGAGATAATGAGGAGAATAGAGCAGGGGTAATGCTTATCAATACGCAGGCTGTCTATCTTGACAGGACGCTTCTGGACATTTACAATATTATGGTGTGTTTAATTTCTTTTATCAGGCACACGGGCCTTGATTAATTTTGGGGGTTGAGCCAGAGCGAACGGCGCCCCCTATAATATTGGGATATATAATTTGGAAGGGATGTGATGCTCATTGGCTGAAGTTACAGCTGGAGACGAAGAGAGCTTTGATAGTTTGCTCAAACGGTTCAACCGAAAGGTGCAGCAGGACGGTATTTTGGCGGAACTGCGGCGCCGGGAACACTATGAGAAACCGAGCATCAAGCGCAAGCGTAAGAAGGCGGCCAAGAAACGCGGAGCCGCCAAGAGCGCCAGAATGGTTCGGCGTTAACAAGCGCACATTTTAGATAAAGCCGACTTAGAACGGGAAAACAGGTTATCATGGAGCAGGAAGCAGACCTCAAACGCAGCATAACCGACGCTATCAAAGGGGCGATGAAGAGCGGGGATGTAGTCAAAAAGGACACTCTCCGCATGCTGATGGCTTCGGTTAACAACGCCGAAAAAGCCAAACAATCCACCCTGGAAAATGCCGATATTCTGGGAATCATCGCCAAGGAAGTGAAGAAGCACCAGGAGAGCATCGACGCCTTCAAGCAGGGTAACCGGCAGGACCTGGTGGATAAAGAAACGGCGGAAATGGCCATCCTTCAGAGCTATTTGCCCGAGCAGATGTCCCGCGAGGATATAACGGCGGCGGCGCGGGAGGCGATAGGGGCGGTGGGGGCGCAGGGCCCCGGCGATAAGGGCAACGTGATGAAGGAACTGATGCCCAAACTCAAGGGCAAGGCGGACGGGAAAGAAATCAACGAGGTGGTGACGGAGCTGCTGGGGCAGTAGGGGCAGGGTGGGGTTCTCTCAGTTTATGAATACCAGTGGTCTTAGCATTATTTTACGTGTGCTTTGACTCTTTTATATGTAGTATTTCTGGTTTATCCGTCTGATTTATCAGATTTGGATCATATAATTCCATCAATGTTTTAGCAAATTCGTCCTGTATTTTACGATAACCATTTAATAATTGTTGCAGTTGCTTGTAATACTCCTCTTTCCGTTCATCAGGAACATTACACAAGCTATACATTCGGAATAATAAATCAGGCGGTGTATAGCCCGTTTCTGATTCCAATGCCTGGATGAGAATTTGTCGAGCATAAGTAGACGGTCCTAAACCATAATGAAGAGAGCGTTGTCTTAGTTGAGCTAACTCTTCTCCTGTCAATCTTATAGACAGGAATGAGGCTCTATTTTGTTTCTTCTTCTGGACTTTTCCCTCATAGTCTTCTATTAGTGGACTATGAGATTGCCAGAACTTATCTTCTTCCGCTAGATTATTAAATTTAGGTATCAGATATTGTGTATTTTTACGTGTCATTTTACTAATCCTGTCCCATAATACTATGATATTTTCTCTTCTCTTCCTTTTTCATACCACGGGCTGTTATTGGCCTGAAAACATTGTCGTATAATCGTTTCAATACAACCATTAAATATCTACCACTTGTAGCTTGCCCATAAACTGCTTTCCTCTTGTATTTTACAGTACATGCGTAATGTGGACCAAAGCATATATCCATGATTTCTTGAGGGCTGATATTGTGTTTACCAATGATGTGTTCAAGATTGATATCATCCCACTCTAGTCCACTTATTTTCATTCTTTACAACTATATTGTAACACAATGTCACACAATGTCAATACCTTTTAATTGATTATAATAACATTTTTAAGTCGTTTACATGTATTTATTTCACTCACCTAATGCTTTCTCCAATTCCTCGCATAATCTGTCAGTTTTCATGCCGGAATCTATCACAGACCACGGCAGTTTCTGTTCCGTGTCCCATCTCTGATTGACGTAATAGTCAATATCCAGGTTGCAGGCCTCAACGGCGCTGCGCCAGCCGGCCAGGGACACTTCTTCCATGTTCGCCAGGACTTCGGCCAATTTCTCATCGCCGCGTGCCAGGACTCCCTGGACATGGCTCCAGGCGGGGCTTTCCTCGTTGAGCTTGACGCCTTTCAGGGGGAGGGTGCTGCTTAATATCGCCAGGCGGTCCGTCAGCGTGTCCAGCGGTGCCATGGGGAGCCACTGGAAAGGCGTACCCGCCTTGGGCACGAAGGGGGCCGCATTGAGGGTGAGGCGGATACCACCATGTTTACGGTCCAGCCTGTCTTTGATAGCCAGAGACAGTCTTACAATATCTTCGATGTCCTCGTCGGTCTCGGTCGGCAGGCCGACGATGAAATAGAGCTTGAGATGGGTAAAGCGGTGGCCGGCAATTTCGTCGGCTACTTTCAGAATTTCGTCTTCGGAAACACCCTTGTTTATCACGTCGCGGAGTCGCTGCGAGCCGGCCTCGGGGGCGATGGCGATGGACTGTGTCTTGCCTTTGTCCAGCGGGTCGAGGATATCCGTGGTAATAGAGCCTATCCTTAGAGAACTTATTGAAATTTCAGCCCTTAGCTCGTTAAGTCCGGCCAGCAGTTCGTTTATCCGGGGATGGTCGGTAACGGCCGGGCCCACCAGGCCGATACGCCGGCGGCGGCTCAAGCCGTCCTTTGCCTGTTTGAGGAGATTGTCCACGGAGCGAAAGCGCATGGGGGAGAAAGCGGTATTTACCAGGCAGAAACGGCAGCCGCGCTGGCAGCCGCGCTCCGCCTCGATGAGGTATAAATCGCCGAGCT
>CAYPDM010000022.1:0-22641 GCA_964409485.1 uncultured Dehalococcoidaceae bacterium | reverse complement strand
ATAAAATGTTTTATCAGGCATCGGGCGGCGGAGTAACAGTTTCCGGTGGAGAGGCCCTCCTGCAGCCGCAATTTGTGTGCGACCTGTTTGAAAAATGCCGTCGGGCCGGCATTCACACCTGCGTGGAGACATCAGGGTATGCCGCCGAGTCCGCTTTGAGACAGGTCCTCCCTTACACCGATTATGTACTCTACGACCTCAAACACCTGAATTCTGAAAAACACCGCCAGTATACCGGCAAGCCGAATAGTCTGATACTTTCCAACGCAAAGATTGTAGCCGCAAGCAGGGTAGAAACGCTTTTCCGGATGCCTTTGATTCCGGGCATTAATGATGATATGCAAAACATCAAGGAAACGGCGGATTTTTTACATGGATTGGGAAATAATGCCCTTCGTATTGAATTAATGCCTTATCACGGCTGGGGAAAAGGGAAATATGAAGCTCTGGATAGGCAATATCTTCTCTCCCAGGTTCCCTCTCCTGAGCCGGAGCATTTGGAATCAATAAAAAATATATTCAAGGACAGTGGTATAATATGTATGATATCAAGATGATATAAATTAAATACGGAAAAAGATCACTCGTGTTGCCGCTATTAAATTGGAGGAGATTATGGTTACCAAGCTGGATACCGATGAAGCTATGCTAAAAAGGATTGACAACTTACAACTAAGCAGTCGTCTCTTTCATCTGAAAGATACGATGTTCAGCGCTCCGAGGATAATTTCCGTTGACCGGGCCAGATTGGCGATGGAGTCCTGGAAGGAGACGGAGGGAGAAGACATCGAACTCCGCCGCGCCAAACTGTTCAAGAAAGTGCTCGAAGGTGCCCCCATAGCTATCCACGATTTTGATATAGTGGTGGGACGGGAAACGGAACACCTTATCGGCGGTCCGGTGTTTGTGGATGAAACCGGAGACTGTATTCCCGGGCTCTGGGACGAGGGAGATAGCTTGAGCCGAGCGATGGTATTTCAGGCAAAAAAAGAGAAGAGTGTATTAAGGGAATGCTCCCGTTTTTTCGCCGGGAAGACGGCGCCGGACCATGTCAAAGATGCCTGGTATTCCGTGGTGGGCACGTGGGCGCAGGATATATCTGACGCAAAAGGCAGCGACCCTACTCCGGATTCCGGGTACTTTCCGGGTGTAACTAATAAAGCGATGTGGGAGAAAGTGCTATCAAAAGGCATGCGCGGTATGATTGAAGAAGCTGAAGCCGGTCTCCAGCGATTTCAAGAAATGAAAGAGACCGATATAAACAAGCTCTATTTCTGGCAGTCGGCAATTATCGTCTGTGAGGCGATGATAAATAATGCCCATAGATACGCCGAACTCGCACGCTGCAAGGCCGATGAAGAGTCCAGCCCCGAAAGACGAAGCGAGCTGATTGAGATCGCCGGGATTTGTGAACATGTACCGGAGAACCCGGCACGCACGTTCCATGAAGCCCTTCAGTGCATGAACTTCATAATGGTTGGCAGAGGGCTGGAGGCAATGTATCCTCTATTAGTCGGCAGAATTGACCAGTACTTGAGGCCCTATTTTGAAAAAGACCTCCGGGAGGGGCAGTTAACACTGGAAAGAGCCGCGGAACTGCTGGGCAGCACTTTAACGCTCTGGGGCATGAAAGTCGTGGTGCCGGTCGGTAAAACACAGCAGGAAACCCACCAGTTCAGTTACAGCATCAACAGTATAAATATCGGCGGTGTAGACAGAAACGGCAAAGACGCCTCGAATGCATTGAGCTATCTTGTTCTCCATATGATAGGACTGATCAGACTATCATCGCCGACTGTCCTTCTTAACTGGCACTCGCAAACACCTCGCCGGTTACTGCTTAAGGCGTTGGAGACCAATGTAAAGACAAAAGGCGGCATCCCCCTGTTTGAAAACAGTGATCGTGTTGTAGCGAGCTTTATAAATGACGGGACGCCTGTAGAGGTTGCGAGAGATTGGTACGGCCAAGGCTGTGTGACACCGATTCTTCCAACTAAAGTCGATCATAACGGCAGTGAAGGCAAAGGGGCAGTAAACGTAGCGTTTATTCTGGACCTTACGCTTCACCGAGGGGTATCGCAAATCACCGGTAAAAAGGTCGGTATTGATGTCGGCGACCCGCGGGACTTAAATACTTTTAAAGCCCTGTACGAAGCATTTAAAAAACAGTATAAGTTTGTTGTCAACCGAGTTTTGTGGCTTGGTACCCTGGCCCAGAGTGTTGAACCGCGGTATCTGCGTTTTCCGTTTAATTCCTGTATTACCGGACCTGGATGTATGGAGAAAGGGCAGGACATCCTTATTACAGACGCGGACCACAGTTATGGTATCAGTGACCGGGCCATTGTGGACACGGCGGATTCTCTCACGGCTGTCAAGAAACTGGTATTCGACGAGAAAAAACTAACCATGGATGAACTCATGAATGCCCTTGATACCAACTTCGAGGGCGAGAGGGGCGAGGAAATAAGACAGATGTGCCTGGCGACGCCAAAGTTCGGTAATGATATAGATGAGGCCGATTTTATGGTTCGTGACGTAGGAAAATTTTCCGGAAGCGTAATCATGTCATATAAAAACCCCTTTGATGTACCCTGCAAAATCTCCCGTGAGGGATTATCCTGGCATTATTTTGGAGGTCTGGGCGTGGGCGCACTTCCCAACGGACGTAAATCAAAGGAGCCGTTAAACGACGGCTCGATATCCCCTATGCGAGGAATGGATAAGCTTGGACCCACCGGTGTAATCAGGTCGGCGCTCAAAGCGGGTTTTAAAGAATCCTACGCTTCATGTCTGAACCAAAAGTTTTCAGGAACCGTCATGCAAAGCCCGGAGAGCCGGGAAAAACTGGCGCTACTCACCGATACATTCTTCAGGAATGGCGGGTCGCATATTCAGTTCAACATAGTTGACACCGCGGAACTGCTCGATGCCAAAACACATCCTGAAAAACATAGAGACCTGGTGGTTAGAGTGGGAGGCTTCAGCGCCTATTTTGTAATGCTTTCTCCGGAAATTCAGGACGACATCATTTATAGAAGTGAACAGGGTTGTTAGGGGTAATATATGAACCGTGACTTAACTGAATTATTAGACCCTGAACTAAAAGAGCCCATCAAGATGATGTTAGACCAGATGCCGCCAATGACTTTCGATAATCTGCCCGCCGCCCGCGCCGCTTCCCAGCAAATGATGGCGGCTATGAAAATGCAGATGCCGGTTATTCCCGGCGTCATCACCGAAGACCGGACGATTCCAGGACCAAAGGATTCTCCGGACGTCACAGTTAGAATCTACCGGCCTGAAAAACAGGTTGGTCAGCTCCCCGCCTTGCTCTGGATTCACGGGGGCGGCTATATGCTCGGTGATATCGACCAGGAAGATTTTACGGCAAAGCAGTTCGCGCTGGCCGGAGACTGCGTTGTCGTATCGGTAGAGTACCGTTTAGCCCCGGAGAATCCTTATCCGGCACCGCTGGAAGATTGCTATGCGGCATTAAAATGGCTGTCGGCCCATGCCGAAGAATTGGGAGTAAACCAGTCCCGTATGGCGATTGGCGGCGCGAGCGCCGGCGGCGGGCTTGCTGCCGGGCTGGCTATTCTGGCGCGTGACCGGGCCGAAGTTAAAGCCCTTTTTCAACTGCTGGTTTATCCCATGATTAATGATTGTAATGTAATTCCTGCCAGCAAGACCTTACCCGATACTATTTTCTGGACACGGGAAAATAATTTAATCGGCTGGCGTTCCTACCTCGGCTGTGAGCCAGGGAGAGAGGGAATTCCCTGCTATGCGGCTGCTTACAGAGCTACTAATCTGGAAGGGCTTCCGCCGGCATACATCACGGTTGGAGACCTTGATTTATTCGCCCAGGAAGATATCGATTATTCACGGAGATTGATGGGAGCAGGTGTCTCCACCGAGCTTCATGTTTACCCCGGCGGCTGTCATGCTTTTGATATGCTCGTTCCCGACGCGGATATCTCTAAACGTTTTACCGCGGATATACACCGGGCCTTAGGACGGGCACTGCATAATTAACTGGCATTTAGCACCTTTGCTAGTGTCAGAAGCCTCCCTCTCGGGAGGCTTTTCTTTTTGCTTTTCTCATTACTTCCCAGCCCCAAGGAGATGATAAACGTGCTAGTTCTTGAAATGCAACTTAACGACTTTTGTTTATAAAAAAAAGACGCTAGCAATTACTAACGTCTTCAAATTACCTGGTGGAGACGGGGGAGAGTCGAACTCCCCGTCCAGAAGAAGCTGCCCAGGATATGCTACAGGTTTAGTCAGCTCTTTAGTCTCACCCGACTCACCTCAACTGACCGAGTTAAGCCAGGCCAGCCGGTAAAACTTTCATCGCCCTTACCGGCGTGGGGGCGATGGCACCCCGACTTTTCGGCACCCAATCCCGTCCCGTCAGGGTGGGGGCAGGTTGGATGGCAACCTAATTTTTAGGCTGCAACCATTACTGGTTCGGCATTTGTTCTTTGCCACCTGTTTTATGAGATAGTGGCACCTCAACCTGCGATCCTGCAACCTACTTCCCCTGTCGAACCCGCGCGTCCCCACTTATCGAGGATACTAAGAATTACCTCTCCTCTATAAATATTTTAACGCATTTTCGCCGTTCTGGCCAGTTCTCTATCCGCCTCCCGTCGACTGATAGATTCACGCTTATCGTAAAGCTTTTTACCTTTAGCCAGGGCTACTTCCACCTTGGCGATACTCCCCTTTAGATATAATCTGGTAGCCACCAGGGTCAGCCCCTTTTCTGCCACTTTACCACTTAAGTTATTAATTTCTTTGCGATGCAGCAGTAATTTTCTGGGCCGGGTGGGTTCATGGCTCATGTAGCTGCTGGCCTGATAGCGGGCTATATGCGCATTTACAAGCCACAGTTCACCGTTTTCCGGCTTCACATAGGCATCTCCGAGGCTTACCCTGCCATCCCTTATCGACTTTATTTCCGAGCCGGTAAGGGCGATTCCCGCCTCTATTTTTTCACCTATATGGAAGTTATGGTAAGCCTTCCTGTTGGTCACTACCGTCTTGATAACCATATCTTCAAATTTTACCATACTTCAATAATTCAACCCAAGGCACCTGATTATGGCAACTCTCATTCCGTTATCTCCTAAAACTCCCGAATGGATAATTTACTCAACAAAATAAATAGTTAAAACGATATTGAAAAAACGCCATACAACTGAATCATTTTAACATTGATTTTTTACTCAACAAATGTTAATTTTTACCATATTTTGCCATAATGTCCAATATTTACCCAAAAAGGGCTTGACTTTCTACTCAACATTACTTATAATAATATCTGCAGCATAACCTGATGTTATATTTTGGGAGTTTATTATGGACAGCAATAAAAAATTCGGGGTTCAACTTAGGGAACTCAGGAAAAAAGCCGGCCTGACCCTCCGGGACCTGGCCGAAAAGGTCAGTGTTAATTTCACCTACCTTAGTAAAATAGAAAACGGCGCCCTGCCACCTCCCAGCGAAAAGGTAATAAGGCATCTTGCCGAGGTCCTGAACTATGATAAAGACGAAATGCTCGCTCTTGCCGGAATAATACCTTCTGATATCGCCGAGATATTGAAGGACCGGAAGGCACGGGAGAGGCTTCGCGCCGAACAGGCCAAGAGGTCTAAGGCTACGGGAATAAAAATGCCGACTTTGCCAAAGGTCTCCCTTCCGCTTAAGGGCTTATATCGGCTGGCGCTGCCCGTGTTCCTGGTGATAGTCGTTGCCCTTTCAATCTGGTATGCCTCACCCACGCAGGCGTTACAGATTGAATACCCCAACCAGCCTGCGGGTGGCACTCTCGGCAGTACATATACCTTTTACGTCAAAGTAAGTGTTGAAGACTACGAACATCTGCCATTACAGGGGGTTTCCGTACTCATTTATAATGTACTCTACCCCACTACCTATAAAGCTACTTTAGCCAGTTTGCCGATGGGGACCAGCATTGCCGCCTCTCATAACCCGTCCGAAGGCACTGGCAGCGGCACAGCCACCGTGTCCGCCGCTGCCGAAGGCCACTGGGCATACTTCACTGCCGCGGGTAACGTCACCTGGGAATCCACCGGTTATAGCTTTACCCCACCCTCGAGTGGCGGATACGGCTACCAGGGCGGCACGGGCACCACGTATATTACCTATACTATTTCATGGACACCGCCATCGGGCTGGCCGACCGGCAGCTATCAGATTGATACCATACTAACTACCTCCACCCAGACCCCTGGCAGCGGTACAACGTTCACCAAATCCAGTGACACATTCACGCTATCCGAAGCGGCAGCTGGCGGAGGCGGCGGAGGCGGCGGCGGTGCCGTATCATCTTCAGGTAATACCTACCTGTACGGCGCTGTAACCAATTCAGGTAAATTCATACAAGATGTAAAGGCCACATCAGCTAATAAGAAAGTACGGCTGGATATTGCCCGGGGTGTTACCGGCAAAGACAAGACAGGCAAGTCGTTATCCAAGATTACCATTCAACCAATGACGGCGCCTCCGGCACCACCTGCGCAGTCGTCGACTATCGGCCTGACCTATGACCTCGGACCCGCAGGGGCTACCTTCGATCCGCCAATCACCCTCACCTTCGACTATGACCCGGCAAGCCTGCCTGAAGGAGTCGATGAGGCTGAATTGAGCATCGCATTCTACGATTCCGCAGCCGGCGAGTGGGTCGTCCTTGAAGGTATTACCGTGGATACGGTCAATAACACCATCAGCGGAAAGGTTAGCCACTTCACGGCCTTTGCGGTAATGGCTTCTATGGAACCAGCCACCTTCACCGCCAGCAACCTTATTATCGGTCCGTCAACGATAGAAACCGGTAAGATGTCGATGGTAAAAGTCACCATCTCCAATACCGGCGATATTTCCGGCACCTACGACATCGTTCTCAAGATTAATAATGCCGTGGCGGAAACCAAGACGCTCACCATGGACGGCCATACCAGCCAGGAAGTAAGCTTTACGGTTTCACCGGATGCGGCGGGAACCTACACAATCAGCATAGACGCATTATCCGGCGAATTGACCGTCGCTGCTCCGTCGGAACCGGCTCCCGCACCAGCACCTGAACCCGCGCCTCCGGCTCCTGAACCGGAACCCGAACCCGCGCCTCCGGCACCAGCGCCAGCACCTGAACCCGCGCCTCCGGCACCGGCGCCGACACCAGCTCCAGAGGAAGGAGCCAACTGGTGGCTCATCGGCGGCATCATCGCGGTGGTAATTATTGTAGCCATAATAGTCTGGCTGATGGTCTTCCGCCGCAGAGACTAATAAACGAAACTACCTGAAAAAACAGGCAACTGTAAAAAATTGCCCGGGCAATAATTGCCCGGGCAATCTCTTTTTAAGATATTCACAGATAAATATGCCCTGCCCTCTTGACAACTGCTACTCCATGTAATACAGTGCTTTATGCAATATCTGTGAGAAATCAGGCAGGAAACTTGACATTTGTCACATATGGTATTACAATGATGCCAATTAGCACATTCTGGGGCAGGGAAAATTTACTTGACGAACAAAAATGGTTACATCTGGGTTGGTCTTGGCCTTTTAATCGCTGGCAGCATCATATCTCTACCGGCTTACTTCGTTTTTCATTTAGTCTGGCTGACCGCGCTGGGCATTTGCATGCTTATCCTTTCGTTCATCCTCATAGCACTGGGTAAATCCATCCCCAAACTCTCACCCGAGGTATGCAGCCTCCTGTTGGAAACCGGCATCGATAATATCGCTACCCTTATTGAAGAACTCGGCATTAAAACCAAGGCTATCTACCTCCCCTCTTCGCTGACCAGTAAATACCCCCGGGCATTCATACCGCTGCATTCTAATGGCTCACGACCTGAAATAAGAAAAGCACTACCCCAGCGACTCATTGCCAGGTACGGCTCCAGCCCGGATGATATCGGCCTTTTGATTTCTACCTTCGGGAGTACCGCCATCGGTATGCTTGAATCAAAACCGGGAGCCACGCCGGACGAGCTTGAATCGGCGCTTACCTCGCTGCTTACCGGCAGACTCGGCGTTGCTGACAGCACCAGAGTTTATCTCGATAACGAACTCATCAAGATAGAAATATATAAACCGCGCCTTGAAAATGGCTCTTCCTGGTCACACCAGTGTTTGGGCAGCCCACTGGCCACCGTGGCCGCTTCTTTAGCCGCAGAAGCCTGGAACAAGCCGATGACCATCAACCGGGAGCTTCAGGTTAACGGGAAATACTACGTCGAGCTTGAGGTGGGCAGGTGAGACTCTATAATCGCTATATTTTAACAGTCGCCCTTATCCTGTTACTGACCACTGTCATCCTGATCGCCTTCGGGCAGAATGCTCTGGATATTTATTTAACAGTGTATATTATAGAAGCTCTGCTAATTACAGAACTATTTGTATATATCAATAAAAAAGCCCGTCGCGGACTGGCTTACGTCAGCACCATACTCTTCGGGGGCTTCATCGTTACCCTGTGCTTTCAAATCATCAGGATACTGGCATGAATTTGAATAAACACCCGGCAAGTTATGAAAAAACTTATTATTACGCTCTCCATAATAGCCATGCTGGGAGTCATATATCCCGGTCTACCCATCTCCGCTCAACCCGTTCGGGTCCCCCACGAAAACCCGGAGAACGCCACAGGATTACCGGATAAAGTCGGACTTCTGCTCTCTTACATCCGGGTTATCAATTTGGCCGGTAACAGCCGGCAACAGGACGCCCGGGACCTGCTTAATGAATTGAAGCACGCCGATGTCCCCGATGATGTTCAGCTCATCATCAATCAATACAACGAAGTATGGCAAAGCCTGTTCAGCACCCTGGGTAACCTCGAAGCGCTCCTTGATGAAGCTTCCGGCCTGCTGGCTAACAATCAAATTTATGAACTAAGACAAAAGTTCAACAGCGCGGATAATGATATTAAGAAAGTATATACCCTGCTAAACAGCATCGATACGGCTACCAACAGCTTGTGTAACAAACTGGGCGTTTTTTCAGCATCAGCTACCAGTCAGCTAAACCAGGCTCACAAAAGCCTTGAAGAAAGTCAAGTAAGACTCGACGACCTTGTCAATATGCTCGAAGGTCTCCATCAGAAGCTTTCAGAGCAATATATACAAAAAGAGCAGTTGATTTCTACCGAAGTCAGCTTAAGCATTGACCCGGAATCGGCTTATGTCGGCGACATCGTGACTGCTTCCGGCAAGCTCATCGGTGACGGCAGCTCGCTCATCGGGAAAACAGTATCTTTGACCGCAGACAACTATACTTTAGCTACTGCCATTACCAAATTGAATGGATTGTATACCGCTGCAATCGAGCTGCCTTATAAATACGATGAAAATATGACTGTTAACGCGGTGTATTCACCTGCCAGTAATGACGTGGATAGCTATCTGGCCTGTATAAGCCCACCGGTGGCGGTAACCACCGAGTACTACCAGACCGTGCTCGAAGCCTCCGTACCCCTGAAAATTTACAGGGGTCTGCCGTTTACCGTGAGTGGTGAGGTTACATCAGATAATGATAATATTCCGCGAAGCGCTAAAGTGCTGCTGGATAATACCCTGCTGACTACAGAGACTATATCAGGCCGGTTCAGCTTTGAGATAATGCCTCCCGATGAATTCTTACCGGGCCAGGGGAAACTGGCAATCGACGTAAGTCCCCAGGGTCGGTACGCCGGCGCTTCCGCCCACAGGAGTATCTCCGTTTCCCTGTTACCGATAAATATCGATACGCGGATACCCTCCGTCATTCTCACTCCCGGGGACATCGAAATTAGCGGAATAATTTACAGCGAATTGGGACCGGTCATGGATGCCGAGGTAAATCTTAAACTTGACGATGCATCGGTTGCTGCCACCTCACGCAGCGACGGCGGTTTCCAGGGCACCATTAAATCGTGCGTGCTGCCCGATGATGCGCCTCCGACAACCAACCCTTTCTATGTCAGCTCCACCCCCGCCGATTCTACCTACGATTTTTCCCCGATCGGCATCCGGGAGATAACTATAACCGCCGATACACCGCAGTCACCCGGATTTATACTCGAAGTGAAAAGACAGATAATTACTATCAATCCGTTAAGCCTCGGTCTGATACTCGCCATACTGGCAGCGTTGTGGCTGTTTGTACGCAGGAGAAGCCGTACGTTAACCCACGCCGAAGCAGCAATGACCCCGGTGGAAAACGCGGTACTACCCAAGGACATACCGATGCCCGTAAAAATCCCCGGGCTTACGGGCATCGGAGGCCAGGTATTATCAACCTACCGAAGTGTACTCGCGGTCGTGGAGAAATTTTCCGGCGTAATTATGTCCCCGGATACTACCCTGCGAGAGTTCCTTACCACCGCCAGTCTGCCTTCACCAATAGCTGCCGCCCATTTTGCCGAGTTGACAGATATAACCGAGAACGCTCTCTATTCTGCCCGAAGCCCGAAAAAGGACACCGCTGCCAGAGCTGAAAAGCTCGCTTTTAACATTAATGAGGAGCTTGGCTATGGGACTCCGTAAATTCCTGATAATAATCGCCGTGACTCTGATTATCGCCCTGATTCTGGCCGTGTGGTTTTTCCCATCGAACGATGATTTCCGGGTTGATAACCCTTTCTGGAACGGCCTTGATAAAGTTCAGACTAAATACGATATTAAAACGCTTGATTCACTTTCCGATCTCACTCCATCACCTTACGGAACCACTCTGCTCGTTATCCCTTACCTTAGCTTTACATCTACGGAGCTGTGGCAGCTCAACCGCTTTGTCTCCCGGGGAGGAAGACTGATAATAGCTGACGACTACGGATACGGCAACCAGATACTGACATACCTGGGGCTCCAGGTACGCTTCAGCGGGGAAGTCCTCCTCGACCCGCTGGTCAATTACGTGAATAAGAATTTCCCGAAGATTCATCAATTTCGACCCGACCCCCTGACCGCTAATACAGATAATCTTGTCTTAAACCACGCCACCAGTCTAAACAATATCACCGCCGACATGGCACTTGCCCTGTCTTCTCCATTCAGCTTCCTCGACTATAACGGCAACGGAGCCCGTGAGGCCGAAGAACCGGCGGGTCCGCTACCGGTAATCTCACGCCATAAATTGAACCAGGGACAGGTAATACTTGTCTCCGACCCCAGCCTCTTAATCAACAGTATGAATACTATTGAAGACAATGATACCTTTATAAATAATATAGCGAACACATCATCCTCATTTTATATCGACCAGTCCCACCTTGCATTCTCGGAGCTTTACCACACCAGAAGCTGGCTGCAACAAGCACGTCGTCTGTTATCCACCCCTGCCGGGACAGCGGTCCTGGTCCTGGCGGTAATAATATTGGCTCTAATACCGATATGGCTTAATAAGGGGGAAAATGACATAGACACCTAGTTATTATAAAAACACTAGCTTTCTTGCTATATGGCAAACGTGATAAACTCTATAAAAGGAGAAGTTAATGGCAAAATCCTTGGGAAAAGGGCAGGAAATACTTAAAAACATCATCAATGAAGTATCCAAGGTAGTAGTCGGTAAAGATGATATCAAGGAGCTTCTTCTGCTGGCCTTGCTTAGTGAGGGACACGTACTCATAGAAGGATTGCCCGGCACGGCAAAAACCACCATTGCCCGTACTTTTGCTCATACTATCGGCGGTACGTTCAAGAGAGTACAGGGCACTCCCGACATGTTGCCTTCCGATATACTCGGATTCTACCTTTATCGTGGTGACGGCAGCGCTACATTCATGCCGGGGCCTATCTTTGCCAACGTGCTGCTGGCGGACGAGTTGAACCGTACCACCCCCCGCACGCAATCGGCCCTTCTCGAATCTATGCAGGAACAGCAGGTTACCATCGAGCGCGAGACACACAAGCTGGACCAGCCGTTTATAGTTATCGCCAGCCAGGTACCTTACGGCGGCCCCGGAACATCGCAGCTAAGCGAAGTGCAAACCGACCGCTTTATGTTCCGGACATGGAGCGGCCTCGCAACTCTGGAAGAGGAAGACAAGATTCTGCAAAATATCGATGATATCATCGAGCCGCACATTACTACCGCAGCAACACCGGCGGATATAGTAGCGCTCCAGCAGGATGTTAAAAAAGTGCATGTCGCCGATAGTGTCCGCCACTATATACTGGAAATTATCGATAATCTGCGCCACCATCAGGATATCGTGCTAAGTCTTAGCATACGCGGCGGCATCGCCCTGCTGAAGGGCGCCAGGGCCAGGGCTTTCTTACAGGAACGAGACTTTGTGATTCCCGACGATGTAAAGAGTATCCTCGTCCCTACCCTATCCCACCGTCTCCAGGTAAGCCCCGAAGCCGAGATGGAGGATATCAGTTCCGAGCTTATCATCAATGAGGTAGCCACCCAGGTACCCGTACCTAAAATAGACCATGCGTAGAGCATCACCCCGGTTATTAGTCCAAATATATGTAGTGCTGGTTTTACTGGCAACCGCTGTAATATCGGCATTACCTTACATGGTGCTGTCGCTGGTTCTGCTGCTGGCAATTCTGTTTACCGTATTTCGTCCGCAAGCTCCCAGGCTAAATATCGTAATAAACCTGGGAGTAATATTTCTGGCGCCGCTGGCGCTGGAACTGTGCCTGGGAAAAATAACGGCACTCGGGCCGACAACCACCCAGATTATAGCCACCGCGCTCATCTGCCCCGCTCTGTATCTGCTCGATCTAAATCTGCGAGAAAACGTCCGCCGTACGCAGGCTTTTATGAAAGGGAAAGGCGAAAGAAACACCACCTATACTTTCGCATCGATATTGATTGCAGCCCTGGCCGTAATGCTTGTAACGCCGGTGGTTAACCGACCCGTTCTGTTGTTCACCGGTATTACGCTGGCACTGTACCTGCTCTGGGTATTGATAGGGGTGCTGTTCTCTATTCCCCGCCACCCTTTTGCCGCCGGCACCCTGATGAGGAGAATAATCGTCGGCACTACCGGGAGCACTCGCCTGAATCTGACCAGTCGAACGTGGGTAAAAATGCACAGCCAGCTTAGTTTTAACGTTCCCTGGGCACAGGTTACGCCACAGCAAACTATACTGGAAGAAGGTAATACGAACCTGGAATTAAGCTTCACGCCGCCGCTGGCGGGAGAATCCCACCCCCAGCTCCAGATATCGGCATTTGACCCGCGCGGTCTTATCCAGATAAACCAGCTGCTTGAACCGCTCAACCTGCACATAATCCCCAGGGCAAAATACGCCGAATGGCTGGCCATGAAATATTTAGAACAGACCAGCTCGGGAGCCGTTTCCCCAATCAATATGTCTTCTCAAGCCTATGCAAACCAGAGGCGGGGTATCGAATACCTGGAAAGCCGCACCTACCAGCCCGGCGACCCGTTAAGAGATATAGACTGGAAACACACCCTTAAGCTAAGCCAGCTCATAGTAAGAGAGTACCAGGAAACCGGAGAGCAGGCGGTCATTATCGCCGTAAACTTATCGGTAGCAGACGCGGAGGCAGCCGATAACCTTGCCTTCAACCTGCTGACCGTTGCTCTGACATTGACACGTGAAAACATACCTACCGCTCTGACCGCCTATAACCAACAGAATATTGTCCTCAACACCGCCGTAATCGAACCGATAGATGTACTTAGACAGGCGCTTGCCCTGATCAGGGAAATCGAGGTGGTGAAATTCGCCCACCGTTACCTGGAACCAACGAATATCGCTAAAATAAGGCGAAATATAAGGCAGCTTCAGCAAACGGATTCCGAACCTGCGCAGCGGCTACTCGGTATTCTCGATTTTGAGCACCGTTCTATCGAGGAGGTAGCCAGGAGCCACCCGGCGACCCTGGCGATGACGGCCGCCGCCCGGCAGATACCGGCGCCAGCCATGATACTGCTGGTATCTCAACTAAACCATGATGCCGAAGCTGTCCTGGTAACCGCCGAAAAACTGGCCAAGCGGAGATTCACCACGATACCGATAGAAATGACTTGACC
Source organism: uncultured Dehalococcoidaceae bacterium (assembly GCA_964409485.1). GTDB lineage: Bacteria > Chloroflexota > Dehalococcoidia > Dehalococcoidales > RBG-16-60-22 > JAFGPF01. The sequence goes on along the minus strand of CAYPDM010000022.1, from coordinate 8,603 downwards.
GCTATTCTACGGTAACGCTTTTTGCCAGGTTCCTGGGGAAATCTATCGGGCAACCCCGCTCCCTGGCGACATAATAGGCCAGCAACTGCAACGCCACCGAGTTTACCACCGGCGAAAACAGGGGGTCAATCTGCGGCACAGTAATCACCGAATCGGCCAGTCCCTCCATGTTTTCGTTTTCTTCACTAACCACTGCCAGCACCGGAGACTTCCTGGCCTTGATTTCCTTAATACTGGTCACCATAGGCTCGCAGGTGTTGTCTTGAGCCACGATAGCCACAACCGGAGTGCCGCTCCCCAACAGGGCGAAAGGACCGTGCTTCAACTCGCCGGCCGCATAGCCTTCGGCGTGTATATAGGAGATTTCCTTAAGCTTGAGCGCTCCTTCCAGAGCCACCGGGTAATTGATGCCCTTGCCGATGAAGAATATATTATCAAACCCGGCCAGATAACGGGCACAATCGGCAATCGCTGCCTCATTATCCAGTACCTTTTGTACTTTAACGGGCAGCTGCCTTATTTCCAGGACGAGTTCATCCAGTCGGCTGATATCCACTTTGGAATAGGGTAAAGCCAGCCAGTACAGGGCGATAAGCTGGGCCATAAAAGTCTTGGTGGCCGCCACGCTTATTTCCGGCCCCGCCCGCGTATAAACAGTACGGTCGGCAATCCGGCTGGCCGTGCTGCCGACGGCATTGGTAATGGCAATAACCTGGCTGCCGGCTTCCTTCAACTTCCTGATTGCCTTGAGGGCATCCGTGGTCTCGCCGGACTGGGTAATAACAATAGCTTTATTTCTGGCCGATGCCTGGCCGCTGTAGTTAAATTCATCGGCCAGCTCTACCCTTACAGGCACGTCGACCAGCCTTTCAATTATGTATTTACCAATAAGTCCGGCGTGATAAGACGTACCGCAGGCGAGAATAACCAAATCATCAAGACTGCCTCCTTCGACCCCCGTAAGGTCGGCCGCCGGTTCTGCCGCCGATATATATTCGGCAAGGGTATCCCGTATCACCTTGGGCTGCTCATGTATCTCCTTGAGCATGAAGTGCTCGTAGCCGCCCTTTTGAGCATCCTCTACATTCCATAGTACCTTATGTTCTTCCCGGGTGATAGCGGCGCCATTCTCCTTTATTTTTACAGCATCAGCAGTAACCACCGCGATATCACCGTCTTCCAGATAGATAACACGGCTGGTATAATCCAGCAGGGCCGGCACGTCCGAGGCGATGAAATTTTCCCGGTCGCCGATGCCGATAATCAGCGGGCTGTCCTTTCTGGCAGCTATAAGCCGGGGTTCACCGGCCATCAGCGCAATCATGGTATAAGAACCGTCGATATCCTTTAGAGCCAGTCCCACGGCTTCCTCAAAATCACCGTTATAATATTTCTCAATCAGGTGCGGTATGACTTCGGTATCGGTCTGGGAGACCAGGATGTGGTCTTCTTCAGTCAATTTCTCCCTCAATTCCCGAAAGTTATTGATGACCCCGTTATGCACCACGGCAATCCTGCCAGCGCAGTCTGACTGCGGGTGGGCGTTCACTTTTGACGGCTCGCCGTGGGTCGCCCAGCGGGTATGCCCGATGCCTGCCGTTCCGTCCACTGCCGGTAATGTCCTGGTCAGGGATTTTACCCTGACGATATCTTTGTAGACCTTTATATCGTCATCCAATACGGCAATACCACAGGAATCATAACCACGGTATTCCAGCTTGCTCAAGCAATTAAGAAGAATCGGCTGCGCCTTCTTCTCTCCGATATAACCGACAATACCACACATATTTCAATTATTCCTTACCCGAAGCCGCCGCATGTCAGCAGCGTCTAAATATATTTATTTAATATACCAGGCTCCCGTCCGGCAAGCGACCGTTTATCACCCTGGATATCTGTATCTGGCAGTAATTACCGACTATCACACCCGGTTGCGCCGTGACATTGCTTTCCACAACGCAATCCTCGCCCATCATGGCGCCTACGTTTACCGAAGGGCTTTCACCGTTGACTCTGACCTCGCTATGTCCGCCGATGGCGGTAAAACGCCCTTTGAACACACAGCCTTTATCAATAACGGAATCGCTTATAATACATCCGGCGCCGATGGCGACATCATTGCCGATAACGCTGTTCTTAATCTCGGTAAACGGGGAGATAACGACATTATCGCCGATACTGGTAGCCGGCATAACGCAAACATTCGGCCCGATATCACACCCCGACCCGATTACCACCGGCCCGTAGATACAGGAGCCGGCCCGTACCACCGTACCTTCACCCACCATGACCTTTCCTTTTATAGAAGCCCCGGACTCAATGGTGCCGCCCAGGCTGACATCAATGTTCTGGAGGACGGCTTCGTTCAGGCTGATAATGTCCCACGGGTAAACCACATCAAGCCAGGTGCCCGCGGTTTCCATAGCCTTGATATTATAACCTTCCGCTATCATGTTGTTCAGGACATCCGGGATATCCAGCACGGATTCCGCAAACTTAAAAACATCTTTTGTAAAAGCGTAGATTCCGGTATTGACCAAGTTACTTACCGCTTCTTTCGGTTTTTCGACGATGTCCTTGACCTCGCCGCCCTCAATATTGACCACTCCGTACCTTTCCGGGTCGCTGACCCTCTTCACCAGCACTGCTTCCGGCTCTACCTTTACAAATTCGGCGATGGTATGGGCTTTTATCAGGTTGTCACCGGAGAGCACCAGAAACTCATCCTCGGTCATGTCCTTTACCTGCAACAGGGCGTGCGCGGTACCCAGCTGCGTCTCTTGAGTTACGTAGGTAATATCAATGCCGAACCTCTCTCCGGAACCCAGGTAGTCGTACACCTGCTCTTTCCGGTAGCCGACCACCAGAATCACATCGTGGATGCCGTTCTGTGCCAGTGATTCAACGACAAACTGGAGTATCGGTTTATCCGCGATGGAAAGCATTGCCTTCGACCGGGTAACGGTAAACGGCCTTAGTCTCTGTCCCTCGCCTGCGGCTAATACAATTGCCTGTTTCATAGACCACCCCTTAAAGTATCTTAGAATCCGGCATAACTACCCCGTTGACCACCGCCCCCGGCCCGATAAAGGTATTATTACCAATTACGCTGCCGACATTAATGGAGACGTTTATTCCGGTTTCAACATGGTCGCCTACTATTGCCCCCAGTTTGCGCCTCCCGGAATCAATACCGGCTATGCGTATATTCGCTTTATCCAGCCTCAAGTTGGCGATTTTAGTGCCGGCACCGAGGTTGCATCCTTCGCCGATGACACTATCGCCCACGTAGTTATGGTGCGGGATTTTAGTGCCTTTCATAATAATGGAGTTCTTAACCTCAACCGCGGCACCGATATGACAGCCATCGGCAATGGCGGTCGAGGGACGGATATAGCAATTGGGTCCTACTTCACAGTCTTCGCCGATTATTACCGGGCCGACGATATAGGCGCCCGACCTGATTACCGTGTTCTTGCCGATGGCGACCGGCCCCTTCAGTACCACGTTGTCTTCCACCTCGCCCAGGTTCTGCGCTTCAAGCCTGGCCAGCATTGACTCGTTACCGCGCAGCAGGTCCCACGGGTAACTCATGTCAAGCCATGATTCAACCTCCTGGTAATGCAGGCCATCTTTGGTGTTCATCATCAACTGCAGCGAATCGGTTATTTCATACTCTCTCCGGGTCGATTTCTCCGTCTGCGCTATAGCATCGAATATCTCCGGGGTAAACAGGTATAACCCGGTGTTTGCCATGTGGGTCGGGGGGTTCTGTGTTTTCTCATATATTTTGACTACCCTTTCCCCGGATAGCTCGACCATTCCCAGTCCGCTGGGGTCTTTTACCTCGATGATACTCATGGTATTACGTTCCGTTTTACACAACAGCCCGATATCTTCCCGGCTGACAATTACGTCGCCGTTGATGGTGAGGAAGCTGCCTTCTACCATGCCACCCACCAGCCTGACGGCGTCAGCCGTCCCCATCTGCTTTCTTTGCTCGGAATAGGCGATAGTCACCCCCCACCTCTCCCCCCTGCCGAAATATTTCCTTACCTGTTCATCATAATAGCCGACAATGAAGATAAATTCCTTAATCCCGGCTTCCCTGACTTCAATGAGCAGGTGCTCCAGAATGGGTTTATTGGCGATGGGCAGCATCACCTTTGGTCTGCTGCTGGTAAGCGGTTGCATGCGGTTACCTTCGCCGGCTGCTAAAATAACTGCTTTCACTTTATTATCTCCCCGGTATCTATGGAATCCCCGATTGCCGCCAGCCCGCTGTCATACAACTGCTGCGCTCTCTCCATAGTCCTGGCTTCGGCAGTCAGTCTAATCCTGGGTTCGGTGCCCGAAGCGCGGACCAGCAGCCAGCCGTCCTCGAAATGCGTCTTATATCCATCTGCGTTATTGACCGATGTTGGATTCATTTTCAGGAGATTCGACTCCAGGCTGGACATTGATAAGCCATCGCTGACGACGTTCCCGCGAAGCAGCGGATAAACGGGTATATCGTCAACCATATCGGAGAGCTTATGACGGCCGGCGAGGGCCACGATCTGGGCCGCAGCATAGATGCCGTCGGGACAAAGCGAGATGGCGGGGAAAATCCAGCTTCCCGATGCCTCACCGCCGAAATCGCCGCCGTTTCTCAATTCCTCCGATACCCAGGTATCCCCTATTTTCGTACGCCTGACGTTAAAACCCATCTCCTCGATGGCCATGGAAGCGTCAAGAGTCGTTACGATTTCTTTTGCTTCCAATCCCTTCGCAAAGACTGCCAGCAGCCGGTCACCGGAGATAAACCTGCCACGGTCGTCGACGGCCATCAGGCGGTCGGCATCACCGTCATGGGCGATACCCACATCGGCATCGGACTCTTTGACAGCCCGGCACAGGTCCTGGAGATTGGCCTCGGTTGGCTCAATGCCGCGGGGGAAAAACCCGCTGGGGTAGCAGTTCAGAGCTATCACCTCGCAGCCAAGCCTCCGTAGCAGCAGCGGCGTGACTTCAGAGGCAGCGCCGCACCCGGCATCCACCACCACCTTAAGATTCAACCCGGTCGTAAAGTTGGGCAATATACTATCGATATGATGCTTGACAGCGCCGTCATACACACCGCCGTGCTTAATTTCCTCCCAGCGGGCAGTCTCGCACGATTCTTCAGATAGCACTTGTTCAATCCGCGCCTGTTGAAGCGAATCGAATGAAGAGCCGTCAGGATTGAGGAGTTTTACACCGTTGTATTCCGGGGGATTGTGCGAGGCGGTAATCATCACGCCCGCATCGAACTCACGGGTGATAAAGGCAAGAGTCGGCGTGGGCGTTACACCGGCATCGCTGCACCGGGCGCCTGCCGCCAGCAAGCCGGACATAACCGCGTGTTTCATGGCGTCTCCGGAGGTACGCGTGTCCTTACCCACGACCACATTAACGTGGTTCTTCCCCACCGTCAGCCCCACCCGGAAAGCCAGATTAAGCAGGTCTTTATCAAAAACAGCGCGGATGCCAGAAGAGCCAAACAGCTTCATATTACATTAATTCTACTACTATCGTAACAAATGTCAACCAAGTAACCCCTGATATCAAGCAGACGAACCGGCTAGCACTTGCCGGCTTTTACGCCGAGGTACTTCCCCACCAGGTCCATGGCGCAGTATTGACCGCACATGCTGCAGGCCGTTCCGGTGGTAGCCCTCTCCCGGTGTACCCGGCTGAAGCGTTCCGGGTCGAGGGAAAGCCGGGCCTGCTCATCCCAATCGAGTTTTTTCCTGGCCAGGGCCATTTGCCGGTCTCTCTCCGCGGCGCCCTTCACGCCTTTAACGATATCGGCGGCGTGCGCGGCGATCTTCGAGGCGATGACTCCCTCCCTGACATCATCGACATCCGGAATGGCGAGGTGCTCCGAGGGAGTTACGTAGCAGAGGAAATCGGCTCCGGCAACGGCGGCGATAGCCCCGCCGATAGCCCCGGTAATATGGTCGTAACCGGCGGCGATATCGGTTACCAGCGGACCCAGCACGTAAAACGGGGCGCCCTTGCAAACAGACTTCTGGATGCGCACGTTGGTCTCAATCTGGTCCAGTGGGATATGCCCCGGACCTTCCACCATTACCTGAACGCCGGCCTCCTGCGCCCTCTGCACAAGCTCGCCGAGGGTAAGGAGTTCATCTATTTGAGTACGGTCGGTGGCATCGGCCAGGGAGCCCGGACGCATACCGTCGCCGAGACTTAGAGTAACATCGTACTCCCGGGCGATATCCAGCAGGCGGTCATAATATTCATAGAGAGGGTTTTCGCGGTCATTGTGCAACATCCAGCCTACCATGAAGGCGCCCCCGCGGGAAACGACATCGGTCACCCTGCCCTGCTGCTTGAGACGGGCAATGGCCGCCCGGGTAACGCCGCAGTGCAAGGTAAGAAAGTCGACACCGTCCCGCGCGTTATCCTCAATGGCGGCGAAGATATCGTCAACGGTCATTTTCACGATGGCGCCGTGCTTTTCAATAGCGTCGATGCCCGCCTGGTAGATGGGCACCGTGCCGATAGGCCGGGTACTCACGGCGATGATGACCCGCCGGATGGCCGGAATATCGCCGCCGGTGCTCAAGTCCATGACGGTATCCGCCCCGGCCTCGACGGCCGCGCACAGCTTTTCCAGCTCGGTATTAACATTGCCGAAATCGGAGGAGGTCCCGATATTGGCATTGACCTTGACGGACAACCCCTTGCCGATACCGCAGGGGACAAGGTTATTGTGCCCGATATTGGCCGGGATAACCACCGTGCCCTTAGCCACCCCCTCACGGATAAACCCGGCATCCAGGCCTTCTACCTGCGCCACCTTCTCCATCTGCGGAGAAACATCACCTTTTCTGGCTATTTCCAGCTGTGTCATTTCGGCACCTCCGTATAATAATAAAACCAAGGGCTTCGGCTGATAATGCCAGACCCTTGGTCTGATGTTTCGGCCGCTTCCCTACGCTCGTATTATCGAGTTCAGGTTCCCAGGGTCGCCCTTCGTATCGCGAAGGACTCTCAGCTGTGAGCACCCCTAGCGGTTAAATTACATTAAATTATAACACCCGATAAGGCGGGAAGTCAATCTTCCGCCTGTGAAAAACCGCCTATCCTTCCTTAAACGGCAGCGTTAATACGGTACCGGCATTGTTCTGGAAGAACCGGTCGCCGAACTCCCCGGCAAGGTAGGCCGCGGCGTTGAAGCCGGTGCAGTGAGAGACCCCCAGGTACTGCACTCCCATTTCTTTCAGGGCCGCTGCCGTTTTTTCCAGTCGCTCCGCGGATGCGTGAATCAGGTGCGTGCCGCCGATGGCGGCATAGATAAGCTCCTTGCCGGTTACTTTCTTCACCTGCATTAAGGTGTTGACGATGCCGTGATGAGCGCAGCCCAGAATAACCACCAGCCCGTACTCGGTATCGATAATCATGGCAAGGTCGTCATCGAGCGGGTCCTGCTTGAGTTCGTCGCCCTCCATGACGCACAGGTACTTCTCGACTATCTCGTAGTCCGTAATCATGGGTATTTCCCCGGTGGTCATGATATGCTCGGAAAGCTTTACCGGCTTCCTGGACAGGTTGAACCTGGTACCCATCACTTCCAGCGCGTCTTTAACAAAGGGTATGCCTACATATCTATTGGGGGTATTATCGAGGCTGCCGTATTTTCTCGCCCAGACATCGGGGTGGGCGTATATTTCCTTCCCGCCGGTCTTCTTCAATACGCCCAGCAGCCCGCCGGTATGGTCGAAGTGTCCGTGGCTTAACACTATACGGTCGACCGCCGCAAGGTCGACCTTCATCGACTCGGCGTTAGCTACCGCGGCCGTTCCGGCGCCGGTATCAAATAATATTTTCTGTCCGTCGGCCTCTACAAGCATGCTCAAACCCCATTCTCCCAGGGTGCTGGGGCCCGCCGTGTTCTCGCTTAATGTGGTGATTTTTATCTCCATTACCCCCTCCTTTTAATGCATACATTTATCCTATAGCTACAGCGGCCAGCCAAGCCACTCAAAAACGCCAATCATCTTCAACCCCATATAGAACAGTATAATAACGAATATATATATAAGCGGCCTGCGGGGTATCTTATGGGCGGTTATCGCGCCTACCTGCGCCATGACGGCACCGGGCAACGCCAGCAGCAGCCACGAAGACAGGTTGACGTAGCCCAGTGAATACGGCAGGCGGTCGGCCACGCCGATACCGTTAATGATATAACCGATAACACCGCCGATGCTGGTTAATATTATTACGGCCAGCGAGGTGCCGATGGCGTAGTGTATCTCGAACCGGAGTGCCAGCATCAGCACCGGGACTATCAGGATACCGCCGCCGACGCCGAAAAGCCCGGATACAATTCCGATGGGAACAGCCCAGACCATCCACAGCCAAGGCTTGCTGACGGCCTCTATTTTATACTGGGGTTCCCTGGCGGTAATCGTTCTGATACCGACGAGGAGGATGATGATGCCGAATGCCAGCTTGAGCGCCGTGCCGGAGAGATGAGTGGCTAAAGTCGCCCCACCGAAGGCAAAAACCAGGCCGACGCTACCCATGACCAGTGCCGCCTTCCATAGAACCGA
>CAYPDM010000021.1:0-23270 GCA_964409485.1 uncultured Dehalococcoidaceae bacterium | reverse complement strand
AGGCCTTGGCGCCCATCTGCTTCATGGCTTCTGCCAGGTTGGACATACCTTCGTAATAGGCACGGCCGCTGATGCGCGGGTTGCCGAAGCTGGTGGTCTTGGCTCCCCAGTCGGTGGCGAAGGTACATTCGATGGTAATAAAACCGGCGCCGCCTTCACATCGGGCGGCATAAGAGTATAAACACTCTTCCGTGATGTACCCGTTTATATCGGCGCCGCCGGTGGTGGTACAGGAACCGCCGATTCTGTTCTTGAGCTCCAGGGGCCCGAGTTTGATGGGCGAAAACAGTATTGGGAATTCAGTAGACATATTTCTCCTTTCCTTAGCTATTTATTATTTTACGCGTCGTTTAGACGTATCGATATCTAGTATTCTAGCAAGATTTTCACCGAATATCATGCGCTTGATTTCATCGGTTACCGGGGCGAAGCCGTAGCCTTTCTGCAGGTCTTCCGGCATCTCGAATGTTCTAAGGCCTATTACCGCTTCCCTGAACAGCCCGCCGGGGCCGTAGAAATCGGTTCCCCAGACAATGCGTTCCGGACCGGCAAACTGAATCGCTTCGCCGATGATTTCCGCCAAGCGGCGAGGCGCCGCTCTGTACCACGGCATAATCAGGCTAAGGCTAATGTATACGTTGGGGTGCGATAGCGCCACCATGTTCAGGTCATGGCAGAGTGGCCAGCCGGCGTGGAAGGCAATGACTTTCAGGTCGTAGAAGTCATTCACGACGTCATCCAGCAGGACCGGCAGGCAGTATTTAGCCTTGCCCGGGGGGCACCAGCTCCAGCCGGTGTGGATAGAAACAACGACTCCCAGTTCTTCGCATCTCTTGTAGAAAGGCCACATCCGCTCGTCGTTGATGTAGGTATCTTCGGGAGGATAGAACTTAAACAGCTTGCAGCCCCTTTCCTGCGCCAGGTAATCCAGCTCCCAGAGCACATCCTTCATGCCACGCTTGATGAACGGACCCACGTTGGGCTGGACGATAAACCTGTCCGGGTACTTTTCTGCGGCGGCCAGCAGATAGCCGTTGGTCGACCACTTGGTAGAATAGCCGGTGGTTTCCATCATGGACTCGGGAAGAACACAGGCCATATCTACGCCGTAGCGGTCCAGGTAGACAATCAGCTTGTCTTCTTCGGGCATATCCGATTTTTCGGCTTTGGTTACAGGCGGTTCTTTCCAGTCTTTGGTAACATGGTGGGGAACGGCGTTGAAAGCGCGGGCGGTTTCCGCCGTCCCGTACACCCACTTCCTGTATTCGGGGAAGTAGTTGAAGTATTTCTTGTTCGCCTCGCCGCTAAGATGGCATTCGACGTCTATCTTGAAATAGTCATCTTTGGCAAATTCGGGATATTTTGCCATACTACTATCTCCTTTTTCAGGATTGTTTAATACTTATTTCTTTTTCTCCGGACGGTAGCTCTTGAAGTACTTGGTCCTGTTGAGACGTTCCTCGTATTTCTCGTGCATCTTGTGGAAGGCTTCCCTCTCGCCCATGCTTTCGCGGTCGCGGATAAACATAAGCTCTCTCTCGTCCTCGCTGTACTTGAGGTTGGTGCTGAAGGTGTGGTAGAGGATGACCTCTTTGAGGTTGGTCAGGCCCAGCCTGTCCAGCATGTGGCGGCGGGCAAATTTGCCCATAACCACGCAGTCGCGCGGCAGCAGGGAGATGGCGGCGGCCAGGTTGTGTACCTCTGATTCCAGGTCTTCTTCGGGGACGGACTTGGTAACGTAGCCGGCTTCCTCGGCCTCTTTGCCACTGATGGTGCGGCCGGTGAGGAGGATTTCTTCGACCTTTTTGGTGTGACCCATGACGAGTTCAAGAGGCAGGGTGGGCAGACCGCCGAAGGCGAGCCGCTGGCCCATCTGGGATAACTTGGCGTTATCGGCGCAGACAACGATATCGGCGGCCTTGGTGATGTAGAGTCCGGCTTCGATGGCCCAGCCGTGGACCTGTACCATGACGACCTTGTTGCAGTCCAGGATGGCCTGCGGGAATCCGTAAAGCTGGTCCTGGTCCGTCTGAAGCCTGATTCTCTGGCTGGGTTTGACGCCCTTGGCGCCGCCGTAGACGCGGTAGACCATAGAGAGGTCGAATCCGGCGCAGAAGTTCCTGCCGGCGCCCTTGAAGACAACCACATTGCAGTCGTCGTCGTGGTTAATTTCCCACATAGCCTTCTTAATATCGCCGGTCATTTCTTCTTCACCGATGCTGATGGCGTTGTTCTTATCGGGTCGGTTCAGAGTCAGGTAGGTAACCTTGGGGTATTCCTTGTCTTTCTCAAGTGTAATTGACTTGTATTTTGGGTAAGCCATAAATTTCTCCTCCGGTTTTATTATTTTAAAATTGCCTTTTAGTCACTATCTTAACTTGCCAATCCTTGAGTGTTAACGGATTAAAACAAGAGAACAAGAGACAGTAGCTTTGAAGCCACCCTGTTATTTCAACTGGTGTCATAAACGTCAACAGATTGATATAGTACGGTTATTTTTAAGAGAAGTAAGGTAGTATCCTTGTGTCCTTTAAGCAATCCCATATCACCAGTACAACTTAATTGTTCTAAGTAGTCCGGCCGCCTTTCTAGTGGGAGGGGAATGATAATACGCAAACGAGCAGACTGAAGTCTTAAGTAATAGAGGCATCACTGTAAAAAATCACGTCCCCTTTGCTTGTACAATTACCCTGTTCAGATAATTGAGCCGTAATAGTCTACCTTAATTGGAGACGCAATGTCAAACGAGAGCGCTTTGCGGAGTTAAGCGGGGCGGATTTTTATATATTACTGTATGCGTAACCGTTGGCAGGTAATATCCGCTGACCATACCGGGCTTGTTCATACTATTTATTTATATCATAGTGGATGCGTACGAACTGGTAGGCGATTGTCCTGTCGGCGGGGTCTGCCAGGGTTTTATCTTCTGCTTTTTCAAATCTGAATTTCAGGAGTCTGGAGATGGCCGTGTAAACGCTATCGGTGTCAACGACCTTGACGAGCGCATCATAATCTGCCCGGGTAAACTTCTTTTTCCCGGGGGTGCCGGCTTCCGGGCTTGCGGAGGCCTCTTGATAACATTTCAGGAGTGCCAGGGCGTTTTCCGGCCTGGACTTAAACGATTTTTTCAGGTAGCGGTTGGTCTCGTCCCGGGAACCGTAACGCGACCAGATTTGCAGGAAATGAACAGCATCTTCGGGGTATTCCAGGTAGAGGATTTTTTCTCTGGCTATGGCCTGGATGCCTGAAGCAAGTTTTTTCCCGAGGGTGCGCTCCTCCTTTTCTGACAGGGGACGCTGGCCGTCTTCTTTTTCTGTGGATGACGTTATCAGGAGGAAGCTTCTAACGGCGAATGAGATGGTATCGCCGCTTACCGGCTCGCCTGTGGCGGGTGGTGGGGGTACGGACGGTACTAATTCCCTGATTCGGTTTGCCAGGACTTCCCACTTTCTGCTTATTTTATCGCTGTAGTATCTGGCCTTTCTCGTTGGCCCTTTAAGAGGTCCGGTCAGCGTGGATGTCGCAGGGAAGAGTCTGGCTGGTAGGGGTATTACTATAAGTATAATAACGATAGATAATATGATAGAAGCCATGATAATTGCCGTGCGGAGATAGCCCGGGAAGATTGGTGCCGGGGGGTTAAGGGGAGGTAATATAGTGATTATATTATCAGGCGGCTGGGCAGGCAGCTTGATTATCGGGGGAGGAAGCGTTTCGACGGTGAGTGGGGGAACCGGCTCGGTCGGTTTCTCCTTAACGGTAAATATGCCCAGCGGAGACCAATAGCCCTCGATAGGCCGGGTAGCCCTGACTTTCCAGAAGTATGTGGCGCCGTAGTCCAGCTCGGTGGTCATGGCATAGCCGGCTGCGTTAACTCTGGCGTCTACTATGGGCGGGGCCATTGAAGCATTCGCACTTAAGATAAACTGGTACTCGGTAGCGCCGGTTAAGGGTGCCCAGGAGAACGAGGGCTTTCGGCTAATGTTATTGCCACCGCTGGGTGGCGAAAGTATTGTGGGCAGGATTGCATTCAACGACCCGGTTTGGAAGTATTTTGTACCGGAATATCTGCTGTAAACCGGTTGTGACGTTCGTATCCTCCAGTAATAGGTAGTCGCGGGCATAAAGTTTACATAGTTATCACCCGTCTGGCCCGGGCCGGCGATTGTACTGACTACAGATTCAATCGTGGCCACGGTAATACTGGTTACAAGAGAATAAAATTCCTCGTCCAGAGCTATTTCCAACTCGTATTCCATTTCCAGCTCATATTCCGTCGATTCAGTAGGACGGTCCCATGTAAAACATACGTCATTGGCGAGACCATTCATGGTATTAACAGGGCTGATAAAGTTAAGGGCGGGTGACGTAAGTATTATTTCGATATCTACATCGCTGTAACTATAGAGCTTGTTGGTGCCGTTCGTCTTAACCGCCCACAGTTTACTGGCGCTGGCCCTGAGAGCTGAAGGGGTAGCGTCGAGGTATACGTTACCATCGTCAGTATCGGTTGTGGAGGTAGTGGTGCTGGAACTCCAGCTCGATGATGTGGCGGTAGCGCTCGTTGGTGTAATACAAAGCCATAATGTGCTCTGTTCGGTGGACGTGTTGAACTCCAGGGCGTAAAGCGTGTTGTTATTAAAGGCCAGGCCGTATATGCCGCCGCTAACGGTATTATTAAAGATATCCGTCCATTCGGTGCTGGTGCCGATCTTCCATTTCATGATGTTCTGTCCCGGGGTATGGCTGGCGGCGTAGATAATGTGGTTGGAAGCATAATTCTCATCCGCTATAACCTGAACTCTACCCGCGCCAGTCTCTGTTCTCTCTTTAATAGTATTCCAGGTTGTATTGCCGTCGGTGCTGTAAGCCACGTAGCCGTCCCGGCTGCCTACCAGTATAGTATCGGTGGAAACGCTGAAGATGGTAGCACCGCTGTTGAGACTCGTAGCTATCGCCCCAAGCCAGCTAAAACCGCTATTGATTGATCTGGAAACCACGCCGATATCATTAAGAGCATATAAGACGGTAGTGCTTTCCACGGCCAGGTCCTGGATATTCAGGCTGCAGGTTCGGGAGTTCCATTGGGTGAGTCCGCCGTTACTATTGGTGTAAATGGTATTGTTGCTCTTTTGAGCCAGGAAAACGTAGTTGGGGTCCTGGCGAGCGATGCGCACTATATAGTCAGTCGTGCCTTGCAGGCTGTATACTCGCTGCCACGTGGCGGCTTTACGCCAGAGGCTGAAGTCTTCACCATCGTCTGTCGCGAAGTAGACTTTACTGCCATCCGATGACACGGCGACGTCTGTGGCACTATCGATAGAGGTATCAATCAGGCTGATGTCGTTAAAGGTCTGACCTTTATCTGTGGAAATGGCAAAGGAGCTTTCGTCACCGGACGTTCCGGCCATCACGTTGTTGTTAACCAAATCGACCAGCACATTTTCCTCGCCGCCTGGTTTCTTGGTGGTGGAGGTAGTCAGAAGGGTCGGCGCTATTGTCGAGGGGTTGGTGCTGCGGTAAACGGTCGTGGTATCATGGCTGCCGGCGACCAGATAGGAACCGTTAAAGGCGACGCTGTGTATTTTTAAGCCTGCCTTTATCAGGGTCTTCGCGGTGTCATCGTAGCGGTATATTCCGCTGGCGGCTATTGCCGAGGCGCTACCTTCGATGGTCAGGCCGATAAAGAGTTCGCGGGTATCGTCATCCGTGCCGAGGTAGTCCGGAGCTAATGATAGTGAGGCTGAAGGTACTCCGGTGATGCCGCTATTGTTTACGACGGTACGCGGATAATTGGTATAATCGGCGCTGTAATTCCAATTTTCAGCAGCGACATCTAAAACCTGGAGTTCAATTTTCGGAGAAACGCTGACGTCTGCACTGATGACAACCATAGCCAGGTCTGATGAGAAACTGGGGGAAAATTCCACAGCGGCTACCGCATCGCCGACACCGAACCCTGACATGCTTTTAGTCCCTTTCCAGGTGGGAACGCCGGCGCCCTGGTTGAAAATCCACACGTTGGCTTCGCCGTCTGTGTCCGTACCGGCCGCAGCTATATAGTGTATCGTGTTTCTGACGGGCGATATCTCAATATCATATATAGCTATCGCCGATGGACCGCCGTTTTCCGGGGGAGTCCCCAGAGAGTCCCAGGTAACACCGCCGTTAATAGTGAGATAGAGTTCCGGTGTGCTGCTATTGGTGATGACTACTATATCCTTGTCGTCAGGGGCAACCGCTACGAGGTCGGGGGTGATGTCAAGCTCCTCCAGGGCCGCCCAGCCAAGCCCGGCGTTGGTAGATTTATAGACCACATTATCTGAAATACTGTCACCCGGGGCGGCGTATACGGTCATACCGTCGTCGGCAAAGGAGAAATCGAGGATATCTAAATTATCACCCACGCCGTCGGGGCCCAGTATATATTCCAGCGTATCGGGAATAGTCTCGGCTGACCATACGGCGCCGCCGGCGGATACCGGTTTGGCCGGTAAAAACAGG
The DNA here is from genome assembly GCA_964409485.1 of uncultured Dehalococcoidaceae bacterium. Classification (GTDB taxonomy): domain Bacteria; phylum Chloroflexota; class Dehalococcoidia; order Dehalococcoidales; family RBG-16-60-22; genus JAFGPF01. The sequence goes on along the minus strand of CAYPDM010000021.1, from coordinate 16,766 downwards.
CCGCCCAGCAGCAGTATCATTAATACCAGGCACGCTATTATTGATATTCTTTGTTTCATAAGCCCGTTGCTAATTATTCTTCCTTCTGGAGTTTAGCATAGGACGCCTTTTCTGCTTTGAAAATATCTGCGGGCAGTTGTTCGACGGTACCCGCGGATAATGCCAGCAGGTATATTCTGGCGGTCTTTTCAATCAGTTCGCAGGCGGTAAAGGCATCGCGCATGGTGCGGCCGATGCCTATTGCGCCATGATTCGGCAGGAGTACTCCATTCCTGTCTTCCAGAGCGGCTAAAACACCGGAAGTTTGCTCCGGACTGCCGCTAAGGCCGTGTTTGGCCAGCCTTATCTCGCCGCCGAGAAGGGCAACCTGGTCATTCATGATAGGGGGGATACCCCGTCCGGTAACGGAGACGGCGCTGGCGAATACCGAATGGGTATGAATAACGGCGTTGATATTTTTTCTGGCCCGGTATATGTTGATGTGCAGAGTCGTCTCTATTGACGGACTCATACTGCCTTCTACCGTTTGGCCTCGGAAATCCACAATCTGGATGTCATCAGCCCCGAGCCGGTCGTAATACTGTGCGCTGGGGGTAATCGCCAGCAACTGTCTTTTACCTTCGGGCGGCAGGCGCAGGCTGATGTTGCCGCCGGTGCCGACGACCAGGCCTTCCGCCAGCATTTTTTTTGCTGCTTCCAGCACTATCTTCTTTTCTTCACGCCACTGGCTCATTTTGTTACTCCCGCCGGGTGTGGGCAGCACGTTAGCAGCCGTGCCGTATTCTTCATTATTCTAATATAGTATAGACAGTTTTAATAGTCCAATAATATGGGCAGGAATACCTTGACAGCTTAAGGGCGGTTTAATTATAATAGTTCATATTGTTAACTATTAACTTTATAAACTAAGTCCCGGTGAATACGGCTGGATATGAAGAGAAGTGTAATTGATAGTATCGTTAACGACCTGCTTTCCATCACGCCCCTGATACGCCGCAATATTCAGAGGAAAGTGGTGCGGACAGCCTTCGCGCAGATTGAAGAGGACATATCTCTGCCCCACCTGGAAATCATAAAAACGTTAAATGAAGAAGGCACCAGACATATAGCCGAGATAGGGGAGAAGCTGCAGATACCCAAGCCGCAGATGACTCACCTTATTGATAAGCTGGAAGACCTGCATATCGTCACCAGGCAGGCGTGTAACACCGACCGGCGGATAATTAATCTTACGCTTACCGATAAAGGCAAGCGAATAATAGAGGAACTGGACCGGGTTATCAAGGAAACTATTAAAGGGAAATTGTCTTTCCTTTCGGAAGATGAATTGCGGGAGTTATCCCTGTCACTGCAAAAACTCGGTGATATACTTTGTAAGCTATAAAAATTAACGGATAAGGAAATAGCGGGTGGAAATCAAGGAAGCGCCTTTATATCAGAGTTCATTGAAAAAACGGCAGGTGGTCGCCGCCATGGTGGGCACGATGCTCTCCATGTTCCTCGGCTCGATATTCATGACGATAACCGCCACGGCCATGCCCAGGATTATTACCGACCTTGGCGGCTTTAGCCAGTACACCTGGGTATTTACGTCCTATATTATCACCGAGACCATTGCCCTGCCGCTGGCGGGCAAGCTTACCGATATGTACGGTAGGAAATGGTTCTTTGTATTCGGCATGGTTATCTTTACTCTGGGCTCGTTCCTTTGCGGCATCAGCCAGTCGATGTCCCAGCTCATCGTCTTCCGGGCGTTCCAGGGAATCGGGTTCGGCGTGATGTCGGCTCTGGGATTTATCGTAATCGCGGATATTTTCCCGCCGGAGGAACGGGGCAAATACGGCGGTCTGATGGCCGGCGTCTTCGGTTTTTCGACGGTTATCGGGCCGACTCTGGGCGGCTATCTGACAGACGCTTTTTCCTGGCGCTGGTGCTTTTTCGCCCCGATACCCGTAGGGTTGATAATAATCATTATCTTCATCTTTTTATTCCCGCAGATAAAGGCCTCAAGGGCAAAACACAGGGTGGATTACGGCGGCGTCGTGACGATGACCCTGTTTATCACGCCGCTGATACTGGCGTTGAACTGGGGCGGCGTCGATTATCCCTGGGGTTCGCCGGTTATTATCGGCGTGCTGGCGTTCTCGGTGATAATGCTGATTGTCTTTATCATTAACGAAATGCATGCCGGGGAGCCTATTATCCCGCTGATACTCTTTAAAAACCGGGTCATGGCGGTATCATCGATAGTGGCGTTTCTTAACGGCGCTTCTTTCTTCCCGGTGGTGACCTTTATTCCGCTGTTCTTCCAGGGAGTGCTGGGGGCCACCGCCACCGCGAGCGGGGGTTTCATGACCCCGATGATGTTGAGCATGGCGGCGGGCAGTTTCATCAGCGGGCAGCTGTTATCACGTGCCGGGGGACGCTACCGTTTGCAGGGTACCGTGGGTTTCGTCTTTTCCGCCGTGGGATTTTTCCTGCTTACCAGGATGACACCCGAGACAAGCTACGTCATGGCCGTAATTTATATAGTTACCGTGGGTATCGGCAACGGGATGATAATGCCCATTCACACCATTGCCGTCCAGAATACGGTGCCTTATTCCGTTATGGGTACGGCTACCTCCATGATACAGCTGCTGCGCCCGCTCGGCGGCGTTTTCGGACTGGCGATAGTCGGGTCCATACTCAATAATACTTTCGCCTCTTCATTTATCGGTAATCTCTCTTCAGAAGTGAAGGCCGTCGTCTCGCCGGGGCAGCTGGCGGAGATTGTGGATAATCCCCAGGCGCTGGTGAGTGTGGAGGCGCATGCTCAATTGCAGGGCCTGTTTGAAGGCATGGGCAGCCAGGGGACGGTGCTTTTTGAACAGACGCTGACCGCGCTGCGGAACGCATTGAATTCCGCTCTGGTCCAGGTTTTTACCGTGTTTTTAATCGTGACCCTGCTGGGCCTGGTGGCGAACTTCTTCCTTAAGGGAGTTCCCAGCTATCCGAGCAAACGGGACGTCACGACTGTAAAGAAATAGAGGGAGTCCGCTTGATGCGAACCCCCTCTCTATCAGCAACTCATCCGGTCAGGTGGTGGTATTCCGTATTTACTTGGAAAGAGGAATGTCCCCGAGGTTAATATCTTTTTCCGTATCGAGTTTATCGAACGTCCTGGCGGCAAAGCCTTTCGCCTCGATATTCAGCGCATATACGCCTTCTTTAAGTCCCTCGAACCAGAAATCGCCGAAGCCATCGGTGGTAGCCGTCAGCTTGGTGCCGTTGCTGGTTAACGTGCAGGTAGCGCCGATGACGACCTCTTTGTCCACGGGGTCGTAGACGGTGCCGGCGATGAACTTCCTGGGGATATTCAGGTAATAAACCCTCGGTTTAGCCTTGAGGTCCGGCTCTAGCACCTCGGCTTTAGCAATCAGGTCTTTGAACTCTGATTCCTCGCCGAATTTGAGAGCCTCGGTGGGACAGGCATCGACGCAGCGGGGTACCGTCCATTCTCCGCCATCGAGGAGGTGGGCGCAGCCGGTGCATTTCTGGGCAATGTTCAGGTCTTCATTAAAGAAGATAGCGTTATAAGGGCAGGCGTCGACACAGGCCTTGCAGCCGGTGCATTTCTCCGGGTCGATGATGACCAGTCCGTCATCCCGCCGGTAGATAACGCCTTCGATGGGGCAGGCCGGTATGCACGGGGCCTCGTCACAGTGCTGGCAGGGAATCGGGATGTAGTGCATCTTTACCTTGGGCACGGTGCCCCGGATATGTTCGGTCATCCTCATCCAGAACTGTCCGGTATCCGGCTGGGGCTTGGCGTAGGGTGTCCAGTCGTTGCCGACATGCTCGTCCTTGCAGGCAATCTGGCAGCTGTAGCACCCATTGCAGATTCCAACGTCTATTGCGAAAACCTTCATTTTAGTCTATTCCTCCTTCAACCCAGGCGTTAAAGCGCAGCCCGGACGCCTGGTCGTAGTCTCTCTTGAAGGCGCCATCAAAAGCCTCCGGGTCTATTTTACACCATTCTTCATAATCTTTCTCGGTGACCTTTTGCACGTCAACGAGGTAACCGCTGGTGGCCTGGCCGACGGCGTTCCGGGAGGAGACGCCGTAAGGGGCTATGGTATTGATCGCGCCGCCGCGGTCGACCTTGCCCGGGACCAGCGGGTCATGGCGGGCGCCGTGGTCGACGTAGGCAACACCGGGCATTACCCTCTCCCAGACACGGGCGCCGCAGAGGACGACGCCTCTCTCGTTAAATACCTTAACGATATCCCCGTCCTTAATCCCCCTCTTTTCGGCATCTATGGGATTAATCCAGGCGGGCTCGTATTTATAGCCGTCTGCCCCCAGCACCTTGCAGGTCGGGGCTTCTCTTGTCCAGGTGATGTCATCGCCCTGGGCGTGAGTGCGCCAGCGGCCGTGATTGGACATGAGCAGCAGCGGGAACATGGCGGCCCTTTCGCTGGAAATCCTCTCGTCGTGGGTTTCGCTCTTCTCAATCCACTTTGGAATGGGTGGCCTTTCCTTGTCATCCGGAAAGTGTTCCGCCAGCCTGGCCGAGTAGAACTCCAGCTTGCCACTGGGTGTTTTCAGCGGGTTATTCTCCGGGTCTTCATAAAACTTGCGGAAGCCGGGCGTGTCGCTTTCCCAGTCCTTGGCGACCGGGAAGACGAAATATTTCTTGTCCAGGAAGTCCTCCCACTTGATAAGGTGGTCGATTTCCATATCGTCGAAGACCTGTTTTTGCAGGTCACGTGTCGTCTTACCCTCGCTGAACTGGTCGCCGTAGCCGAGTTTTTTGGCGACTTCCAGGACTACCTCGTAGTCGCTCTTGGACTCGCCGACAGGCTGAACGGCCTGCTCCATGATAGCCACGCTGTGGAAGTTGACACCCTGTCTGACATTGGTGACGATGTCCTCTACCTCCAGCGTGGTGTTGGAGGGCAGGACGACATCGGCGATAAGGCAGTCGTTCTCCAGCCAGGGGTGCTGGGCGACGACCGTTTCAATCTTGGGATTGCGGAAGGCTTCGATTGTCCAGTTGCCGTGGTTCCAGCAGGTAATGCGGCAGGGGGTATCCGTCCATATCATGTGGATTTCATAGCCGCCCTCTTTCAGGGGATAATGGTATTCGATGAACTGGTCTTCGGTCGGCGTTTCAATGGCGCCGCTGCCGTAGAAGGTTAGCGGCGGTTCGTCTATAGCCTGCTGTATCCATGTCTTGGGGATAAGCTGTTTGCCCCAGGCCCGGATAGTGGTTGCTACGGGTTTGGTGATGCGTTCGGAGAGCTCCGGGTTGAAGAACCGGGTGCTCCGCAGGCCTTCCGCCCGGGGCATGCCGGTATAGGTTATCTGGCTCTGGTGGACGCCGGGTCCGCCGAGTCCCTGCATGCCCAGCAGGATGCATTCCAGCCGGCCGGGTTCGTGGGAGAAGGGGCCGCGGACATAAGAACCGCCGAAGTAGTGGGCGATGGAGGTTATCTTTTTGGACCACTCCCTGGCGAATGCCTTAATCGTCCATTCCGGTACGCCGCATTTCCTGGAAGCCCATTCCGGGGTCTTGGGTACGCCGTCTTCCTTCCCCAGAACGTAATCTTCCACTTTGTCCATGCCGACGGCGTGTGTTTTTATGTAGTCCTTCTTATAGGTGCCTTCGGTAATCCACATATAAATAATGGCTAACTGAAGGGCGGCATCCGTGTTGGGGAGGACGGGAATCCATTTATCGCCGTGGACGGCGGCGCCGTAGTTGAGGTCCGGGCAGACATATATCTGCTTGATGCCGGCCTCCGTCCAGAAGTAGCAGAGGCGGGTGGCACACTGACCGGTGAATCCCCAAGGGGTCGTCTCCGGGTCGCCGCCCCAGAACAGTACCATATCGCAGTTTTCGGTCATATCCTTGATGATGTTATTGGCAGGGTCCATCATCCCCTGGATACCCTGTCCCCAGACATGCTTGGAACCCCAGTACCAGCCTTCCCAGCTATCCGGGTTGCGTACCTGCTGGGTGAAGCCGCCCATCATATCGAAGAGCCTCCCGGAGTGGCCGTGGGGGGTGTTAATGGTCTTGCATTCCCCGTGTCCGTCACCCTGCACCAGTATGGCCAGCGGGCCGTAATCTTTGTGTATCCTCTTGACCTCGTTGGCCAGCAGGTCGGAAACTTCATCCCAGGAGATTCTCACGTATTTACTCTTGCCGCGGTTTTGAGGATTTCTCTCGCCGTTGGGGTCCCAGTCGACTCTCTTCAGGGGGTACTTGATTCGATTAGGCGAGAAAGTCCTTTTCTTATAGGCCAGAGAGAACGGCGAGGGGACGGATTTAAAGAGCGGTCTATAGTCCTTGCCGTTCCGCGTGATTTTCCAGGGGCGGAACGACTCCCGGTCATACTTCCAGTCGTAGTGGAACGGTCTTATCCTGACTATCTTACCGTCTTTTACATCAACGGCGCATTCTCCCCCACCCCCGAGCAGACCGCCGAGAGCCAGGGCTTTAATTACTGTCTTGTCTGGCTTGACGTCAACTTTTTTAACTATCCCGTCAGGCATTTGAGTTACTCTCCTTCCATGAATTTACGCGTGATTATAATTTGCGGTTACAGTCCATTTTAGAAGCAGCCAGCGGATTAATAGGATGGGAAACACATAAAAAATGCGTTATTTTTACGCAATACTATTAAAATCTACAATAGCGGGCTTCTCCTTGTCAAGTTCGAATGGCCGTATTCAGCCCCATGAAAAATTACGCAAAGTTGCATAAATCAAGCGTGCATCTTGATAAAAGCGGTGCGACATCCCGTGTTCATTATTGGTTGTATTAAAGCCTGACGCTAATGAAAGTGCATTCTGATAAAACGGGAAAAATTATATTTCACCGGTCCGGCTCTTGTGATTATTTTGATAATGTTCCGTGGTGAATTGTGATTTTGTATTGACATGATATGCCTAGACTTGGACTGGCGCAGAAGAAAGGATGAAAAATGACCGTGAAAGCATGTGAAATGCCCGGCTTCTTAAAGACAGGGAGCGGTATACAGAATATAAAGTACCCGCTGGTGAAATCTGAATATGACAGGGTATGGCTGAAATATTGCGGATTCCTGGACCTTGATTTACCGCAATTCATGTCCATTCAGGAATCGCTCTTACTTCAGCAGCTGGAGAATGTAGCCGGCTGTCCTCTGGGGAAAAGGTTGATGGGCGGTAAAGCCGCCGCGAGTGTTGAGGATTTCCGGCATGCGGTGCCGTTAACTACTTATGAAGACTACCGCCCGGAGCTGGACCCCGTCAATGTGTCGTCTCTGCCGGAAGAGCCCCATGTCTGGGCGAGCACGTCCGGGGCGGGGGGCGTCTGCCGGCGTGTTCCTTATACGCTTGAAGCCTACCATCATTCGCTGGAGAACCTGATGTCGGTGTTCATCCTTGCCTGCTCCCGGCAAAAAGGGCAGAGTTCGCTGGTAGAGGGCGACCGCGTCCTGTACAATGTGGCTCCCTCGCCTTATCTTTCCGGAATACTGGCAACCGGAGGAGAACAGTTATTCAGTCTCCGGTCGGTAATGCCGCCGGATATGCATGACGGCATGGATTTCCGGGAGAAGATAACCAGGGGTTTTGAGATGTCTTTGAGGACCGGCGTGGATATCATTATTGCCATGACCAGCGTCCTGGTGAAGACGGGCAACGAATTCAATCAGATGTCGCGGAAGAGTGGAATTTCAAAACATCTTAGGCACCCCGGTGAGTTGATGAGAGTCTTACGGGGCTTTGTGCGGAGTAAGCTTGAGAACAGGAGCGTGTTGCCCAAAGACCTGTGGCCGGTCAAGGCCCTCATCGGCTGGGGGATAGATACCAGCATATACCGCGACCTGATCTATAAATACTGGGGCGCCTATCCTTATGAATTTCACGCCTGCACGGAGGCGGGAATCATAGCCGTTCAGAGCTGGACCCGCCGCGGCATGACTTTTATTCCTCATTCCAACTTTTATGAATTTATACCGGAAAGTGAGTGGCTGAAAAGCCGGACCGATATTTTCTATGAGCCGCGTACCGTTCTTCTTCCCGATGTTAAGTCGGGCGAGCGTTATGAGCTGGTCATTACGAGCTTCTACGGAATGCCCTTCATCAGGTACCGTTTGGGTCACCTCGTCCGCATCACTGACCTGGAAGACCGGGAAGCGCAGATTAGCCTGCCCCAGATGGTCTTCGAGGCAAGGGCTGACGACCTTATTGATATTGCCGGTTTCACCAGGGTGAGTGAAAAAACGGTGATACAGGCGATTGCTGCCTCCGGCATTGATTACGAAGACTGGATAGTGCGTAAAGAAATCAGGGACGGCAAACCGGCTCTGCATGTTTATATAGAACTGAATGGAGGCAACGGAAAGGTGGACCTGGCCTCGGCTCTTCACGACGAACTGGTGAAAACCGACCCCGGCTATCACGACCTTGCCGGCATGATGGGTATGCGGCCGATGGAAGTAACGGTGCTCCGTCGGGGCACCTTTAAGGAATATTACCGGGTTAAGAAGGATAAAGGCGTAGAGCTGGCGCAGCGTAAGCCGCCGAGGATGAACCCTCCGGATAATATTGTCGATGAGCTTCTCAAACTGGCGGGTGAGAGCCTGGTGTCCGTTGCTTAAGGATAACGTTATTTTATCGGAGAATACCTATGGATACGGAGACCTGTAGTTGAATACGTATTTGCTGATACCGTTGATTGACGTGATATTCTGTCTGGGGCTACTCATCGTCCTGATGATCAGCGGTAAGCGCCATATTGCCAGGAGGCCTTTCTCGGTCTTCCTGTTTTTCATGACGCTGTGGGGCTTCTTTATCTTCATGATGCGCGCTTCCCCTGATATGACGAGCGCTTTATTGTGGGAAAAGTTCGTATTCTGGGCTATACTTAGCGCCTCCCTGTTTTTCTACCGGTTTACCGTATCCTTTACCGGCGCCAGGCCGAATAAATACTTTGCGTACCCGCTATATATCTCTTATTTTGTGGTGATGGGACTGATACCGTTCGGTCTGGTGGTCAGCGGTATGCAGATGATGTGGTACGGCAAAGCCCCGGTTATCGGGCTTCTTTTCCCGCTTTACGTGCTCTGTGCCTATGCGCCCATCGTTCGCAGTGCCGTCTTACTGGCAAAGCAGTACAGGCTTACCCGTATTATCGATGATAGAATCCGTGCCCAGTATATCATAATCGGCATAGCCGCCATGTTTTTCGGCGCCACCACCGATTACTTTCCCGTCATCGGTATTAACATGTATCCCCTGGGCATTATCGGCAACATCCTATTCTGTGTGTCCGCCACCGTGGCTATGCTGCGATATAATCTTCTGGAAATGAAGGTAGTTATCCGGAAACTGGCCACCTTTTCGCTGACGAGCGTACTGATATTCGTGACATTCGGCAGTCTTATCTACCTGCTTAGCCGCTTCTTCCAGGATTTCATGAGCCCCGTCTCCCTGACGCTAACCATTGTGGCCGTATTTATCGCCGCATTGATATTCCAGCCGGTATTATCCCGCTTGCAGCACACGGTAGACAGGTGGTTTTTCCGGGAAAGGTTCGACCACATCCAGAACTTGAGGCGGTTTAACCAGGAGACCAAAGGCGACCTCGACCTGGAGCAGCTGTCATCGTCGCTGGTCACGACGGTAGCCAACGGTATGCAGAGCCAGGGGGTCTATCTGCTCCTGCCTTCATCAACCGGCAGTTATACCGCATATACGTACTCCGGACAGAAAAGACAGGGACACATGCATTTTTCCGCCAACAGTCCACTCGTAGCTACCATGAAACAGCAGAATCACATCCTTGATAACACCGACCTGGATATTATTCCGTCACTCATCAGTCTCACGAAATACGACCGGCAGACCCTGGAGACAAACGGCATCGAGCTCCTGGTGCCCCTGAAGAACGACGGGCACCTGGCCGGTATGCTGCTCCTTAGCGGCAGAGCCTCGAACGAACCATACTCGAAGGAAGAGAGACGGCTGCTGTGGATGGTCGCGCCCGACGTGGCGGTCAGTATTGATAACGCCAATCTCTATAAGAACATGAAGCAGAAGCACAGCGAGCTGCAAAAGGCGATGGAAGGTGTTATCCATGCCGTATCTCTGGTGGTTGAAACCAGAGACCCGTACACCGCCGGCCACCAGCGGAGGGTTGCCGAACTGGCGCGGGCTATCGCTAAAGAAATGGGACTATCCGATTGGCAGCAAATGGGGATTCATGTCGCCGGGCTTCTCCATGATGTCGGCAAAGTAGCCGTGCCGTCCGAGATTCTAAGCAAGCCCGGTAAAATAACCGAAAGCGAATTCAGCATCATTAAAAACCATTGCCGGGTCGGCTACGAAATTCTGCAAAGGATAGATTTCCCCTGGCCGGTTACCAAGGCGGTTCTCCAGCACCATGAAAGACTGGACGGGTCCGGTTATCCCGAGGGCCTGGCCGGAGAGGATATCGTCCTCGAGGCCAGGATTCTGGGCGTGGCCGATGTTGTCGAAGCCATGTCATCCCACCGACCCTACCGACCGGCTATCGGCCTGGATAGCGCGCTGCAGGAGATATCGCAGGCCAGCGGTATTCTTTATGACATCGAAGTAGTGGATGCCTGCCTGTCCCTCTTAAAGAAGAACCCGGCCGAGTTCGAGCGGATAATGGCAGTCGCGGCGGCGAATACAAATTACGCACTGGAAGAGGTAACAAACTAAAAGATTGATATCAAGCTATTCACATATCAGCGGAGTGACCGCATCAGTAAATTTATGCAAAGGAGGAAGTTAGTTCAATGAAAAAGAGAATACTGTTCCTAAGCCTGGCTCTGGTACTGGTAATGACAGCCCTTGTGCCCGGCGCGGCTCTCGCCAAGAATGATAAGTACCGGCAGGGGTCGGCCTTCCAGGATTTTTCAGGTGCCGGATTGATTTACGTGACCTATATGCCCGACCCCGTTATCAAGAATAAAGTCTGGCGGTACGATGGCGAAATCGTGGAGGGGTTTTTAGCCCAGTGCGATTGGGACCTGCTGGCGGGGACCGCCTTCTGGTCGGAGCATGATTCTACCGTCAGGGTCGATGAGGAGGGTAATGCCCGCGGCGTTATGAAGGGTTCCTTTTCCCTTATCCGCCCCGACGGCAGCGGTTCCCTGGATGGTACTTTTACCGGGATAATCACGGGGAACCTGTTCACCGGGGATATTTCCGATAGCGGCACCTGGACAGGCACCGGAGGCACCGGTGTCTTTGAAGGTGTAAAAGCCTCCGGGAAATGGTCGGCCCAGCTAAGCATCGGCCCCATTCCGGGGACGGATATATATACCCTGATAGGGCCCGTAGGCTGGGAGGGGAAGTACAAGCTCCCCGCGGACCCGCCGTCCGGTAAAAAGTGCTGGAAATTCAACAAGCCGGATAAGCCGTTCAAGGCATGGAAGGTAACCAGGCCGAAGTAATATATAATTAGGTAAAAAAGATGCTATTGCCCGTTGCCCCCGCTTTTTATAATCGCCGTGTTTACTTACGGGGCGACGGGCAGCAGCAGCGTAACGCCGGGCTGGCGTTGCAGATAAGACCGGGTATATGTCGCCGGAAATGAATATATAACCTGCGCTTTGCGGCGCTCCTTGCAGAAGAGGAACACGCCCACCACCTGGGGCTTGGTCCCGAACGGCCCGATAACCATGTTAAACGAGTCCCTGGTCTCGCCGTAAATGGCATCCAGCACCATCCTGGCGGCATACGGGTTGTCCGCCGGCACGTCTCTAACCTCTACCGATGACTTTGAAAGAAGCTCGGCGTTGTTCTGCCGGGCGTATTTCAGGTAATCGGGATTGCCGGTGCGCGGCGGATTGGTTATCAGCGCAATTGTCCTGGCCGGGTTATACTGCTTCCATATTCCTAAAGCCCGCTCCGGCTCAAACCCGAGGAACAGGACCAGCGCCGTTTCCTTGTCCATGGATGGGCTGCCGAAGTAGTTGGGTATGGTGGTAATTTGTTCGATGCCCCGGGTCAGCTTGTTGGGCAGGTATCTCTGGGTGGTGTGCAGCAGGCGGGGAATGCCGAGTTCTCTTTCGATTACCAGGAAATGCAGCAGTTCCAGGAGGTATATCTTGGTAAAGCCGCTGACATCAACGGTGATGAAAGGCCCCTCGTTAGTATTCAGTTTGCATTCTTTCAGTATCTTCGCCATCTGCTGAATCCCGTCCACGGGGTTTTCCCGCTGGCAGGAAATAACAAAGATGCCTTCCGTGGTCTTTTTACGCAGCTCGGTTTGAAGTCGGAACATGTTCTTTTCGACCTGCTTTTTGTAAAGCGGGTCCTCGACGTAAAAGATGACGGCATATTTCGTCAGAAAGTCGATGCCCATCAAGGCAGGACTGGAAAGGCATCTTTCTTCAAAACTGGCCGAACAGATGAAGAGGTCATCAGCGCCGTGCGTATTCAGTTTGGGCAGTGCCTTGATTTCCGTTGGTTCCGTAACCGTGTTCATTGCCGCCTCCGTTGAGGTTGCCGGTTAGAGGGGTGTGACCTTTTTACCGACACTATATATAGGTTATAGCGGGTTGTCAATGTTGTTCGGGTGCGGTTATAGCGCCGGTCCTTATCCAGGTTGACCGGTGATTACTGTATTATAATAGTACTTAGCTATTACTTAACATTTTTTATGGTATAATTAATTTAAATAGAGGTGTGACTTCTTAAGTCGAGGGTGAATATGAAATCGGGCTGGAAGCGAAATAGTTTAATATACATCGTCATTGTACTGGCGGCTATCCTGCTCTTCTCTTTCCTCATACCGGGGGCGAACGAGCCGGAAGGAATCCCCTTGAGCCAGGCTATCGCCATGTCGCAGAGCAAGGAAATAAGCGAAATCGTAGTCGACGAGGATACGCTGTTTATTACCACTACCGAAGGGAAAGAACTGAAGACGGCCATCGGTAATCTCACCGTTGTCGATCTCCAGGCACTCGGGCTGGCACTCCCTGACGGTGGTTTCGAGATTAAAGCATCCGGCGGGATTAACTGGGGCGGACTGCTCATAAACTTCCTGCCGCTCATAATATTAGGTTTCCTGTTATTCTTCCTGTTCCGGCAGGCGCGCGGGGCCAACAGCCAGGCCATGAGCTTCGGACGCAGCCGGGCGCGGCTTTTCCCGGCCAACCGGGCTACGGTCACCTTTGCCGACGTCGCCGGGGTGGAAGAAGCCAAGCAGGATATGCAGGAAGTGGTGGAATTCTTAAAGGCGCGGGAAAAATTTCAGACTCTGGGGGCCCGCATACCCAAAGGCGTGTTGCTGATAGGTCCGCCCGGCACGGGCAAGACCCTGCTGGCGCGGGCAGTGGCCGGTGAGGCCGATGTTCCCTTCTTCTCCATCAGCGGCAGCGAGTTCGTTGAGATGTTTGTCGGCGTCGGCGCTTCAAGGGTGCGCGACCTTTTCGACCAGGCGAAGCGTAATACGCCGTGCATTATATTTATCGACGAGATTGACGCCGTCGGGCGTCAGCGCGGCGCCGGACTGGGTGGCAGCCACGACGAGCGCGAGCAGACCCTCAACCAGATTCTGGTGGAGATGGACGGCTTTGATACCAATACCAGCGTTATCGTCATCGCCGCGACCAACCGACCCGACATCCTCGACCCCGCCCTGCTCCGTCCCGGCAGGTTCGACCGGCGCGTGATGCTGGACCGGCCGGATATAAACGGCAGGCTGGCGATTCTCAAGGTGCATAGCAACGGCAAGCCACTCGCCAAGAGCGTCGATATGGATGTCCTGGCCAAAGGAACCGTGGGCTTCAGCGGCGCCGACCTTGCCAACCTGGTCAACGAGGCGGCTATTCTGGCGGCAAGGCGCAACAAAAAATCGATAGGCATGGAAGAACTCGAGGAGTCCGTGGACAGGGTAATCGCCGGTCCGGAACGGAAGAGCCGCAAGATAAGTCCCAAGGAAAAGGAAGTCATCGCCTATCACGAAGCCGGACATGCCCTGGTGGCGAGGATGCTGCCCAATGCCGACCCCGTGCATAAAATATCCATAGTAGCCCGCGGGATGGCCCTGGGCTATACCAAGCAGCTTCCCACTGAGGACAGGTATATGAATACCCGTTCACAGCTTAATGACTCTCTGGCTACTTTACTCGGCGGTCACGCTGCGGAAGAACTCATTTTTAATGAGAGATCGACAGGGCCGCACAACGATATCCAGCAGGTGACGGCCTATGCCCGCCGTATGGTTACTGATTATGGTATGAGTGACAAACTGGGCACGAGGACCTTCGGCAACAAGCAGGAAATGGTCTTCCTCGGTCGTGAAATCTCCGAGCAGAGGGACTACAGCGAGAGGTTCGCCCTGGAAATCGACCGTGAAATTAACAAACTTATCAAGGACGCCTACGACGTCGCCATGAAAGTACTGACCGATAACAAGGCGAAACTGGTGTCCCTCGCCGAGAAGCTGATTAAGTACGAGACCCTTGAGGGCGAGGAACTGGAAGCAGTATTCAGTAAGCTCGCTCTACCGGGGGTTAAAAAGAAAGTCAGGAAAACCAAAATCCCGTCTCCAGTGAAGCCGGCAGCCGAAGGCGAGAAGGTAGTCACACCCAAGAAAGCCCCGGCGGTACCCAGTCTGGTTCCTAAACAGACGCCGGCCCCGTCCGATTAGTCGCAATACGGTTTGAGCTACTCTGACATATTCAGGCTGCAGTTTCCTTATATTCCGAGGTCAACATGATTCGTATTACAAATAAACCGATATCCCCGGAGCAGGTGGTCGAGAAAGCAAAGACGCCCGACAGCGGTTGCGTGGTGACCTATGTCGGCCTCATACGCGATAACTCCCGCGGTAAGCCTGTTGTTTCCGTAGAATACGGGGACGCCGACGGCAAGGCGGAGGGCCGATTGCGTGAAATCGCCGCGGAGATAAAGCGGAAATGGCCGGTGAATAACGTGGCCATCTACCACCGGATAGGCAGGCTGGAAGTGGGCGATATCAACCTCGTTGTGGCGGTAGCCGCGGGGCATCGTGAAGAGGGACTGGCGGCTGTTGCCTACGCTATCGACCGTTTCAAAGAGAAATTGCCGACCTCAAAGAGGGAGACCTACCGGGATGGCAGTGTGTGGGTGGGGGAACCGGCGGGTTAGCCCGTCCGGTATGGCTATTTGCCCTGTTCGACCACGTAATCGGCCAGGGCGTGCAGCAGTTCGCGGCTGACCTTATCCGGTAGTGAATTCAGGTTCTGACATGCCTTTTCACAGTATTCCGCGGCCATTTTATAGCATTCGTCGATAATGGTGGAGTTAAGTATCATATTTATAGCTTCCGCCACGTTGTTTTTATCCCCGGTCTCGAACAGTTTCTTAACCGGATTATCGTCCGGGTAGCGTTCCATGAGCAGCATAGCCGGCAGGGTGAGGGTGCCCTGTGCTAAATCCGAGCCTACCGGTTTACCCATGACCTCTTCCGTGCTGGTAAAGTCAAGAATATCGTCAACGATTTGAAAAGCTATGCCCGTGTTATCACCGTACTCTTTCATTATATCCACGATATTTTCCGGGGCCTTGCTCAAGATAGCGCCCGATTGCGTGGCCAGGGAAAACAGGGAGGCGGTCTTGCTATAGATGCGGTGGAGGTAGTATTCGCGGCTCTGGTCCAGATTAAATGCGCTGCGGAACTGGCCTATCTCGCCGCTGGAGATGGTCCCTAGGGTCTGCGAAAAGAGCTTGACACAACGAGGAGTCTGGGTATCCGCTACATACTCGCCGGCCTTGGCGAACAGGTAATCGCCCATGAGCACGGCTATCTCGTCGCCCCAGATGCTGTTAATGGTAGCCTGCCCGCGTCTCGTCAGGGCTTTATCGATGGCATCATCGTGGACGAGGGTGGCGGTATGCATCAGCTCGACCGAAACCGCCATGGGCAGCAGGTAGGCAAGGTCGTATTTGTAGGACTTGCCGGATAGCAGGGTGAGTGCCGGCCGGATTCCTTTGCCCATTTCCTTAACTACATATTTTAACTGTTTTGACAGCCAGGCGTATTCGACATGGCTGATGGACTGAAGTGTTTCCCTGACCTTGTATAAGTCTTCCTGGACGGGAGCGTAAATTTGCTTAAGTTCCAATGCGTTTCGTCTCCTCACTTATGATACTCTCGTCGAGCTTGGAGAAGAGGGGCTGCGGTTCCCGCAGCTTCTGCCCCGGCGGCAAATTTTGCGGCTGCCAGCCGTAGTCTTCCACGTTGCCGTCAAAGCCGAGATACTCGTGCACTTTCTGCGAACTGAAGGGCAGGAAGGGATACATTGCAGTTTTAAGGCAGGATATGGCATAAAGTGCAATATATAGAGAATCAGCCGCTGCCTGCCTATCTTCCTTTATTACTCTCCATGGCGATTTTCTATCAAGGTATTGGTTTGTTTCCTGAGCAAACATCATAATATTCAATAACGCTTGTTTAAAATTGCATTTGGATAGACGGTCACCTGCTTCTCTGAAAAGAAAAGTTTTAGCATCTTCGATTACATTTCCGCTCATATCTTGGCCGGCTGGTTGGATGTCTATAATAATACGATCTTTACTCAAGTCCTTATCAAGGTCATACAGATATTCACAAATTTCGTTATATTTACTATGTTCCGGCACTTTCCCATCGAAGTTACGATAGACGAACGTTAATACCCGGTTCACCAGGTTGCCGTAGGTGGCTACCAGCTCGTCGTTGTTGCGGCGGACGAACTCGCGCCAGGAAAAATCGGTATCGCTGGTCTCCG
>CAYPDM010000020.1:0-23845 GCA_964409485.1 uncultured Dehalococcoidaceae bacterium | reverse complement strand
TGCCCGACGGAAATTTGAGCTAAGGCGGTCCGGACAACGCCATGAAGCTGGGGGGTATCATTATTGCCAGGCCTCCGCTGCCTATGATAGGCCCTATGCTCATCGGCTTTTTATAGCCCCGGCGTTCCATCTCCGGGGACAGTATCGAACCCATCATGGCCGTTGTACCCATGCTGGAACCGCTCAAGGCGGCGAGGATAGCTCCGGAACCGACGGCGACCAGCCCCAGCCTGCCGGGGAGACGGCCCATCCACTTATCCAGTACGTCAATGGCCCTGAAGGCCAATCCCGAATGGAATAACACCTCGCCCATTAATATGAACAAAGGCACCGGCAGCAGACTGAACATCGTCACCGAGGAGAAGATACTAAGGACCAGCTGGTAAAGACCGGTCTCGCCGCCCCAGATGAAAAAGGCGGCGGCGAGATTGAAAGTTAAAAAGCAGAAGGCTACCGGAAGACGAGCGGAAACGCATCGCCAGGGAAATTCACGATGATACTACACAGAGATTATGGATTCTGGCTAACCGGGTACAGGGATTGATAAATGATAAAAACCATGATATTACTCCCCCTATGGCTTTAGAAATCGGGACGATTAAAGACACGCTTCTACATATTTCTGATGATACCAAGAGGTTAGCCCTCGCGCTTAGACCCGGGATACTGGATGACCTGGGTCCTGTGCCCGCAATAAGATGGCTGGTTGATCAATTAAATGATGAAGAATCTATTGAATCTAAAATATCAGTAAAGAATTACCCCCGTCAGCTCAACCATGAAATTGGCACTCATCTATTTCGTATTGCTCAAGAAGCTCTAAACAACATAAGACGTCATGCGGAAGCTACCCGGGTAGTTGTTACCTTGGAATTTAATCAAGAGACTGTCAGGATGGCAATTCGGGATAATGGCAAAGGCTTTTCATTGCGAAATATTAGCAGATTCTCTAAGCAGCATAAATTAGGCATGATCGGGATACAGGAAAGAGTAAGATTGCTTGACGGTATTCTGAAAATCGATTCTAAGCCCGGCAAAGGCACTAATATATCAGTAGAATTTTGCGATTAGTCTTTAAACCAGACCGGATATACTTGTAAGAGACAAACAGCAACAGGTGGAAGCAGGAAGGAGTGAGTAGCTTTGAAGTATCACACTCTGCAGAATAAGAGAGGGTTTATTAAAACACTTGGGTTGGGGGGAGAAAATGGGGGCGGCAG
The DNA here is from genome assembly GCA_964409485.1 of uncultured Dehalococcoidaceae bacterium. Taxonomy (GTDB): domain Bacteria; phylum Chloroflexota; class Dehalococcoidia; order Dehalococcoidales; family RBG-16-60-22; genus JAFGPF01. The sequence continues at coordinate 22,625 of CAYPDM010000020.1, read as the reverse complement.
CCCGGGCTCCTCAAAATACCGAGACCTTGACGACGTAAAAGCATCACCGGCGGCAGAGCGGAAACTGCCCCGGTGGATAAGGGAAGTCGATAAGCCCACTGTGGAGATTGACTGGAGCCGGATGAAGCGTTTTGATTCGAGGAATATTATGTTTGTCAATGGTTTTGCCGAGGCCGTCGGTCCGGACAACGCCATGAAGCTGGGGGGCAATCTGCGGAGGCGGGTACCAGAGCTATACTTGAAAAAGAGCCGGGTTTCACCTTGAGGGAGAAGGCGCTGGTAGCCGGCGGATGGCTGACATCACTCTTAACCATGGAGCGTGCGTTCCTCGGTCCCGAGCTAACGGTTCCCTTCGGTATGTCGGGCATACCCGACGACCTGGATTACCCCCGCTACGAGGGCACGCCCGAGGAAAATACACGGATGGTACGGGCCGCGGCCAAGCTTTATGGCGCCGACTCCGTTGGTGTGGTAGAACTCGACGAAAATACCCGTAAATTAATCTACGAATATGATGGTTGGGACGGCAGGAAATGGGAATTTGAGGATGTGGACAAAGCCTACGAGACGGAAAAGAAGAAGGTGATACCCTATAAAGCGAAATGGGCGATTGTCTATACCATTCGGATGTCCGCTTCCTCCATGGCTACGGCCCCGACGGCGCTGGCTACGGCCGCCTCCTCGCTGGCTTATTCCGAGGGTACTTCGGTACAGCTTCGCCTCCAGCAGTTTATAACCAGACTTGGCTATCAATGCCTGGCTGACGGGAACATGGGCACCGCCGGTAACAGCCCCGGCTTCGGCGTGCTGGCCGGACTGGGCGAGTTAAGCCGTTTGAACAGGATGATTTCGCCAAAGTGGGGCCCCCTGGTGCGGGTATATAAGGTAATTACCGATTTGCCGCTGGCTCCGACCAGGCCCATAGATGCCGGCATCTTCCGCTTTTGCCGTACCTGCAAGAAATGCGCCGAGGTCTGTCCGAGTAATGCCCTAAGCATGGAGACGGAGCCTTCATGGGAAGTGCAGGGCCCCTGGAATAACACTGGCGTCAAGACCTACTACGAGAAGGCCCCAAATTGTTTTTCACACTGGATGATGATAGGCGGGCATGACTGCGGCATCTGCCTGGCTGCCTGCCCCTTCACCAAGCTGGATACTTCGTTTATACATATACATAATCTGGTGAGGCAGATTGTATCTGCCACGCCGGTTTTTAACGGGATTTTCAGAAAGCTGGATACCGACCCCGGTTACGGTAGGGACCCCGAGGACTGGTGGGACCTGGACCTGCCGCCCTACGGAGTATAATAGCTATAAAGAGCCGTCTATTTCTTATCCAGCGCCCGCTCCAGGCGCAGGCCCGCACCCGCGTGATACGGTCTCTTAAATGCCTCGGGATGCTGCTTTCTCAACTCGTCGAGGTTTATTCCCGCTACTTCCACCAGGAAGCTGCTGACGACCATCCCCGTGGCGTTTTTAGAGGTTATATTGTGTGGGGTTATGGTGTTGATTGCCCCGCCCCGGTCAAGCTCCCCGGGGATAATCGGGTCATACCTGGCCCCGTGGTCCATGTAAACGACGCCCGGCATCATCCTCTCGGTCACATAGGCCCCGCCCAGGACAGCCCCTCTTTCGTTGTATACGTTAATCACATCGCCGTCAATGATGCCCCTCGCCGCGGCGTCAGCCGGGTGAATCCAGAGAGGCTCATATTTATAGCCGTCCGGTCCGGTTACCTTGCAGGTCGGGGCTTCTCTCGTCCAGGAGATATCGTCGCACTGGGCGTGCACCCGCCACCGGCCGTGGTTGGACATGAGCAGCAGGGGGTACTTTTTGGCCCTTTCGCCGGATAGCCTTTCGTCGTGGCTCTCTCCCTTTTCAATCCAGTGGGGCACCGGCGGTCTCTCCTTGTCGTCGGGGAAGTGCTCGGCCAGGCCCTGGGAGTAAAATTCTATCTTTCCGGAGGGCGTTTTCAGGGGATGGTTATCAGGGTCGTCGCGAAATTCGCTCATACCCGTCTTGAATTCCTTCCAGTCGGGGTCGGTCGGGACGACAAAATATCCCTTTTCCTGGAATTCTTCAAAAGTAATCATATCCTGTATCCCCGAGTTTTCAAACACGATTCTAACCCATTCCTCGGCGGTCTTGCCGCCGGTGTACTTCTCCAGCAGGCCGAATTTCTCGGCTATCATGCAGACCGCCTCGTAGTCGCTCACGGACTCTCCCACGGGCTCGATGCACTTCCCTCCCTGTAAAACGGTGGTGTACTGTCCGCTTTCAAGGTCGGATGTTATGTCATGCTCCTCGAATTTGGTGCTGACCGGCAGGATAATATCGGCGAACTGGCAGTCGTTCTCCATCCACGGGTGCTGTGCCAGGATAAATTCTATCTTCGGACTCCTCAACGCCTTGATAAAGGTATTACTGTCGTTCCAGCAGGTTATCCAGCAGGGGGTATCCGTCCATATCATGTGTACCTCGGAGCAGCCCTCCGCCGGGTAGGTATATTTGACGAACTGGTCTTCTTGCGTGCCGGCAAAGGTCGAGTTGCCGTACCAGCTGACAGGCGGATTGAGAATGGCGTCATGGATAAGGTCCTTGGGAATAAACTGCGTCGGGTTAATCGGTGCCGGAGTCAATAATTTGTCCAGCTCGGGTCGCGCCTCTCCCAGCGTCTCCGCCGCAATAGCTCTTTTACTCTTAACATCTGAAACGGAATAACCTATCTTTATCAGTTCCGGTAATACTATTCCTGCCGGCAGCGGACCTCCTTTCGATTGCCAGATGGCGGACAGTCCCCATTCGAGCATCTTGACCTGGTGGGTCCCCGGCTTGCCCAGTCCCTGCATGGCCAGCAGCAGAGGCTCGAGCCGACCCTGCTCCGTGGAGTAGGCGCTCCGGATGCCGGCCCCGCCGTTGCCGTGCACTATCGAGGTGCGTTTGGACGCCCATTCTCTCGCCAGCGCCTTAATCGTCCATTCTGCAATGCCGGTTTTTTCAGCGGCCCAGGCGGGCGTCTTGGGAACCCCGTCCTCTTTCCCCAGGACGTATTCCTCGAACTTATCGAAGCCGTACGTGTGCGTGGCGACATATTCCTTGTCATACGTCCCCTCGTTAATCCAGACGTAGGCTGCGGCCAGCAGGAGGGCAGCATCGGTGTTGGGCAGTATCGGTATCCACTTGTCGGCATGTATGGCGGCGCCGTAGTTGAGCTCCGGACATATATAGACGTTCTGGATACCCAGCTTCGTGAACCAGTAGCATACTCGACTCGCCATCTGGCCGTTGAAGCCCCAGGGCGTCGTCTCCGGGTCGCATCCCCAGAACAGGAGCATCTCGCTGTTCTCGGCAACATCGGGTATCAGGTTGCCGGATGGACTCATCTCTCCCACGGGCTCCATCCCCCAGACATGCTTGGCGCCCCAGGCCCACCCTTCCCAGCTGTCCGGGTTTCTCATCTGCAGGGTATAGCCCCCCAGCAGGGCCAGGAGCTTGTTGGCGCAGCCGTGCGGGACATGGATATTTTTCCCTTCCCCGTGTCCGTCCGACTGTGAAAGCACGCCTTCCGGCCCGTATGTTTCCTTTACCCTCTTCAACTCGCTGACTATCGTCTCCACCGCCTCGTCCCAGGAAATTCTTACGTAGCCGCTCGTTCCCCGGTTTTCCGGATTCCTTTCGCCTTCCGGGTCCCAGTCGACCCTCTTTAGCGGGTATAGTATCCGGTTGGGTGAGTAGACCCGTTTCTTGTAGGCTAAACTGAAGGGGGGCAGGAGCGTCTTCATGGTAGGCTCGAAGACCTGCCCTCGCGCCTCTATCTTCCATGGGTTGAATGTCTTGCTGTCGTATTTAGAATCGAAGTGCAGCGGCCGAATCCTGACTATCTTCCCGTCCCTGACGTCTACCGACGATACGTTTCCATCGCGGGTAAAGCCCATCAGGCTAAGTCCCTTTATGTATGATTTTTCTTTTCCGCTTTTATCTTTCTCTGCCATATCCTGTTCTTGTTATCCTCCTTCACTCATCTGAACTGCCACCATAAATCATACTACATTTAGAAGATTAGGTCACGATTACATAATCTGGACGTATTATCGGCGGGGTGGCAGGAAACGTGTTTCCCCTTTTTCGAAGTCAAGCATCCAGAGACTACCCCCGTTGCCGCGCCCGCTCCCGGCGCTCGGACGCTCTCCGTCGAGCTGCTGCCTGACGGACTCGCTTCGTTCCCGTACAAATGTCTTCAGCCCGATGGGATTCGGGAACACCCCGGGAGACGGCATTTGCCCCCGCGGCCTGATGACTATTACGTCCTCAATCAAGCCGCGTTCGAAATCCGCCGTGGAAAAGAACTTGAACCTGTCTGTCTCTACGAAAGGTCGAATTAAATCGGCAACCTCATCGATGTGGGACATCATTTTATTGACTTCAAAAGGTCCCGCCAGAAGTTCTTCCAGGTATCCATGATAGGCATTCAGATAGGGGGGATAAGTTAAAAGCCGCTTGACCAGCGGACGTTCCTCTAACGGACAGCCGGTGGGTTCGTCTATATAAAAATTAATGAGGCCTTCGCGGTCTATCCCCATGCAGTCGTAATTCCCGAAGGCCATATTCAGGTCCCACGGTATTATGGTGAATTTACCGTCCAGTTCATAGAGATAGTAGTTATGTCCCAGCCCGATATAACTGTCCAGGTGCACGGTGAGAGTCGATACCGCCAGAAATCTCAAGGCTTCGTCTACGTCCAGCACTTTCTCGATTTCCCCGGGAAAAGTCTCGTCGGGCTCGTTGTTGAGAATATCAAGGAAGTGTAATATCGCCGTATGGTCGGGTTTGTTTTCGTTGGTTCTCAATTGCATCAGCCCGAGGTAATCGAGGGGCAACGGCGGGAACAAATCCGGGGGTGGCGCGAACGGGTCCGGGCGTTGTTTAGGTGGCGGTGATGTATCCGCGTCTTTTGGCTCGAGGGCCTGCATGATATCACCGAGATTGCCGCCGCCCAGGTTGATATTCAGGCTCGTTTCTGTATCACCATTTCCCTGCACAGCCGGCGTCTCGTTGAGGTCCGCTTCCGTCCAGTCCAGGAAAGCCGCCGGTATCCTCGGTTTATAGAGGTTGCCGTTGACCCTGGGAAAGTGCCGGGCCAGGAAAGTCTGGTCGACCTGCTCCACCATCGAGTATACGCCGAGGTGCAGGTCATTTAGCCAAAGGTCGACGAAGGAGGCACGCGGAGCGGGAATCCCCATTTGTTCGAATATCTCGTAAGCGAGACATTCCCGCATAAGCGTGGGGGCGCTCCAGCCGTTATTGAGATTGACCTTTTTCAGGCCGTGGAAATGGCGGGACCTGTTGAACAGGTTGAAGTCTATTTTCAGACTGTACCGGTAGCTGCCCAGGCGCAGGGTCTCCCAGAGTGAGGCATTCCGTCTGGTTCTGCTTGCTCATAACCAGACGCACCGTAGCGACACGGTCGGTATTAAGCGGGTCGGCACTCCGGGCGGACATATCCCGCGGTAGACTGCTGCATCCCGATGTGCCTGCGGCCAGGTAAATGAAAACCAGAACCACCGCCAGGATTGCCCAGCTATTTCTCAACATTGTTAGATTTCACCAGTATCCCGTATCAGTTCATTATATTTGGAGTAATACCCGGGATACAAGCATTTATAACAATCCATCCGGGTGTTGGGTTCACCGAGGGGAGTTAATCCCAATGGCAAAGTCGGTGTTGACACTCAATTGAAATGGGCGACGACCCTGTTGAGCGGTCAATTGGCAGCTAGTATCATCAAACTGGTGATTCGGTTGGTGCCGGAACCCGGGGCTGGCGCATTATTGATATCATACAAAATCTAAAGCAGAAAATGCGGCGGACATGGAAGAAATATTGATGGTAGATGACATGACCTCGATGAGTTGGCTGGTGTTAAACAGGTTGTTTAGTCAGGGATACGGGTACGCGGAGGCGGTTGACGCTGGCAATAAGCCGGAAATAATGCTGGAAGACAGCGAGCATAGGGCGCATCTGGAGTACAAAATCAGGGAACAGGCAGCGAAATCCCGCAATAAACCGCTGGATTTGATTACACTGGTTTCTTACGCTCTGGAGGCGATTGATAAATATACCGGCGGCCATTCGCTAAGGGTCTCCGATATTGCCGGGGTAATTTCGGAAGAGATGGGAATGGAGCGAGATTCAACTAAAAAGATAAAGTTCGCCGGACTGGTTCACGATATCGGGAAAATTGGAATAAGGGAATCGGTTTTAACGAAGAAGGGCAAGCTCACGGTTGAGGAATATGCCCACGTATCGGCGCACAGCACCATAGGCGAGCGTATATTAGGGCTGGCTATAGATGACGAGGAAATTCTGAAAATAGTCAGGAATCACCACGAACGATATGACGGCGCCGGGTATCCTGACGGAATATCCGGTGAGGACATACCGCTAGGGGCCAGGATTCTAGCCGTGGCCGATACGTATGACGCGATGACCTCCGACCGACCGTATCGTAAAGCGATGGGACATCAGGCAGCCGTCACCGAACTGAAAATGCAGTCCGGTCTCCAGCTTGACCCGTTAGTGGTTGAAATATTTTCCCGAATGGTAGGCGAAACCGGGGAGTTAAACCTTGATAAACAGGCTGCGGCTCTCCATACTTAAGCTGTAAAAATTCCGGCCCGTATGATTTGCAGTGCGACCCTGTCCTGTTTTTATTGACTATGGCTAATATCGAGTCGGCCGTCAACCATTTGCAGCGTCCTTGAAGCTGCCCGGGCTACCTGGATGTCGTGGGTTACCAGTATAATAGCGATTTTATATTCTTCATTCAATTGCTGTAGCAGCGCCGTTATTTCCCTGGTGGTGGTCGAGTCCAGGTTCCCGGTCGGTTCATCGGCCAGGAGTAACAAAGGTTCGTTGGCCAGAGCGCGCGCTATAGCCACCCTCTGGCTTTCTCCTGCTGAAAGCTCCTTCGGCTTGTGACGCATTCTTTTTGACAGGCCCAGATTGCCTAACAGTTCCTTCGCCCTTTCCAGCCGCTCTTTTTCCGGCACACGGGCTATTTCCATGGGAAAGAGGACATTTTCCAGCGCCGTAAAGTTAGCCATCAGGTTGAATGTCTGAAAAATGAAACCCATCTTATTCAGCCTTAGGTTATCCAGCTCGCGTTCACTTAACTTAGCTACGTCCCGCTCTTGAAACAAAACGGTACCCCCGCTGGGCTGCTCCAGCAGGCCGATAAGATTAAGCAGGGTTGTCTTTCCCGAGCCGGACGGGCCGATAATACTGATAAATTCTCCGCCGGCAACCTTGAGGTCGACACCGTTCAGTGCCTTGATTTCCTCCCCGCCGATGGTAAATGCCTTGCTTACATTCTTGGTTTCGATAATAATATCATTCATAACGAAGCGCCTGCACGATATTGGTCTTCGATATTCGCCATGCCGGGTACAGGCCGGCCAGCACGCCCACAACGATAGCGATAATGATGCCGGTTATAAAAATGCGTGCGTTGACCAGGGGGGCGAAGTAGGTAAGTCCGAAGAACTCGGACAGAATGTACGCAATACCCTGGGATAACAGATAGCCGACGAGGCAGCCGATAATGCCGGCTATAAGGCTGGTTATCAGCGATTCCGTGATAATCATTTGAAAGATAAGACTGCGGCGTATGCCTATAGCCCGCATCGTCCCGATTTCCTTAACCCGCTCACCCACCGCCATTATCATTGTAGACAGGATGAAAAGAATACCGATGAGCAGGGCGACGGTCGATAAACCGACGTTAGCCGCCTCGACGATACCCATCAGGTCGGTAAATTTATCCACCAGGGACTTCTGGGTCTGTGCCGAGACAACGGGCCACCTGTCGCTGATTTCCCGGGCGGTGGCTTCAGCTTGAGAAATGTCATTCACTTTAACCGGCACGAAAGTAAGCTGACCCGGCTTGGAATACGCTTCCTGCAGTCCTTTAATAGGGGTATACAGCATACCGTCGTCCATGCTGCCGCTCGATTCCAGAATACCCACGACCTCGAATGATTTACCCCTGAATTCCAGCGAGTCTCCCAGGCTTAATCCGGCAACGGAGGCTATCCCGAAGCCGGCCGTGAGCGTATATACATCACTGCCCAGGATGTAACGGCCTTCGGCCAGTTCTAAATAGGGGGCTACCTCCGGGAAATATTCGGGAGTAACTCCGTATAAAATCGGCATTGCGCCCGGTTTATCGGGCATAAAATCCATAGGTATCGCTGTAAAAACGGGGAAGGTTGTTTTCACGTTCTCCAGCTGTTCTATCTCGTCCAGAAGCTCCTCGGGGAAGCTGCCGACGAAGGCGGCGACATCCGGATAGGGGTAGGCTTCGGCTTCCTTGGGGACGATGACTATATCAGCACCCTGCTTGGCTATGGAATTTTCAAAAGAGACCATCAGCCCCTCGCTGATGCTAAGGATGGTTACCGTAAAGGCAATGGCAATGGCCACGCCGATGATGGTGAGGATGGACCTGGCTCGACGGCGGGACAGGTTCCTTGCGGCCAGCTTGATAAGTAACATACGTTTAAACATATGGTACTATGCTTTATTGGCTAAAGCAAATATATATGAATAAATGAATAACCTGTATCCTGATTGGGTATGGAAATATCCGCCTGTGTCCCATTATCAATCCCGAGCAATCGTTTTTAAATTCTATATATCAATTTTGGGGGTAAATACCCAGCAAAATTAGCTGATTTCATGCTATTGCTTTCAGCCTGGTTTATTTTAAGATTGAGTGGGTAGATATGGCACGGTACAGCCATGATGTGAAATGCATATGGTATAAACCGAGAAATATCGGGACGGGGTGAACAAATGTTTGAGAAAATAATCGTGCCTCTGGATTGTTCAAAGCTCGCCGAGGCGGCGCTTCCTTACGCCGAGGAGCTGGGCGCGAAAATGGTATCTGAAATAGTCTTGCTGACGGTTATAGGTTCCGAGGACCATGAGAAACTGGCTTATTACTATGATTACATTAAGAAGAGTAAAGAGGCTACCAGTCATTATGCCGGCAAATATCTTATGGACGGAATCGAAAACCTGCTCGATGTAAAGACGGTGCGCCGGACGGGCGACCCTGCCAAGAGAATTGTCGAGTACGCTCTCGACATCGATTTTCCTCTAATCATCATGGCAAGTCACGGTCAGACAGGAATGAGCCGCTGGACGGTGGGCAGTGTCGCCGATAAAGTAGTAAGGGCCGGCAACACGCAGGCCGTGATGCTCATCAGGGCTAACGGCAATCGCGCCGATATACGTGATAAGCGGTTACTCAAAAAGGCGCTGGTGCCGCTGGACGGTTCTTTCAGGAGTGAAGCGGTTATTCCCTATGTCTGTAATATCGCTATGAAGCTTCAGATGGAACTCACTCTTCTTCGGGTATTATCGCAAAATGGTAATACGGAGGCGGATGCTAATACTTACCTGAAGGACGTATGCGCCAAGCTTAAAGATATGGTTGATGTAAAAATCGATTATCAGGTGCGCATCGGTTCCGTTGCCGATACTATTATCGATCTTGCTGATGAACTGACCGTCGACCTCGTGGCCATGTCGACGCGCGGCATGAACAGGAACAACCCCCTGTCCATGGGAAGCGTCGCCCAGAAGGTCTTTCTGGCAGGGAATACGCCGCTGCTGCTGATAAGGAAGTAACAGGATTTCCCCCCGGATTATCATTCTCTAGAGTACTGCTACATTGCTTTTAGTTTCCCCCTTTTCTATAATTAGGGGAAATTCACGGAACTGTTTCATTGTAATGAAGTCTAAGCTCAATCCGTTCATCTGGGGCGGTCTGGTGATGGTGCTGTCCCTGGCGCTTACGTTCTACGTGGCCGCCCGCGAGCGGGTATTCTTTGAAGAGAACCAGGTTATTTCGCCGGATATCTCTCTCGGCCCCGTAATCGCTTACTTCTTCGGCGTGGTGGTGGTACTGGCCCTGGTACTGTTTTTCATCCCCATGCGCTGGCTGCGGCAGGTGTTCAGGGCGATTTTCGCCCTGATGTTCGGCTGGGGCGTACTGATTGTCGCCGGCCTGACTTTACCGTCCATCGCCGCTTATGCCCTGGCGGTTATCGCCGCGGTCGCCTGGCTGTTCTGGGCCAGGGTCTGGCTGCACGACCTGCTGCTGCTTATCGCCCTTGCCGGGGCCGGCTCGGTTTTCGGGTTCCTTTTCTCCCCGTGGACTTTCATGATTTTCATGCTGATTATCGCCGTTTATGATGTTGTCGCCGTGCGTTTCGGCTTCATGGTATGGATGGCCGATAAGATGTCCGAGTCCGATACTTTACCCGCCTTTATATTCCCGAAGCAGTTGAGCGACTGGAAAATGGGGCTGCGCAGCGTGCGGGTAGGGGACTTAAAGGAAAAGGAGTCCGCCGAGCGGGAGTATTCCATACTGGGCGGCGGCGATATAGGCTTTCCCCTGATGCTGGCCGTTTCCGTTTTCTTTGAGTCGGGGTTATCCGGCGCCGTAATCGTGGGGGCCTTCGCCCTGGCGGGCCTGATGGGGGCTTTCCTGGTTCAGTTGCTCTGGCTCAAGGATAAGCCCGTCCCCGCTTTACCGCCCATCGCCTTCGCTTCACTCATCGGGTTTATCATCACGAAACTGGCTTTTTAGCGTTGTATCCGGCTACTTGATGATGTGCTCCTCTACAATCCACACCCTGGCATTACGCAAATCGCAGAATTTGGCCCCATCTTCGGCAAGCTCTTCACTGGACTGTATGTACTTCATGGACTTCTGCCAGGATTCGACATCGTCGTACCACATCTCTATAATGCCATCACCCTCGTATTCCATCCCCGGTATATCGACCAGGTGGTTTTGCACGTATCTTCTCACGCCGGGGATAAGCTTGGCTGCCAGGGGCGCATGTGATTCTTTCCAGTACCTGTTGAACTCCTCCCGGGTTAGTCCCGCCTTTCTATGCGCTACTACTATCGACTTAATCATTATTCTATCTCCTTTTGTAAGTCTGCTGATTTTAAAACTTCCCGATGTCTGCGTTCATGGTAAAAACACGTGCCTGTATTCTCTACCGTCTTTCTTTAAAAATCAAAGAATGATGTGCTTGATACCGCTGTATTCTGGTAAAATAGGAATAATCCACTTAACAGGAGGCTGGAATTGGAAGAGAAAATCGTCTATTTCGAAAAGCCGGGTATGGAAAACACGGAGGCTACCCTGCAGCTGGCCGCGGAGAGGGCCAGGGTCCGCGGCATAAAAAAGATTGTCCTCGCCTCGACTCGTGGTGATACCGCGCGCCTGGCCGCCGGGCTCTGGGCGGATAACGGCATTAAGATGGTGGTAGTGCCCCACCAGTACGGGTTTATGGCCGACCAGCGTTTCCCGGTGGAGCTGGTCGCCGAGCTTGCCGGGCAGGGGCATACCGTTCACTTCGGCACCATGCTGTTTCATACCGAGAACCTCTACGGCATGGATACGCCCAGGATTATGGCCAACCTCCTGCGCACGTTTTGCCAGGGGATGAAGGTCTGTGTCGAGCTTATTTTCATGGCCGTCGACGGCGGCTGCGTGAACCCCGGCGAGGAGGTGGTCGTTGTGGCGGGTACGGGGCGCGGGGCGGATACGGCGATAGTGGCAGTTGCGGCCCCTTCCACGAGACTCCCGGAACTCCATATCACCGAAATTATCTGCAAGCCCCTCCAGACCAAGCAGGGGCCTCCTCCCCCGATGCCCCCGCCCGAGAAAAAATGATGAGTGATAGCGACTAAATAATGCTGAATTACCGGAGGCAAGTATGATAATATCCACCAGGAAAATTAACATAGACACCAATGCGTCGTCTGACGAGTCCTACGTATCGGTTATCAATATCACCCCACAGGTCCACAAGCAGGCCGTCGAAGAATATATCACCAACGGCATCGTTACCCTTTTCCTCCCCGGCACCACGGCCGCGCTGGCGACCATCGAGTTTGAAGAGGGTTTGATTTCCGACTTTAAGAATATATGGTCGCGCCTCGTACCCAGGGATATTGCCTACAAGCACAAGTTCCTCTGGGAAGAGAATAATGCCTTTTCCCACGTACGGGCTTCGCTGATGGGGCCGTCTCTCGTTATTCCTATGGCCAATAAAAGGATGATACTCGGCCAGTACCAGCAGATAGTCCTGGTGGAGTTCGATAACAGGGCGAGGTCGCGGCAGATTATCCTGCAGTTCATGGGTGAATAATCGGTTGAGTTCGGTAAGGAAGATACGGGTTATGCAAATTACGTTGGTAGTCATTGGCGCTCTGCTGGTTGTCTATATCGGCCTGTCCGTGTACGGGGCCTGGAGGGCTATGAATGTACCCCACTTCCCTCTGATTGCCTCGCCGGCTCCGGTCGGGCTTGATTATGAGGACGTATCTTTCACCAGCCGCGACGGCGGTGTTACGCTCCGGGGATGGTTCCTGCCCGGTGACGGGGATAAGGTCATATTAATCGTAAACGGCGGATTTCAAAATCGCGTTGATGACACCATCGATACTCTTAGCCTGACGGGGGACCTGGTTAAAAAGGGGTACAGCGTTCTCCTGTTCGACCTTCGGGGGCGGGGTGAATCAGGTGGTAAAGGGCAGGCCCTGTCCAATATCGAGTTTGATATCGGCGGCGCGGTCGACTACCTGGGGAGCCGGGGGTACGGACAGGAGAATACGTACGTAATGGGATTTTGTTCAGGCGCCGCTTCTACCTGCATCTTCGCCAGCAGGAACAAAGTAAGCGCGGTGGTACTGGACGGCTGTTTTACAGATGTGTCTACCATGGTCGTGCGCGAGGCGGCGTCTGCGGGAGTACCGAAATTCCTGGTCAGGCTGTTCGTGCCGGGGCTGGTGTTGATGACGCGTATTTTCTACCATTATCATTTGATAAATCCGGGCGATATCGTCGATGACATTAAATGCCCCGTACTTTTCATATGTGAGGAGTACGACCCGTTTATCACGCCGGAAGACACCCTGCGGCTGTTTGAGGCTTCCGGCAATCCGGCTGATAAAATCTGGGAAGTCGCCGGCGCCGAGCATAGCCAGTCGTACCATACGTCCCCGGCGGAGTATATAAAGAGGGTGGATGATTTTATCAAGGGGTCCCGGGGTTAATGCCGGCGGGCGACATCGCCCGGTACGACGAAATGAGCGCCGACCATGTTCATCGTTTTATCGTCGCTTGCCTCGCAGACCTTCTTGAGTTCCAGGAGCACCTTGCCCGCCACCGTCTCTTCCCAGAACCAGTCCTGGAGCACCTTGCTGGAAGCAGATGACTGTCCCGGTTGCGCCGTAATGCCTTCGATGTAATACGACTTTAAGTCCTCGACGGCGTATTTCAACGTATAAACAAGGGGCGTGTCTTTAGCGGGGTTTTCCGGCTCTTCTCCCCTGGACAGGGCGTAAATAAAGTCGCCCAGTTCCTCCAGCGGGATGCCGCTGACGCCTACCGTGGTGCGTTTTCTCTTTTTCACGGCCATATCGTACCAGGGGCGCATGGCGGTAACCTCCCGGCGGAAGGCCGTCTGCAGCGGGTCGGTCTCTCCGGTATCGGGTGCGCTCCGGGCGAAGTTCACCGGACAGGCCAGCACCGTTATCTCGTCGTTCTCCGGCTCATCCTCGGGGAAATCTGCCAGTACCGGCGGAGGGCCGGGTGCTTCGAGCAGTTTTAGCACGGCCAGAAGGACCCGACTCTGAAAGGCGGGGTCGTCGGGCGCGCCGAGGGGATGACCCATCTGGAAAGACACCCACAATGCCCGCGGCGGTTTGATGGTCTCCGTGTGCGGCCGTACCAGGCTGATGCCGGTGGTCGGCACGCCGTTTTCTTCCAGATAGTGGCTAAGAACGCCCACGGCGCTCGTGCAGCCCGGTCAGACGGGCAGGAGCAGAGCGGCGTCTACCTTGTCTTTCTTAAGGAGGCCGGCGATTTCCGCCGAACACACCTCGAACTCCTCGGGCTGGTGGGCGGTGCTGACCGAGTAATGAAAATCGGCCAGGCTGCCGATGATGCCTTCTTTCTCCATCTCGCGCAGGCGGTCGAGGGGGAACACGACATTCCAGTCACGCTGGAAACCGCTGCGGTCGAAGCTGGCCGCGAGATGGGACATTACCAGGTCGTTGGGCTGCACATCACCCGGTATGACGCGGTAATAATCGTTAGGGTCAATCTGGAAAGGCCGGTCATCGCGTGTGTGGAGTCCGGCGGTGGTGATTATTGCCAGTCGTCTTTGGTTCAGGGGCGGCCCGCCAACCCAGGGGCTGGTCTCAAAAGAAGGGCAGGGGAGACTCATCAGTATCTTTCTCTCTTCTTCGCTTACATCTTCCAGACGGACCATGTTGGTTCTCCCTTCGCGTTGAATATAATGCTATAGCCTGATTAAGTGTAAATTAGCATAATCGCTTACTACTGTCAACGAACGATATCTATCCTCCGGCTACTCCCCGCGGCGTGCCTCTTCCAGCTGTTCTTCCAGCTCTTCGAGCTGCTGCCACATGTGCGGCGGGACGGAATGCGCCGGCCACCTGGACTTTAACTCGGCTATTTTCTCCTCGATTTCCTTTACGCGGTCTGTATCCATGTAGATTTCCTTAAACTAGTCCATGTTCGGCCCTGCCAGCGGCTGGTATCGCGATGCCTCTGATACGTAGTCCCGCTGCTGCTTTTCACTCAAGGGTTTAAATCTTTTCGCGGCGTCGATAAGCATCGGCCAGAGCCGCAGCTCGCCCGGCATTACGGCGGCGGTGATGTCCTGGCTAAGCGTGTACCACAGGCTTTTATCGATTTCCGCCGCTTCGTCGAAAGGCTCGTACCAGGTGTTGTATCCTTTCTCGTTCGGGCCTTCGCGGGCCTGTTTGGCTATGGACTTGATAGCCATGACGCCCACGTCTTTCTGTCGGGCGGTTTTTAACAGCGGGCGGAAATCGTTCCATGCGAGGGGATGGGCGGCATGCACGCGGTTCAACGGAAACATAACGGTATCAAAGTCGAAGAGCCGCAGCGCCTCGTTTTGGACAGGGGGATTATGCCCGGTAATGCCGATATTGCGCACCATTCCCTGCTCTCTGGCTTCCAGGATTGCTTCCATCGCGCCTCCGGGACCCAGGGCGGTGTTCAGGACGTCCGGGCTGTCCACGCCGTGGAGTTGAAAGAGGTCGAAGTGGTCTACGTTCAGCGTCTCCAGCGAGCGATTCAGGCTTTCCCAGGCGCCGTTTTTCTGGCGTTCGTGAGTCTTGCAGCCGAGGAAAAATCGCTGGCCGTTCCTCTTAAACCATGAGCCGATACGCGCTTCCGCCTGCCCGTATACCGGCGATACGTCAATATGGTTGATGCCGTTATCCAGCGCGTTTTCCAGGGCGGCGTCGGCTTCTTTCTGACCGACCCGGAACAGCGCGAAACTCCCGAATATTATAATACTGCTCTCATGTCCCGTCCTGCCCAGTCTCCTCGTTTCCATATCGCCCTCCCGGCAATTCCTCTTAATTAAATGTTGACATATCGACCCGTTATTTTCAAATAGCTGGTATTACAGTCTCAAGATATCCGTTCTTGTTGACACACGCCTGCCTTTTTATTTACCCTCTTAGGTAACATGTGGGCAGATTTTATATTAGTGATTGGTTCCTATATCTTCGGCTCCATACCGCACCTGTCCCTGCTGGGAAAGCTCCGCCGGGTAGAGCTTGACGGTGATTTTCACGAGAATCTCTGGTACCGTGCGGGTAAGGTCTTCGGGGTTATGGGAGTGGTGGGGGAATTTATCAAAGGGGCCCTGCCTGTCCTGGTAGCTAAAGGGCTGGGATTTTGTCCGGCTACCGTGGCGCTAACCGGATTGGCCGCCGTCTGCGGCCAGATGTGGCCGGTCTTTTCCAGGTTCGACGGAGAGAAAGGCAATAGTATCGCCGTGGCCGTGGTAATTGCGCTGGCGCCCGTGCCGGGCCTGGTGGCGGTAATACCCGTTATTATCGCTTTAATCGTCAGGACCGTACCGCGGTTGATAGCCAGGTTCAGACAATCGGGTGATAAGTCAATCATCGGCGGCTCGTACAGTCGGAGCCTGCCGGTGGGAATGTTTATCTGTTTCCTGATATTGCCGTTCGTCAGCTGGTACTGCGGAGAGACGGTGGAAATAGTCTGGTGCTTCAGCACGCTTTTCTTGTTGATTATGACGCGGCGACTCACCGCCGGATTAAGAGAAGATTTGAAGGCACGGGGAGATATCGGTAGTATACTGTTAAAACGTCTGCTTTACGACCGCTCCACAGCCAGACGGCGATAGGAATCATAACAGTGTTTTACCAGTGAATCGGGCGCACTGTGCTCGAACGGTGACTATCTTTTTCCGCGGCGACGGTCAGGGTTAGACTTCTTCTTTGCCGTGATACTTGAAAGAGATTTTCACTTTGGCGCGGTAGCTGATAACCTTGCCGTCATCAATTTGCATATCCAGCTCCTCGATTTCGGCAATTCTCAAGTCCTTCAGCGTCTTGGACGCTGTCCCTACGGCATTGGCTGCCGCCTTTTCCCAGGATTCGGTACTGCTACCGACCAGCGTGATTATCTTATAAACGCTGTTTGGCATGGCTCCCTCCCCCCAAGGATGATTAATTATTATATACCAATTTTCAAGTAAATTAAAGTCTGGTAAAGTGTCGGCAGCCTATTTGATACTTAAAGACCCCGTGTTCTTCACAAAAAGGACGTAAGTGGCCAGGCCGGTGAGACAGATGACGGCTATACCCATATGGCATTGCGCAACCGGTCTTAATAATTGCATTTAAATGCAAAAATGCGTACAATTATAAACGGTATATCACTTAACCCTGTCCAGAGGAGGTGTTATATGCTGGATGAACTCGGTCAGAAAATCATCAAGGAACTTCAGGAAGATGCCAGGCAGAGTTTCCGGGAGATAGGCAGGAAACTGGAAATATCCGAAGGAACCGTGCGTAACAGGGTAAAGGGCCTGGTGAAAAATAATACTATGAAAATAAGCGCCATCCCCAATCCCGAGCAGCTGGGATTTAACTTCATGTGTGTTATGTGCATCGAGGTCAAAGTGGGGTCTGCCGAGCGGGTGGAGCAGCTGTTGATAAAGAGTCCTAATGTGTATTTCATATGTGGCTGCACCGGCACTTATGATATAATCGGGATTTTTGTTTTTCACACGCCGAAAGAGTTTGATGAGTTCGTTAAAAACGTAATCGCCAATATACCGGAAATCGTCAGGACGAGCACCTTTGTAGCTATGCATATATCCAGGAGTCCGTGGGAGCATAATCTGGATGTAACCGAGCTCTGCAAATCATAAGCATATATACAACGCTTATATAGATATAACCTCTTGAACTTGAGATGAGGTAATATGCCGCCGGAAAGAAAAAAATCTGGCCCCCGTGTGTTCTTCGGATGGTGGTCCGTGTCATTCATCGGCATCATATCCGGCCTGGGACACGGTTTTAATACTTACGGTATTTCCGTGTTCTTCAAACCTATCGCCGCCGAGCTTGAGATTAACCGGGCTTTCACGTCTTTAGCCGCTGGCATGGGACGACTTGAAGGAGGCATTACTTCTCCGCTGGTAGGCTGGCTGTCGGATAGATTCGGCCCCAGGTGGATAGTAATTTTCGGTATTCTTGTCGCCGCCGCCGGCATGATATTTATGAACTATATCACCGAGATATGGCAATACTACGTAGCCTGGGGTGCCATGATAGGACTCGGACTCAATATCGGCCTTACGGTTGCCTGCGACAAGACTATTAACGACTGGTTTATACGACGGAGGGGACTGGCGCAGGGTATCAAGTTCGCTACAGTCGGCATTTTCGGCATCGTTGTCTTACAGATAATCACACCCCTCATGGAATCGCAGGGCTGGCGTTTCACCTGTCTTATCTGGGGTATTATCATGTTCGCCAGTGTACCGTTCGCGTACATGCTGATAAAGCCGAAACGACCGGAATTTTACAACCTGCTGCCGGATGGTGCTAAAGTGAGCTTTGACGGTGAAGAAGACAAACGCGGTGTAATTGAAAGAACCGCCGGTTATGCCCGGGAGTCGCAGGAAAGGGATTATACGTTCAAGCAGGCCATGAAAACAGGTACGTACTGGCTGTTGATTGTGGGTTTCAGCGCGCATAACTTTATCGCCGGCGGTTTCAACGTGCATATATTCCCGTTTTTAACGGATATAGGATTTGAGGAGACCGTGGCGAGCGGCATGATGGGCATGATGATATTCTTTACCGTGCCGTCACGGTTTTTCGGCGGGCTTGTTGCAGACCATATTGCCAAGAACCGGATACAATATCTCCTGCTCGTGGCTATCCTGTTGCAGGTTATCGGGCTGGGCACTTACCTTATGTTTCAGAACCTGGTGGGGGTTTACGTGTTGCTGGTATGTCACGGCCTAAGCTCCGGGGCGGTAACGCCTCTGGTTATCCTGATTGTCGGTCGCTACTTCGGCAGGCAGTATTTCGGCTCCATACTCGGCATGATGATAACTTTCCTGGCGCCTATGGGGCTGCTGTCCCCGGTTTATTACGGCTGGGTCTTCGATACCACCGGGAGTTATAATATAGCCTTTATCACCGCGCTTATTTTCGCGGCGGTGGCGACTATGTTGATGTTCTTCGTACGTCCCCCCAAACCTCCTGTCGATGAGACCCCCAGCCTGACCTGGTAGGCATTAAACGGTGTTTCTGCCCCCCCCCTTTCTACTCGTCCGTTCAATTGACAACATACGGCTTAAGCATTAATATTACACGGGAGTAGATATGATAATAGACCGTGAGGCTCTTCAAGTAAGAAGGCAGGCAATCTTAAGACGCCGCAGGACAATCTGGATAGCCTCTCTCTGCGTTATTTTCCTGATAATACTGTTCCTTAGTCTATATCAGTTTACGGACGTTATTTTCGGGCTGTCTGAAGAAGTGGAATCGGCGCCGCGGAGCGGCGATTGGAACATGTTCCGGCGCGACCTAAGCCGTACCGGTATGGTAGAACCGGGCGGCGATCTGCCTCAAGGCACATTGAAGTGGACGTTTTCTGCCGGTGAAGCTATTCATTCTTCGCCAACGGTGGTGGATGGTGTTGTCTACTTCGGTTCCAGGGACTACCGTATTTATGCCCTTGACGCCGCTACCGGTGAAGAAATCTGGTCATATAAGACGGGCAGCTGGGTGGAATCATCCCCCGCGGTTGTCAACGGTGTGGTGTATTGCGGCTCAAACGATGGGGAGCTTTACGCTCTGGATGCCGCCAGCGGCACGAAGCTATGGTCTTTCGATGCAAATTATCCTGTAAGGTCATCGCCGGCCGTGGCTGACGGCGTGGTATACTTCGGCTCCGATGATTATTATATTTATGCTGTTGATATTGCTACCGGAGCAGAAATCTGGAATTTCAAAACTGGAAGCAATGTAGACTCATCGCCGCTGGTTATCGATGGTGTTATCGTCGTCGGCTCGTTAGACGGCTCATGTTATGTCCTGAATGCCAGGAACGGACGACTTCGCCTCAACTTTGATACGAAAAATTCTAT
The DNA here is from genome assembly GCA_964409485.1 of uncultured Dehalococcoidaceae bacterium. Taxonomy (GTDB): domain Bacteria; phylum Chloroflexota; class Dehalococcoidia; order Dehalococcoidales; family RBG-16-60-22; genus JAFGPF01. Next base: position 3,053 of record CAYPDM010000020.1, on the reverse strand, counting down.
ATTAGCGTCCCCGGTGGTGAAAGACGGGGTCGCCTACATTACCAATACCGCCGGTTGGATATATGCCATTAATTACCAGGCCAAGAACTGGCCTCTTGAACACACGATTAAATTTTACTGGAACGTGATGTATGTCAGGGGCGCCGCGCCGAAGCCTCCGAACGCTTCAGGCTTTGTCTGGCTACACCCGCTCGGGTGGGGAGTAAGAACGACTTCTTCTCCCGCTATAGCAGGCAATGTTATTTATCTGGGGGCTAATTATAACATGCTGGCCCTGGAAGTAAGTACCCAAGAAATATTATGGTCCTCTCAAACCAAGGATTTATTGACGTCCTCACCGGCCGTGACAGATTCCACAGTCTATTTCGGCAGCCATGATGGAAGCCTGTACGCTGTAGATAGAGCCAGCGGCGATAAGCTCTGGAACTATACTACCGGAGCTAAAATTACCTCTTCTCCCGCCGTAGCTGACGGTATGGTGTATGTAGGGTCTCACGACGGCACGTTGTATGCCTTCGAATAGCCTGTAAAAATCAAACGGCACCGGTTAATCTTCGGTGCCGTTTTTATTAAGGAATAAGCCTTAAATTTACTTCTTAATTATCCAGGGATTTCGTCGTTTGAATGTAGTCCGTGCCAAGTTTAGCGGTAAGCTCTTTCTCCCTTTTCTGTACTTCTTCAACAAATTTATCCCTGCCCAGTTTAAACCAGTAAGGCTCCCACTCTATATCGTTAAGATTTTCAATCAGCGAAGAGATGGTATCGAAGGGGAATGTTAAAATAAGCCATCCTTCCGGCATTGCCTGCCTCGCTTTCATGCTGAAGCCGAGGCCGCTGACGGTGTAATTCAACTCACCGCTCAAGTACGGGTGGGCGAATATCCAGGCGCAGGCAAGGCACGTCGACCCCTTGCTGTGCCACATCTTACCGTCGGAGAAACTGCTGGCCCGGAGAATGATTTCCGCTTGAGTGACATTGGCGGTAAAAATCAGCAGGTCGGGCTCGAAATTCATCTGGTCGATTTGGGCGCAGGATATATACTTAACGGAATCTTTAGCCATATGGGGAACGTAATCATAGATTCTCCGGTTGGCGCCCGGGGTCTTAAACATGGAAAACATCGGCCCGAGCTGTCCGCTGTACATGACCGGCGGGTAGTCCTGTATCCCCAGTACCTGCTCGCCGCACTGGATGTTTGCCGTGGTAATGTAAAATGGTTTACTGGTCTGGGCTTCCCGGATGAGTTCGCAAAGCGCCAGGAGCTTGTCTGTCGGCTCTAATCCCGCCGGCTTTCCCAGCGAATATTTAATGCCGATGGGCTTATGCTCGAAGTTGAATTTGCTGAATATCTCGTAGTCCTTTTTCGTTAAACTCATACTAACCTGCCTTTCCGTTTCCGATTATATCACGCTTGAGAAATGATATACAAGGAAGGTTAAAGTTATTGTTGATATCCTCGGCGGTAAGGTTTATAATAAGTGCGCCGTAAAAAATCCAGGGGTCGCTTTGCGATATAGACGACAGGAATCACCCGCGCTGACTCTTCAGGCTTCGCTTGAATATTCGACTATATTCAAGGAGGATAAAGATGAACAAGCCGCTGCTGCCGGACAAAGTCGCCATTATCAATGGCGGCGCTACAGGGATGGGCAGAGCTACGGCCCTTATCTTCGCCGAGGAGGGCTGTAACTGCGTTATCGCCGACGTAAAAGAAGAGGAGGGGAAGAAGACCGCCGAGGAGGCCAGCCAAAAAGGCAGGGAAGCTATCTTCATCAAGTGTGACATCACCGATACCGCGCAGATAAAAGCCTGCGTCGACCAGACCGTCAGTAAGTTCGGCACGGTGCATATCCTGATAGGCAGCGCCGGAGGGAGCATTATCACGGGAAAGGCCCCGGCGTCTCCCCGGGAGGGCGAAAGACCCGCGGGGGGTGTGGAAAACACGCAGGAAGCTTATTTCGACCTGATGACGGACCTTAATTATAAAGGCCACGTATTTTTCTGCAAGGAAGTCGTGCCGTACATGAAAAAGCAGAAATACGGCAAGATTGTCCTTATTTCATCATTGGGCGTCTATAATCCCCCCGGCCCGTCCGTGGAATATCACGGGGCTAAAGCCGCCGTCATCGGGCTGGTCTATAACCTCGCCTACGAACTCGGTCCCAGCAATATCAACGTCAACGGTATTTTACCGGGCCCCATCAAATCGCCGTTCTGGGACCCCGTCCTGTCCATGGTTCCGCCGGAAGAAAGAGGCCCCATGATGGACCAGATGGGTAAAGATTCGCCTATGGGGAGAGTCGGCCTGCCGGAAGATATCGCTTATACCAACCTGTTCCTTTGCTCGGAATGGAGTTCCTACATCACCGGCCAGATGCTGAACGTCGGCGGCGGCATACCGTTGGGCAGGTACGACCCCGAAAGGGGCTTCGGGCGCATGGCGCGGGAAGGCAGACCGCCCCGCTAGAAGATATCCGTGAATAAAAGAGGCAGACTCTCAAGGGGGGCCTGCCTTTAACATCACCATAATTAACAATAATGGGTAAAGGAGTAAATAAAAATGGCAGAAAAAGAATACGCTCATCTTATGAAGCCTGCGCTCATCAAAGACCCGCCAAAGGGACTCTACGCCGAGCCTCGCATCTGGATGGAAGCCAGGGACTTGGAAGGGTTCAACGCGCAATTTTCTTACGGGTTCGTCAAAAAGCCCGGCACGTTCCATCCACTGGAGGGTATGCTGGTACACCCTTACGATGAAATCCTCGTCTTTGAAGGGACGAAAAACACCGATATCTTTGACCTGGGCGCGGAAATATCGGTGCTGCTCGGTGAAGAACAGGAAGAGCATGTCTTCAACGAGCCCTCGTGCGTGCTTGTTCCCAAGGGACTGCCGCACGGTCCGGTTACGGTAAAAAGCTTGGAAAGACCCATCGTCCATTATACCATCGGCCTGGCTGACGCTTATCAGGCGGAAGCTGCTTCACCGAAATCGGCCTCTGCAACCAGGGGCGATAAATACAGCAAGTACATCAAGAAAATGACCACCAATTTCA
>CAYPDM010000019.1:0-24376 GCA_964409485.1 uncultured Dehalococcoidaceae bacterium | reverse complement strand
AGGTAATCGCCGCCGGTAATAAGACCGGCGAGCGTATCTGGCAGCTGCCGATGTATGACGAATACAAGGAACAGCTAAAAAGCGATATAGCCGATGTCAAGAATATCGGCGGCAGGTACGGGGGAGCCATTACCGCCGCCAAGTTCCTGGAGGAGTTCATCAACGGAAGCCGCTGGGTACACCTGGATATCGCCGGTACTTATTTAACCGACAAGGAAAAGGGGTACATCGTCAAGGGCGGTACCGGCGTGCCCGTGCGGACGCTGGTAACACTAGTACTTAATATGGTAAAAAAGTAAAGAAATACTATCAGGAGGATTAACATGAAGATAAAATGGCTGGGACATGCTGCCTTTCTCATTACAGCGGATAACGGCACGAAAATCATTACCGACCCCTACGAGACCAGCGAAGGTCTGAAATACGGCGAGATAACAGAGGCGGCGGACATCGTGACCGTAAGCCACGACCACGGCGACCATAATAACACGGCGGCGGTCAAGGGGAATCCGCAGGTTGTCAGGGACACCGCCGAGGTCAAAGGCATACCGTTCAAGGCCATTACCACCGCCCACGACGACAAGGGCGGCAGCGAGAGGGGCAAGAACACGGTATTCTGCTTCCAGGTCGACGGCGTGCGCGTGGTCCACCTCGGCGACCTCGGCCACCTGCTGACGGACAATCAGGTCGTGGAGGTAGGCAAAGTGCACGTCCTGCTGGTTCCCGTGGGCGGTTTTTTCACCGTGGACGCCAGGACCGCCTGGGAAGTCTGCGAGCAGGTCAGGACCCGGGTAATCATCCCCATGCACTATAAGAACGACAAGTGCGCTTTCCCCATCGGCGGCGTGGACGAATTTATCAGGAACAAGGCCGACGTGACCCGGGTCGACGGCAGCGAGATTGAGTTTACCGTGGCCGACCTGCCCACCGGCCCCCGGATTATGGTCTTGAAACCGGCGCTCTAGAATCTAAGCGTATATTAATGATAAATCCCAACAGCGTAAACCTCATTATCTTCGACACAGATGGGACGATTATCCCCTCGCTGGATATCGTCTACGAGTCGATAAAGCGCGCCTTTGCGAAGCTGGACTGGCCGGTCGACTTCACCCCGGGAGATATAAATAAATTCTTCGGGTCGCCGACGAATGTATCGGGCGGCGGACTATATGAGTTTATCAAGCCCGCAGGGAGTCGATTAACAAGCGAGGAGCTCCGGGAAAAAGTACGCGAGGAATACAAAGATACCTTCCCGGAAATGTCTAAGACCTTCGCGGGAGTCAGGGAAACCCTGGCGACGCTAAGAAAACGGGGCTACCGTCTGGTCCTCTACAGCAACGCTTCCGTCATGTATTTCAACACGGTCATTTCCAACCTGAATATCCGTGATTACTTCGACTATACAGAGTGCATTTTCGAGAATAATCTGACGAAGCCCGAACTGATAAGAAAAATCAGGGAGAAATTCGGCGGCCTGACCGCCGCCGTGGTCGGCGACAGATATCACGATATTGACGCCGCCCGCGAGACCGACTCTCTGTCCGTCGGCGTCCTCTTCGGTTACGGCGGTGATGAGCCGGAGCAGGCGGATGTTACCATTAATCAGTTCGATGACCTTCTTTCTATTTTCGACCGCCGACTGCCGGTATTCGAGAGGATAACGGGAGAAATCGACCGTAAAAAGTCGGCCGAACGACCGTTTGTTGTGGGGATAACGGGTATCGATACCTCCGGCAAGACCATGTTCACCAAGGCCCTCGCCGGCTATCTGGCCGCCAGGAACCGCAAAGTACAGGTAATAAATCTCGATGATTTCCACAATCCCAGGGATATCCGGTACGCCGGAGAGAACCAGGCTGATAATTATTACCATCAGAGCTTCAATATACAGTCGATTATCGAAAATCTGCTGCTTCCCATCCACCGTAAGGGAGAGCACTCCGTAACGCTCAAACTGCTTGACCTGAACACGGATAGATTTGAAACAGACAGGGAATATTCCTTTGAACCGGATACGATTGTCCTCTTTGAGGGTGTTTTCCTGTTTAGAATAGAGCTGGCGGAGTATATCGACCTGAAAATATCCCTGGAGATACCCTTCGACGAAAGCAAGAAGCGCGCGGTGTCAAGAGACCCGGAAGCAGTCTTGAGTAAATACGATACGAAATACCTGCCGGCGCAGGCGAAATACCTGGAAGAATACCCGCCGCTTGATGTGGCAGACATCACAATCGACAACACGGACTGGGAACTACCGTCCGTCACGTTCCCGCGCTGACCGCCACCCTCCCCCGCCGGACTTTTTTACTGAATTATCCTGAAATACTTTCCATTCCCCTAGAGGATATTGACTCCCTGTGGTAATATTATATATAGGGGGTGAGGTTTCACCAGGTACAGGCGTTCACATTGGATATAAGCTCAATTATTCTTGCAGGTGGGAAAAGTTTACGTCTCGGTTATGACAAGGTTTTAGAAAGGGTTGGTAAAAAAAGTCTACTCGAACAGGTAGTATCCCGCGTAGATTCATTGAGTAGAGAAATCGTAATCGTCACGGCGAAAGAGAGAACCTTCGCACCGCTTTCGGACCACCCGAAAATAAAAATAGTCTCGGATATCTTCCCCGGACAGGGTTCTCTGGGCGGCATTTATACCGGATTAAAAATATCGGGTTCATTTTACAACCTTGTCGTCGCTGCGGATATGCCTTTCTTAAACGAGTCGTTATTGCGTTATATGATAGAGGTTTCGGATGGTTTCGATTTTACACTGCCGAAAGTCAATAATTTTTATGAACCGCTCCATGCCGTTTACTCGCAAAACTGCATCGCCCCTATCGAGACCATACTCGGACAGGGTAAGAAGGTTATCATAGAACTTTTTAATTATGTCAAGGTGAAATATATAGGCGCCGGAGAAATCGACAGGTTCGACCCGCAGCGCCGCAGCTATTTTAATATTAATACGAAAGAAGACCTGGAGATGGCCAGAAAGATTGCCGGAGGAACCGCCGATTAATGTTAAGCGTTGAAGAAGCCCTGCAAAAAATACTTGATGAAGTACAAACACTTGAAGAAGAGACCGTCCCCATCCTGGAATCGCTGGGGCAGGTCCTCGCCGAAGATATAAAATCAGATATTAACGTACCCCCCCTGGATAATTCCGCCATGGACGGCTATGCCGTCATATCGCGGGATACTGCCGGAGCCGGTGAAAAAACGCCCGTATCGCTGCGCGTCATCGATACCGTCATGGCCGGCTCTATCTCTAGAAAAGAAGTCGTTCCCGGCACAGCGGTACGCATCATGACCGGAGCACCCGTTCCAAAAGGCGCCGATAGCGTCGTTCAGTTTGAGAATACCGACGATGCAAAGCGCAAGGAATCGGCTCGTCAGGAGCCGATTACCCGTGTAAGCATCCTTTCAGAAGCCAGCCCCGGTCTCAATATCAGGAGAGCGGGGGAGGATATCGCCAGGGGCGCTTTGGCACTAAAGAAAGGCACCGTTATCAGACCCGCCGAAATCGGCCTGATGGCTTCGCTCGGATATAGCAAGGTCAAAGTCATCCGCCGTCCGGTGGTGGCTATTATCTCTACCGGCAACGAACTCGTGGAGGTGGATAAACCCCTGCCGGAAGGCAAGATACACGATAGCAACGGCTACAGCATCGCCAGTCTGGCCAGGCGCTACGGCTTTATTCCCAGGATGCTGGGGATAGCCCGCGACGACGAAGAATCCCTGTTAAGCAAGCTCAAACAGGCGCAGGACGCCGATATGCTGCTGACTACCGGCGGTGTCTCCATGGGCGATTACGATATAGTCAAGGATATCCTGGACAGGGACGGCGAAATGGTCTTCTGGAAAGTCCGGGTCAAACCAGGAAAGCCCCTGGCCTTCGGGAAGATTAAGGGTAAAAATAAAAGCATACCGCACCTCGGTTTGCCCGGAAATGCCGTCAGCTGCATGGTAAGCTTCGAGCTGTTCGTACGGCCGGCCCTCATGAAGATGATGGGCAAAAAGAACTTCGCCAAGCCCGCCGTGGAAGCGATAATGGAAGACACCGTGAAGAACAACGCCGGACGCCGCCTCTACGACAGGGCTGTTATCGAACGGCGCAACGGCCATTATTATGCAAAACTCACCGGCTCGCAGAGCTCCGGCATCCTGACCTCCATGAGCCTGGCTAACGGACTGGTAATTATATCAGAAGACAGGAAAATCGTAAATAAAGGTGAGACCGTCCAGGCATTGATGCTGGACTGGAACGAAGAAGTAAATATTTAGCCGAACGGTTATTATTATATGCATTCGATTATTTCTATCGTAGGGAAATCTCATTCCGGCAAGACAACCTTGCTGGAGAGTCTCATCGCCGAGCTGAAACGGCGCGGCCACAAAGTGGCCATCGTCAAGCACTCGCACCATGCCAACGACCTCGATACGGCCAGCAAGGACACCTGGCGCTTTACCAAAGCGGGCAGTGAAATATCGGCCATCAACTCCCTGGATCACCTGGCCATCTACCGCCGGACCGATGACTACTTCGACCCGCGGGAGATATCTAGTTTCGTTCTCTGGGACTATGACATCATTCTCACGGAAGGCTTCAAGGGCAGCCACTACCCCAAAATTGAAGTCCACCGCGGTGAACAGGGCCAGGAATTACTGACCGACGCCCAACAGCTGCTGGCGGTAGTCACCGATGAGCCCCTGAACGTAAAGGTGCCGCAGTTCTCCCGGGACGATATAGCAGGAATAGCCGACCTTGTAGAAAATATAATAAACAACGGACAAAAGGAAAATGACATCAATCTGATTGTTAACGGCGCTAACATACCTGTTAATCCATCACTCCGGGACCTGCTGGTACGCACCCTCTTTGCCATGTTACCCGTTCCTCAAGGCAATGGCGATATTAAAAGCCTCCACATTTCTTTGAGGAGGAAGAGTTGATATTTGAAACCTCGGATTTTGTTTTTAAAGTGCCATCGGTAGTGGCCCGGGCGCGGCGCGTCCTCATTAAACCCGCCGCCTCCTACCCGCTGCCCTACCCGGTGACCACCAGCGCCGATATGCTGGCCTCCATAATAGCCAGTATCCGGCGGGTAAGCGACGCTGATATTCTTTTACTGGAAGGCACCCCCGGCGGCGTCCCCACCCGCCCGATATACCAGGCGCTCGGGTATAATTTCCCGCGGGTGCTCACCCTGGACGTCAAGGACTGCATATTCGTCGAGGTGGATAATCCCCTGCCCAAGCCGTTCGCCATGCCGACATTCTGGGTACCCAACGTTATTCTTTCCAGCGACTACCTGATAACGGTTGCGCCGCTGAAAACGTATAACGGCACCGGCAGTTTCACCATTATGAACCTGCTCTCCCTGTTGCCGAGCAGCAAGTACAACGGCGATAACGGCGGCGGCTGGGAGAGCCTCTACAGCCTGGGAATCGATAAAGTGCTGGCCGACCTCTATTTCACGCTGCCGTTCGACCTGGGAATAGTGGAGGCCAGGCAGAAATTCGCCGTCAGGGAAGACCCCTCCGAAGGAGAAATAGAGGAATACGATAAGATATTCGTTAACGAACCTTACGAGGTAGACCATGAAGTCGCCGATACGCTGGGACTGAAAGTCGGTTACCTCGACCTTATAAAATCGGCCAAGGTAGAGCTCGAGGCTTAGTCAATCACAAGGCTTCGATGCCGGTCTAATACCTGACATTAAATCCTGAAAATTTCCCGGTAAACTCTCCCCAACTGGTGACGACATTATCCACCCTGGCGGGACGGTAACCCACGTTGAGGAATTCCAGCAGTTTCTCCAGCTGTGGTCTTTCCCCCTCCGCCCTGACCTCCACCGTGCCGTCGCGGAGGTTACGCACATAGCCGGTCAGCTTTAACGCCTCCGCCCGTCTCTCGACGAAAGAACGGAAGAAAACTCCCTGCACACGACCATGCACCGTCGCCTGAAGTGAGGCCGGGTCAGCCATCATCAACCACCCCCATCTCTTCCAGATATCAGGCTATGCCTCTTCCTCCTCCTTCTTCTTCCCTTTCCTGATTACCTCTACATTGGCCGGTGTCGTCGTGATGATAACCTGGGGTAATTTCTTGGGGTCTTTTTTATTCTTTCTTGTTTCTCTGTGGCTGTAATTTCCTCGTCTTGCCATAACAACACCTCGCTAACATACCGGAGAGGTACTTCTTAAAGAAGTTTAGCAAATAGAATCTATCCCGTAAAGTCCTTATCGAGGCGTTCCAGTGCCGCTCGGGCAGCCTCGGTTTCGGCCAGTTTCTTGCTTTTGCCGGTGCCGCTGCCCGTGACATCGCCGCCAATATTCACCTCAACCGTAAACGTCTTATCGTGGTCCGGCCCCGCTTCCTTCACGAGACGGTAGTCGGGCGTTAGTTGAAATCTGGCCTGTACTAACTCCTGCAGCTTCGACTTATAATCGGCGCCCGCGCCCCGGCTGACGGCCCCTTCCCATTCTTCATCGAGTAATCGTATCACCATATCCCCGGTGACTTTTACGCCCCGGTCGATATAAACGGCGGCAATCACCGCCTCCAGCGCCCCCGCCAGGTTGGGGGTCTTGTTCCGCCCCCCGCTGGACTCCTCCCCCTTGCCCATATAAAGGAAATCGCCCAGCTTGATTATACGGGCCACGCGGGCCAGCGCATCCCGGCGCACCACCGCCGCCCGCAGCCTGGTCATCTCCCCCTCGGTGATGCCGGGGAAGGCCCGGTACAGCTTATCCGCAACGATGAAGCCCAGCACGGCATCCCCCAGGAACTCCAACCTCTCGTTGTGGCCGGAAACGTGTGCCGGATTCTCATTAACGTATGAGCTGTGCACCAGCGCCTGCTCCAGCAGGGAAAGTCTTTTAAAAGTGACGCCCAGCGTCTTCTGCAATTCGGCTATATCAGACACGGCATAACTCCCTTACGTAATAAAAATAGCCTGTTGCAGCTGTGGTGTCAAATCAGTATAATCATTGTCTCACGTACGGCTTCATGCTATAATTTATGCGTCGCTGGGGAGTCGTCTAGTGGTAGGACAGCGGACTCTGGATCCGTAAGCGAAGGTTCGAATCCTTCCTCCCCAGCCAGAAGACCGGGGCGCATTCGTCTAGCGGTTAGGACACCTCCCTCTCAAGGAGGAGATCGCGGGTTCGAATCCCGCATGCGCTACCAATCTCTCCCTGAAATAAACCTCGCTTACTGTTTCTCTACTTTATCCTATATAAGCAGCTCCGCACAGCGCCGACCGGATACTCTATAACATCATATTTACCCCGTTTTGATAAAGCCGCGCCAGATTCGGAGGTACGGGTTTTTCATGTACTGCGTAAAAATTCCCTAAATTTATAGCTACGCTACTTGACAACCATTGCTAAGTTATTATAAAGTTGTGCAAAATTGATTATAATGATGGCGTTGCATTTCGGTTTGTCACGCTGGTTATTATTAATTGAGATGTAGCGCGAGAGCATATTACAGGCATGTAACCTGGACTATTTTAACTGCATTTAACAAATTCTTTTATATAAAGCTGATAATCAGGGAGGTGATTGTATGGAAGACACGTGAGGCAGACCCTAAAAGGTCTACTACGTATTAACAGGAGGTTTAAAATGTGGAAAAGGGTAGGTAAATTCGCGATACCCGTTGTAATCTGTTTCATTATTATTTTAACCGTGATTCCCGGCTGCACCGAAGAAGTCGAAAAGACCAGTATTGTCGTCGGGATGTCCCGGCCGCTCTCCGGCTGGAACGCGGTAATCGGGGACTCGGCTTTCAAGCCGATTTATGATAAATTCGTCGCCAAGGTCAATGCCGAAGGCGGCGTGTACATCCCCGAGTTCGACAAGAAACTGCCCATCGAGCTGAAGATTTACGATGATAAAAGTGATATGCAGCTCATGGTAAGGAATACCGAAAAGCTGATCCTCGAAGATAAGGTAGATTTCCTCTGGCCGGCTTCAGGCACCGCTTTCCTCTTCGCCCAGGCGCCTATAGCCAACAAGCACAACTACGTGCTGATAACGGCCGAGGGCGGCGCCACCTCACTAAGGGACATGCTGCCCAGCATGCCCTATGTTTTCATCAGCTTGAGCTTCGCGGACTGGTATGAAGTGCCCGTGCTGGCCGACCTGCTGGCAGCCAATGGCGCAACGTCAGCCTATATCATGTATATTGCTGACCTGCATGGCATTGAGTATAACGGTGTCGCCGGTATCGAACTGGGCAAGAAAAACATCGATATCATTGGTGTTAAGAGCGTGCCGCCGGATATCAAAGACCTGTCCTCTATAATCAAAGAGGCCAAGGCATCCAACGCCGATGCTTTCCTCGCGTTCTGCTATCCGGACCAGGTTATGCCGGCCATCGGCACGTCGATGGAACTCGGCTATAACCCCAAGCTCTGGCTGGGCGGCCCCGGCGTGAACTTCGGTTTCTTCCATACCGCTTTCGGGCCATGTGTCGAGGGTGTTGTCGGCTGGACCACCTTCGCTCGCGGGTCTTCCCCCGAACTGGCTGCGTTTGCCGATATGCTTTATGAAGGCCTACCGGAAGATGCGAACGACTGGTGGGGCCATCCCCTGTACTGGGGCGCCTACGAGTTCTGGAAACAGGCTGTTGAGATAGCCGGCCTTGACCAGACAAAATTGAAGGATGTCATCACAGATTCGCACTTCGATACTATCCTTGGCGATACTTACTTCACCAAGGGTCTCATGGCCAAGGAATCCCATCCCGGTGAAGTCGGCCAGTGGCAAAACGGCATATTTGAGGTAGTCGGACCTGCGGATAAAGCGACCTCTCCGCTGGTCTACCCCAAACCGGCCTGGCCCGCTCCCTAAACCCTAGACCGGACAAGGTAAAAAATAGTAGAATATAGAGTTTGAGTTGAACCGAATAGGCAGGCTGTCTGAAGGGTATATAAATTACTGTTAGACGTGACCTATGCCTTCAGGCAGCCTCCTATTGTGATTAGTACTAGCAGAAAGTAAACATGTTTGTAACCACTCTTGATGTTTTAATCGCCGGTTTGTTGCTCGGAGGCCTTTACGCCCTGATTGCTATGGGATTGAGCCTCCAATACGGTGTCGCCAAGGTACTAAACGTAGCCCACGGCGAGTTTATTATGCTCGGCGGATTGACCACCTGGACGCTGTACATAGTGTTCGGCGTCAACCCGCTTATCGGTATTGTTGTCTGCGGGCCTATCACCCTGATTATAGGTTTTATCATTCACAGCACTTTCTTCAGACATTTGAGAGAATCAATACCGGTATTCGGGGAAATATCCCTGCTCGGAATCTTCATAGCCGTCCTGCCCTTCGGATTAAACCAGCCCATTGTTGCCTCGGTTATTATTATCCTGGGCATAGTATTAGACATAGTTCTTTATAAAACCGTATTTAAACGTCTTAGTCCTTCAACAATATTTAACCAGGGCGCCTTTGAAGGTAAATCGATGCTCTTTTCCTTTGGGCTGGTCTTTATAATTCAAAACATTGCTTTTATAAGCTGGGGGCCGGATTACAGGAGCTATTCTTACATGAGATTCCCCGTCGATATCGCCGGGGCGCTCTTCGGCGCCAACCGCCTGGTCACCCTCGGTTTTGCATTAGCTATAGGTCTGGCTTTTTATATCTTTTTAGCCCGCACCCGGATGGGCAAGGCTATCAGGGCAGCGGCTTCAGACGCAACGACCGCCGGGCTGATGGGTGTCAATATCAACATGGTCCTGGCGATATGCTTCGGTTTCGGCGCCGCCATGGCCGGCGTGGCGGGTGTTCTCGTCAGCATGTGCTACCCGGTTAATGCCGCCATGGGAATGGAATACACTATTATTGCCATCATCGTCGTGGCTCTGGGCGGGATGGGCAGTATCCTCGGCAGCTTTATCGGCGGATTTATACTGGGCATTATCGGCAGCATCGTCACCTATTTCGAACCGGGGCTGGCGCTCGTTGCTTACTATGTCATTTTTATCATCCTGTTACTGGTAAGACCGAAAGGCATCATGGGTAAATAAGATAATGGACGTTTCAGGAATAAATAGTAAAAAGCTTATTACCCCCGGGATTTTTATCGTGGTATTGGCTTTGCTGGCCGCGCTGCCTTTTTACGCTAGTCTCTATGGCGTCGTCCTGATAACCAGTATCCTCATGTATATCATCCTTACAGTCAGCTGGACGATATTTTCCGGCACAACGGGCTATTTATCCCTGGCGACAGCGGCATTCTTCGGCGTCGGCATATATACCTCTGCGATTCTGGCCGGCCAGATACCGATAGTTATAGTAGTGATTCTGGGTGGCCTTGTCAGTTTTGGCGTGGCGGCTCTCGTCGGCGCGCTTACCCTCCGACTAAAAGGTGTCTATTTCGCCATGTTCACCCTGGGACTCGTCGAATTGATAAAGCATTCCCTTATCTGGTATGAAATTAAGTTCACCGGCACGCGAGGGAGATTCGTTATCGTCGTCGATAATGAGACAATCTTCTGGATAATGCTGGGCATATTCGCGGTACTGTTAATTACCACATATATCATCAGGAATTCCAAATACGGTTTAGCCCTGCAGGCCATCGGCGAGCAGGAGGAAGCCGCGGCGCATTCCGGCGTTAATGTCACCATGTTAAAGGTAGTCACCTTTGCCATCAGCGCACTTTTTATGGGGGCCGCCGGGGCCATCATGGCAACCCGGTGGACATATATAGACCCGGGTATTGCCTTTAACATTAATTTATCTTTTCTGCCAGTCCTGATGGCCATCTTCGGCGGGATGACGCAATTATTCGGCCCATTTCTGGGTGCCACTATTATCGCCTACCTGGAAGAAATCCTCCTGACCAAATTCCCGTACTACTACATGCTTATTTTTGGTGTAATACTGTCAATAGTTATTTTATACCTGCCTCAGGGGATTTCGGGTCTGGTACAAAAATTCTGGAGACGATTTCCGGGAGGAAAAAGTGCGAATACTTGAGGGTGAGGGCGTTACCAAGTATTTCGGCGGTTTATCCGCCGTGTCCGATGTCGACTTCTATGTCGACCAGGGTGAGGTAGTCGGTCTCATCGGCCCTAACGGTGCCGGCAAGACCACCCTCTTCAATTTAATATCGGCGGCTCTCGTGCCCAAACCCGGCATTATTAAGTTCAAAGGACGTGATATCACCGGGATGAAACCACACGCAATCTGCCGGCTGGGAATCGCCAGGACTTTCCAAACGGTAAAAATATTCGCCAATCTGCCGGTCTTCAGCAATGTTCGCGTTGGTTCGCTATTCGGGGCTTCCAAGAAAACATCACCCGCAGAAACTGGTAAAACAACTGCGGAGCTACTGGAATTCGTGGGGCTGTCAAACGTGAGTAATATCCCCGCCAAAGACCTGACGCTGGCCAACCAGAAACGCCTTGAAGTTGCCCGGGCCCTGGCCACCAAACCGGAATTATTGTTGCTCGATGAGCTGATGGCCGGCCTGAACCAGACCGAGGTCACCCAGGCTATGGATCTCTTAAAACAGATACGCGGCGAAGGAATTACCGTTATCATGATTGAGCACGTTATGAAAGCAATCATGAACGTATGCGACCGTATTATCGTACTGCATCACGGCCAGAAGATAGCCGAAGGAACTCCGCAGGAAATCGCTACGAGTAAAAAAGTAATTGAGGTTTACCTAGGAGAGCAAACCAATGCTGGAAGTTAATAATATCAATACCTTTTACGGCCAGATACAGGCACTCTGGGATGTCTGTCTGAAAATCGATGAGGGAGAAATAGTAGCCCTGGTCGGCGCCAACGGCGCCGGTAAATCAACCCTCCTGCACACCATATCCGGGATAATACGCCCTGCAACGGGCACCATAAACTTCCTCGGCAAGAGAATCGACGGCCTCTCACCTCACCTGATCGTGGAACTCGGTATTTCTCACATACCCGAGGGCAGGAAACTCTTTACGGACATGTCGGTACGGGAGAACCTGGAAATGGGCGCGTATTCCAGCCGCGCCTGGAAAGATAAACAGAAAACTCTGGAGCAGGTCTACGAGCTCTTCCCGGTATTAAAAGAAAGAGCCGGGCAGCTGGCCAGCACGCTAAGCGGCGGCGAACAGCAGATGGTAGCCATGGGACGTGGCTTGATGTCAAGACCCAGACTCTGCATTATTGACGAACCGTCGAACGGTCTGGCGCCCAGGCTGGTTCAGGAAGTATTTGAGAAAATTACCTCCCTCCGCGACCAGGGAATCACCGTGTTGCTCGTCGAGCAAAACGTCCACCAGACGCTGCAGATAGCCGACCATGCCTGCGTGCTGGAAAACGGCCGCATCGCCCTGCAGGGGCAATGCGAAGACCTCCTCAAGAGCGACCATATCAGAAAAGCCTACCTGGGACTTTAGCCGGGTCTACCAAACGGTTATCTATATCTGTCTGAAAAACTGATTGTGTCTTTTCGTTTTCTGTTTTTACCCTGCTTCTCTGTTATCCGGCGCCAAGCTTACCCCATTTTATTCTCACCCCGTGATGTTATATAATTATACCTGCGAATCACACGAGAAAATTAATAGGAGGAACCATGGATTTAGGTTTTAAAGGAAAAGTAGCACTATTAACCGGGGCCGGCAGCCAGATTGGCTTTGGTAAGGAAATCGCGCTCCTTTTGGCAAAGGAGGGATGCGATGCCGCCGCCGTCACCGATATCAATCTCGATGACGCCAAACTAACGGCGGAAGATGTTAAGAAACTGGGCTGTAAGTCCATAGCCCTAAAAGCCGACGTTACGAACAAAGCGGAAGTCCAGGAGATGGTCAAGAAGGTCATCGCGGAATACGGTAAAATCGATATTCTTTTCAATGTCGCCGGCGCTATCCTCGGCGGAGGCCCCCTGGAAGAGCAGGAGCAAGAACTCTGGGACAGGGAAATCAGTCTTAATCTTTACGGCGCCATGCTTGTCAGCCAGGCGGTTCTCCCCTATATGAAAAAACAGCACTACGGCTCCATCGTTAATATCGGCTCCGGCAGCTCTCACATGTACAGTCACGGCGTATCCACGTACGCCATGTCCAAGGGCGCCATTGATATCTTCACCAAGCAGCTGGCTACCGTGGAAGCCCAGACCGGCATCAGGGTTAATTGTGTTGCCCCCGGCCCTTCACCCACTAATTTCATCAAGGCCACGGATAAGCAGGCAGTGATAGATATGCTGGCCAAGGGGATACCGATGGGCAAGGGGACCACGCCGGCGGATATCGCTTACGCCGCGGCGTTCTTCGCCTCCGATATCTCCGGTGATATTACCGGGCAGGTACTGCATGTCTCCGGCGGCTCGGTCCTGTAGTCATACTGGTCAGGTTAAGGAGGTAATCATGGATTTGGGACTTGCAGGCAAGAAGGCGCTGGTAACCGGCGCCGGCAGCCAGATTGGATTCGGTAAGGAAATCGCGCTCCTTTTGGCAAAGGAGGGATGCGATGTCGCCGTAAGTGATATCGACCTCGCCGACGCCCAACAAACGGCGGACGAGGTTAAAGCCCTGGGACATAATACCATGGCCGTCGAGGGCGATGTCACCAAAAAAGCCGAAGTGGACGCAATGGTCAACAAAGTGCTGGCGGAGTTCGGCAGGATAGATATCCTCTGCAATGTCGCCGGCGGTATTATCCACAAGGACAACGTCCCCATCGACGAGCAGGACCCTGCCGTCTGGGAAAAGCAGTTGAGACTCAACCTCATCGGAACTATGAATGTTACCCAGGCCGTCATTCCACAGATGAGAAAGCAGAAGTATGGCGTTATCGTCAACATCGGTTCTGGCAGCACCCACCAGTACCAAATGGGCGTCGGCACATATGCCATGTCCAAGTACGCTATCGACCTGTTCACCAAGCAGCTGGCCTTTGTAGAAGGAAAAAACGGTATCCGTGTGAACTGTGTCGCTCCAGGCCCAGCCCCAACCAATTTCGGAGCCATTCTCAAGGAAGACACGCCCAATCTCCCGCCTGAAGAAATGGAGAAGATGCGGGCGGCTATGCTTGGTACATTCCCCCTCGGACGCATGGGCACAGCAACGGATATGGCCAACGCCACCGTTGTTCTGGCATCGGACGCCACGAGTTATATCACCGGGCAGGTTCTCCATGTCTCTGGCGGCTCGGTCATGTAGTAATCACAAAAATATAAATATTTTATCAATAAAACATCGGCCAAGCTAAGCCGTTCTTGACAACTGGCACGTATTGTACTAAAATAGGCCAGAAGCTAAAGGCACAACCTGAGTCTGCTTCGGGAGGTGTACGATGAGGCTTCATAAGTTGCTGGGAGTTTGGCAGGTGGACCGTTGATGCCCTGCCGATGGCGGGGCAAGTAGAAAACGAACTCGGCTCGATAAATTAAGCTGGAAGTCCGTCTGTAGAACAGCGGCACAGTATATCGGTGATTATCACCAGTGGTGAGTTGGGTTCGGTACCAGGAAGTCTTGTGAGTGGAGGTTGCTTGAAAGAGTGGCCTCCACTACTTTTTATGGAAAAAACCGGGCTAATTCTCTCCTTCGCCCGGGGTTGACCTCAATCCGGTGCTGTCCAGGAGTTCACGATAGAACTCGGCAATATCTTCGTCGTAAATTTTACTTTCAGCCTTCTCGAATGGCATAATCAAAGACTCCCGGTATATCTTCTCGATATCCGGCAGCAGGTCCGTAAAGCTTTGAGTAACATTCTCTGCTGTATCGCCTAAATCATCAGTTTCAGCAAGCGTGGGAATAACCGTCTTTGCCCCTATTAACAGCAGGCCGCAGGCAATCGCCCCGCAGATGAAACTGATAGCCACCTTCACCTTAGTCGTCCCCCAATCTTAGCCCAATAAGTACTATGACTATAGTTTCATTCTGACACATTTACGTAAATGACCATATAAAATCTATAAATAATACATAAAGGACTGATTAATTTTCCATAAAGAATCAGCCCCCGCCCGTCCTTGACATCATCCCCGCATCACGCCTAAAATATCGGCAGCAACACCGGCGTTCCCGGCCATTCCAAACACTCTCCTACAGGAGGCAGCATGAGCGATAACATCCGTACGGTACCGGCCATTCTCACCGACGACCCCATCACACTGGGGAAAATGGTGCTCCAGACCGAGACTTTTACCGACTACGTCCAGTTCGACATCATGGACGGACGTTTCGTGCCTTCCCGGAGCATATTATGCGAACAGATAGCCTCGCTGGGAACCAAGCTCCTCTGGGAGGCGCATCTCATGGTGCTGCATCCGGAGAGCTACCTGGATGAGTTCAAACAGGCGGGGGCGCAGAAAATCGTCTTTCACTACGAGGCCACCCCCTCCCCGGACCAGGTTATCCGGCAGATTAAAAATTCAGGCATACAGGTGGGACTGGCCCTCAACCCGGAAACCCCCGTAGAAGTCATCAGGCCCCTTCTCGGTGAGCTGGACAGCGTGCTTTTCCTCTCGGTCAACCCCGGATTCTACGGCGCCGAGTTCATTCCGGAAGTCCTGGATAAAATAGCGGCCTTCCGCAAGGCGCACCCGCGCCTGGAGATAGGCATCGACGGCGGCGTCAAGGAAAACAACATCGTCCAGATTGCCGAGACCGGCGTCAACGTTATCTATATCGGCAGCGCCGTCTACAGGCAGCCGGACCCCGCCGATGCCTACCGCCGCCTCACCCGACTCGCCGAGGCATACGCCCCGCAACTATGACCCGCCCGGTAGCGAAAACAATAGTATATCAATAAAGGAGCCATTATGTTTAAAGTTAAGGCTACGGTAACCGGTTTTGGCAAGGATGAAAGCAAGAATCCCTGTCACTTTCGTTATAAGGTAGGCGATGAAATTATCTTCGACGGCGAGATAATCTCCGGGAGAGTCTGCCCCAATATGCTGCCGCAGCTAAGCCAGGCCTTTCTGGCGCTTTTCGCCTCCGGCGGCAGGCACCAAGAAGGAGAAGCTGCCGGCAGCTACTACCCCTTCTGGCACTCTCCGCAGAGCCACTACGACCCCGCTTATAAAAAATACGATGGTGTCGGGTTCAGGCCGACCCTGGAAAGGCCGGAGGAAGGCTACAAGTTCATCGCCGATGAAACCCTGTTCGATAATCCGCCCGGCGGCAAATACATCATCGGCAAAGGCACGGAGAAAGAGATCATAAGCCTGCAATGCGGGGACAGTCATACCTTCGCGCAGTTCAGGGTGGAATCCTTTGATTTAGCCGATAAGGGCGATGCCCTCCCCTATTTCCGGAGGTCGATGACGATATTGAGCATGGTCAAGGCTAAACCGGGCATTGCCATGGATAAGATAATAAACGAGTTCTCCGCAAACGACAGGGACAATATCTACCCGTCGCTGGGCCAGAAAATAGTAGCCATACTCGTGGGGGAACTTGAGCTGATGCGCTACGTCGACGTTAAAGATGATAAGGTAACCATCACCGATAAAGGTAAAAAGAAACTGGAAAGCTTTATTAAGAGTTTGACCGCGGAAGAGAGAGAAGCCCTGAAACTTTAAGCTAACGAGCCTGAATGGTCGTTTTTATCCGCCGGTTACTTTTCCTCGCTTGCCCAGTTCTGCATTATTTCCTTGATGCGCTGGGCCAGCTTCGGACTGGAGCGTAGTCGTTCGATGAGGACGGGGCATCCTTCCAGCAGCGAGTTCTGCGCCGCCGTCGCCATACTGGAGAGCAGGTTCTCCATGCCCAGGTCCATCTGCTGGGGGATATCCGTCCCCGGCGCCGTTTGCTCCAGCTGGCGGCGGATATCCTCGGTGGTGAATTTCATCGGCACAATGCAGCTTTTATACCAGGGACATTCCTTGCACTGGACAATCCCGTAGGCTTCATTAAGGATATCATCCATGTATAACTCCCTTACGACCCGGCTTTCATTATCGCGTTCAACAGGAACTGGTCTATATGCGGCCTCTCGATGAAAGCCCCTCTCTGCATATCCCTTATTATACCACCATTATCAATAAAAAAAGTGGTCGGAATGGCCGCCGTGTTATACAGCGTCCCCACCCTGCCTTCGGTATCGAGGAGGACCGTAAAAGAAAGGCGGTTAGCCTCCATGAATTTCCGTACCGCCGGGGCGGTCTCCCCCAGATTGACCGCCAGTATCACCAGCCCCCGCTTCGTCCATTCCTCGTCCTCGAAGACCTCCTGCAAAAAGGGCATTTCGTGGCGGCACGGGCCGCACCAAGTAGCCCAGAAGTTCAGCAGCACCGGCTTCCCCCGCAGTCCATCGAGTGATATCGACTCTCCATCCAGACTCTCAAGCTGGAAATCCGGCGCGGTCTTTCCCGGCACGGGGGCCTGCCCGGGGGCCTGCCCGTCGCCGGACTCTCCCGAGCAGCCGGCCGCCGCCAGCATAACAATCAGCAGAAATAAAACCGGAAATACTCTTTTTACTCTTTCCATAAGACTCCTATAACATATCATGATACGAGCGAAGAAATCCACGTCAAATTGCCTGTCAGGATAAGAATACCGATAATTATCAGCAGCAGACCGCTGATAATATGGATTAAGCCCGTATACCGGCTGATACGCTTCAACACGGGCAGGAAGAAATCAAACGCCGCCCCTACAATCAGGAAAGGCAGGCCCAGTCCCAGCGAATACACCGCCAGCAGGTAAGCCCCCTGCCAGGCCGTTGCATTTACCGAGGCTATCGCCAGGATACTGCCCAATATCGGCCCCACGCAGGCCGTCCAGCTTACCGAAAAGACGGCCCCGATAATTAAAGACCGCAGGTAGCCGGTAGTGCTCCCAATTGAGGGAGATAGGCGTTTTTCGTAGTTAAGCCAGGGCACTTTTGTGGCCAGCAGTATAAACAGCCCGAAGGCTATCAGCAGGCTGCCGGCAATCTTCCGCAGCAGCGCGTAGTCCGGATTTATAGCGTAGCCGGTCAGCCCGACGATTACCCCCAGGAAAATAAAAACGAGCGAAAATCCGAGCACGAAGCTCAACGAATGCAGGAACACCGGCAGGCGGCTGCTTTTAGTTTCGAATATCCCCGGTCCGTACAGACTGGCCAGGTACACCGGCACCATCGGCAGCACGCACGGCGAAAGGAAGGAGAGCAGCCCCCCGCCGAAGGCGACTATTAACGTTACGTTTTCACCCATCAGTGACATTGTATAACTTATCCAGCAGCGGTTGCCAGTAGTTGCAGGTCTAACTCATCCTATCATGGTACCCGGCGGGGAGTTTAAGAGGGGCGCCAGGCCCTCTTTTTATTACTTCCCCCTCTCCTGCTGAAAGCCTTGTCAGGAGAGGGGGACACAGGGGGTAAGGTTATAAAAATCTCCCTATGGACAAAACACGTTTTACACCTTATAATTTCAGGTACGTATATATCACTAGTACAATAATCTCTCGTTATTGTAACACCGGAGAGGGCCGCAAAGGACACCGGATAATATTAGCATAAGAGGAGGAATTATGCCGCTGTACATTATGATGACCAACCTTACCGATGAAGGCAGGAAAACGGTAAAAACAAATCCCCAGAGAATCAAAGAGGTCAATAAAGAAGTAGAGGCAATGGGCGTAAAAATCTTAGCCCAGTATGTTACCCTGGGCCAGTGCGATTTTATCAACGTCCTGGACGCCCCCAATAACGAGACCATCGCCAAGGTGGCCACCGAACTCGGTTCCCGCGGGACCCTGCAGACCAACACCCTGGCCGCTTTGACACTGGATGATTTTATTGATAGTCTTAAAAAGTAAAATATTAAATAATCCCGGCACCCTCTGGCTGCTTCCGGGCTGACACTCACCCGTAATAATGGGAGGCTCGCTATTAAACCCCTAAGTTTTACCCAGATTTCTCTCTACCGGTCATGCCCCCTGCACTACAAACTACAGTACATCGACGGTTTAAAGTCGAAAGACCGGTGGTACTTCAGCTTCGGGACCACCATGCACTCTTGTGTCGAGCGCTTTTTCAAGGTCAATACCCCCCCGCCCCCGTCGCTGGAAGAGCTGCTGGAGTATTATGAACAGAACTGGATTTCCCGTGCTTACGAATCAGCCGAGGAAGAAGCCGGATATAAAGAATACGGCAAAGAGATACTGACCCGTTTCTGGGAAATCCACAGTCCGGATTTCCATATGCCGGTAGCCTTGGAGCGCGGTTTTTCCCTGGATATAGACGGCATTAAGCTAAGGGGCTTTATCGACCGCGTTGACAAGCTGGACAGCGGCGGCCTATCTATCATCGATTACAAGACGAACAAGGAGCTTTTCACCGCCGACTATTTGGCGGATGACCTGCAGCTGACGATATACCAGATGGCCGCCGAGCATACCTGGCAGCTGCCCGTGGAGATACTCACCCTCTACCATCTCCGTTCGAATACCGCCTGCAGCTGCCCGCCGCGGAGCGAGGCACAGCTCGACCAGGCCCGGCGACTGGTGCTTGAAGTGGCGGAAAATATCGTTCAGGGGAAATTCCCCGCTACCGAAAACCAGTTCTGCCCCTGTGATTTCGCCGAGCACTGCCCCTACTACCGCCACCAGTACTTAACCGTCGCGACCGAGCCGGACCGCCAGGAGGTCCTGCCCGGCATTGCCGCCGTCGATGCCGTGGAACGCTACGCCGACCTTCAAGCCCGGATTAAAGAACTGCAAACGCAGCTTGAAGAAGCCAAGCAGACGATTATAGAATACTGCCAGGCCGAAGACATCAACCGGGTTTTCGGCAGCGAACATGATATAACCTGTAAACTCGTGGAGAGGACGGGATTCAGCGAAGAAGAGGTCAAAGCCATACTGGAACCGGAAGGACTGTGGGAAAACGTGCTGGGACTCGACCAGGCGCGACTGAAACAGCTTCTCGCCGACGAGTCCGTCTCCAGGGATTTAAAAAAACAGATAGAAGACCTGCGGCACGTTACGTCCACCTATCCCCAGTTGTGGCTGAAAAAGCGGAACACGGAAGAGGAGTAAGAATTTTATAAACGTCATTGCGAGGAGTCCTGATGTAATCGGGAAAACGAATCAATCCCTGAATGCGGTATAATGAGATTGCATCGCTTCACTCGCAATGACAGGGTAATATTTAAGAGGAGTCGCCATTGTCGAGATTGTTACTGGTAAGACACGGCATTACCAAGCTGCACCGGGACGACAGGTTCTGGGGCAGTACCGATATTGAATTGAGCGATACCGGCATCAGACAGGCGGAAAAGCTGCGCGACCATCTGGCCAAAGAAAAAATAAAGGCTGTTTACACCAGTACTTTAAGCCGCGCCCGTTCCACCGCGGATACAATCTCCTCGAAGCATAAGGTTAAAATAACCGCCTGCCCGGAACTCAACGAGTGTAATTTCGGCTACGTGGAAGGGCTTACCTTCGAGGAGATACAGAGACTTCACCCGGAGATGGCCGAAGAACTACTCAACTGGAAAACGGTGGCGTTTCCCGGCGGCGAAAATATCGAGCAGCTCAACAGCCGCGTGCAGGTTTTTATGGAAAACCTGGTAACATATAAGGAGCAGGATACAGTGCTTATCGTGGCCCACGGAGGCCCCCTGCGACTTATCATCTGCAACCTGCTGGGCCTGGGACTGGAGCACTGGCTTCAGTTGCGGGTAGAACTGGCCTCGCTAAGTATCGTGGAAACGTATTCGCGGGGCGCCATCCTGCAGCTTCTCAATGATACTTCCCATCTCAAATGATAAATAACATGATAAAGATTTTCGCTTCATGGAGCGGCGGTAAGGACTGCTGCCTCGCCCTTCACCGGGCGGTCGCCGGCGGCCTGGATGTCCGCTATCTTGCCAATATGGTCACCGGAGACGGAGAGCGCTCGCGCAGTCACGGCATATCCGCCGCCGTTATCAAAAAGCAGGCGGAGGCTATGGCTATTCCCATCGTTCAGCAGCGTACCGCCGATGACGACTACGAAGCCCAATTTAATAAGGTGCTCAAGGTCTTCAAGCGGGAAGGAATCGAAGGCGGCGTCTTCGGTGATATTGACTTTAATGCCCACCGCGAATGGATTGAAAAGATCTGTAAAGAAGCCGGTATGACCCCACATCTGCCCCTGTGGGAGGAAGACCAGAATAAACTCGTGAAGGAGTTCATCGACGCCGGTTTCGTCGCCGTGGTCGTCGCCGCGAAAGCCGAGTTTTTCGGGGAGGAAGTACTGGGGCAGACCATAAACAGAGACTTTCTCAAGCGTCTGGAGGAAATGTCCAAGACTAAAGATATCACACCCTGCGGCGAAGCCGGCGAGTACCATACCCTGGTTATCGACGGGCCCCTGTTTAAAAAACGGCTGGAAATCACGGAGAGCCGGAAAGTGACCAGGGGCGCTCATCATTTCCTGGACATTCTCGGCACGGAGTTGATAGATATTGGAGCGTAAGCATGATAAAAATAATCGCTAAAGTAATATCGCAGGAAGGCACCTGCGAGGCCGGCCATAAAGTTGGGGACGAGTTCATCATCGGCCAGACGACGCCTCCGGGGATGTGCTCCTGGGCGTTTTATACGCTGTTTCCCTTCGCGGAAACCCTGGAGTTCGGCGGTTCCTTCCCCTGGGAGAGCGGCCCGGATAAGGCCCGCGTGGCCTGCCCGGACCCGGATAATCCGGTGGTCTTTGAGCTAAGGCGGGTGGAAACCGGATAAGAAAATCAGCTTGCCCCTTCCCCACCCCATATTTGATATCTTTTCCCACCCATGCCGCTCTCGTATCATTCTCCGCTTATCCCATAATTTTCGCTACCCTATCAGGGGCGTTTAAGAGGGGTGAAACCCCTCTTTCTTTTTCCTCCCCCTCTCCTGCTGAAAGCCTTGCCAGGAGAGGGGGACACAGGGGGTGAGGTAGATAAAATTTTTACCACCTTTATCCTTCACCTTTGAAGGACGCGCCACCCCGCACCATTCTCTACTTAGCCCCTGGAACTACAGCCTTTTCCCCTCTAATCCCCTGTGCTATACTTGCTATGAAGAATGAAAGACGAGGGAATTCCGTGACCGGCCCCGAAGAAGCAAAAGGAAAAATCGAACAGTTAAAGGCCGAAATTAACCGCCACAACTACCGTTACTACGTGTTGGACAGCCCGGAAATCAGCGACGCCGAGTACGACGGACTGATGCGGGAGTTGAAGCGTCTGGAAGAGGAGCACCCCGAACTCTTAACCCCCGATTCCCCCACCCGGAGGGTCGGCGCCGCCCCGGTGGAAGCCTTCGGCGTGGTGGAGCACCCCCGTCCCCTGCTCTCGCTCGGCAATGTCTTCTCCAAGGAAGAACTACTGGCCTGGTACACGCGCACGTCTCGCCTGGCCAGTAACACGCCCTTCGATTTCGTCGGCGAGCATAAGATTGACGGACTGGCCGTCGCCCTCACCTATATTGACGGTCAGCTGGTTACCGGCGCCACACGCGGCGATGGCCTACGCGGGGAGAATATTACCCGGAACCTGCGGACCATCCGCAGCATCCCCCTCTCCGTCCCCAGAGAAGCCCCGCCCCGGTTCGAAGTACGTGGAGAGGTATACCTGTCTAAAAAAGGCTTCCGCAAGTTGAATAAGGAGAGAGAGGCGGAGGGAATGCCCCTCTTCGCCAATCCCCGCAACGCCGCCGCCGGCTCGGTGCGCCAGTTGGACTCCCGCATTACGGCTAAAAGGCCGCTGGATATTATCATCTACATGCTGGGCTGGGCCGAGGGTAAGGCTACCCCAGACACGCACTGGGAGACCATGGAATGGCTGAAAACGCTGGGCTTTAAGGTAAACCCCAACAACCGCCGGCTTAAAAACATAGAGGAAGTGCAAAATTACTACACGCACTGGGAAGCGCAGCGTGAAGGCCTCCGGTACGAAGCCGATGGCATCGTTATCAAGATAAACCAGCTCAACCTGCACGAAGAGCTTGGAGACATCGGCCGCGAGCCGCGCTGGGCTATCGCCTACAAGTTCCCCGCCGTCCAGGGCACTACCGTCCTCAAAGATATCGGCATCAGCGTCGGGCGCACCGGCACCCTCAACCCCTACGCCATCCTGGAGCCGGTCTCGGTGGGGGGCGTTACCATCCGGCAGGCCGCCCTGCACAACGAGGACGATATCCGCCGCAAGGATATCCGCATCGGCGATACGGTTATCATCCAGCGCGCCGGCGAGGTCATCCCGGAGGTCGTCGGGCCGATTACCAGTAAGCGCACCGGCCAGGAAAAGGAGTTTTCCCTGCTTGATAAATTAAAGGACAAAGATGGCAACCCGGTATGTCCAGAGTGCGGCGGAGAGGTTATCAGGCCGGAGGGCGAGGTCATGTACTACTGCTCCAACGCCGCCTGTCCCGCCCAGGCGCAGCAACGCATCGAGCACTTCGCCTCGCGGGGCGCTATGGATATCCGCGGCATAGGAGAAAATCTAT
This sequence comes from uncultured Dehalococcoidaceae bacterium, assembly GCA_964409485.1. GTDB lineage: Bacteria > Chloroflexota > Dehalococcoidia > Dehalococcoidales > RBG-16-60-22 > JAFGPF01. Next base: position 963 of record CAYPDM010000019.1, on the reverse strand, counting down.
CTAAAACAATAGCTCCAAATTATAGGAATCTAGCACAACAAATGGGGGAAATAGCCGCAATTTTTACCACCAATGTTCAACCGCTGGCGAAACAAATAGAGGAAATTACCTCTGCTCTCACCACCAACGCTCAACCACTGGCGAAACAAATGGGTGAAATTACCTCTGCTCTCACCACCAATGTTCAACCGCTGGCGAAACAAATAGAAGAAATTACCTCTGCTCTCACCACCAACGCTCAACCACTGGCGAAACAAATGGGTGAAATTACCTCTGCTCTTACCACCAATGTTCAACCGCTGGCGAAACAAATAGAAGAAATTACCTCTGCTCTTATTACAAATAAAAAGCTATTATCTAAGAGTTCAAAGAAACATAAAGTAAATATTACTCCTTATTCAATTAAGTTATTAGATCAGATAAACGAAGCCCTATCTAGTACAAAAAATGAAAAGAAGTTAATAGAGCAAATAAACAATATTATCACTAGCATGGAATTTTCCATCAACAATTTTGCTGATTTATACGAACTATGGAAAAAGAAAGATCAGCTTCTTAAATTAGATAAAATGGCAGAAAAGAACGTTAATAACATCATACAAGCTATTTATAAAAGTAAAAAAAGACCGCTATCCCGAATTATATATGGCCTAGGTATAAGGCACGTTGGGGAAGAAACAGCAGATATATTGGTTGAAAGATTCAAGAATATAGATAAATTAGCTAACGCATCAAAGGAAGAACTCATTGCCATTGAATCAATCGGCCCCAAGATTGCCGATAGCGTTACCGCCTTCTTCCGGCAAGAAGAAAATAAGAAAATTATTCAGAAGCTTAAAGAAGCTGGAGTCTTCCCAAATGAAGAAGCCGCCGCCGTTCAAAAAGAGCTTCCCCTCTCCGGTAAAGAGTTCGTCCTGACCGGCCGGCTGGAATCCCTCTCCCGGCAGGAAGCGGAGGCCCGGA
>CAYPDM010000018.1:9768-26644 GCA_964409485.1 uncultured Dehalococcoidaceae bacterium | reverse complement strand
AGTCTTTCAGGGCGCTTATCTGGTGGCCGAGGCCGTGCACGATGCCGGCGCCCGCCGCGAAGCCGATGGCAATGCCGCCCATCGTGGATGCCCAGCACATCCTTTCACAGGCCTCGTGGTTCATGCGGTTGAAAGTGAACTCTCTTAAGTTGTGATAGATAAGCTCGACTGCCCGCAGCAGTATGCCTACGGCATAAGGCCCCTGGACTTTGGTGACGAACGCCTCGAACCCGTGGGCCAGGGCGTCGAAGCCCGTCCAGGCGGCGATATGCCTGGGCTGGAGCCTTATCAGCAACGGGTCGATAACGGCTACGGTGGATTGAACGTTGGGGGCGCTGACCAGTACCTTGGCCCGGGCTTTGGTGTGGGAAATGGCGGCCCAGGAGGTAACTTCGGCCCCCGTGCCGGAGGTGGTGACAACGGAGATTTGCGGTACCGTGCAGGGCTTTAGTTTCTTTAACGTTTCCATCCAGGGCGGGTCGAGATAAGCTATAAAATTGGTAACGTCTTTGCCGCCGTTGGCATCGACCACGCGTACGCCTTTGCCGGTGTCGATGGAACTGCCGCCGCCCACCGTGACCACGCCGTTGCACTGGCTGTCTTTGAAAGTCTGGTAGGCGGCCATGACCTCGTGGGCTTTGGGGTTAGACGTGACCTTATCGTATTTTTCGGTGGCAATGCCGTTGTGGTTTAAGACACCCTGTATCTCGTCGACGATGCCCGTCCCCTTGAGACCGGAGGTTATAATCAGCGCCTTCGTTACGCCGGCCTCTTTACATTCGTCGCCGACAGTCTCGTACGAACCCCAGCCCAGGGCTATCTTGGGAATGGGGTTGGTGTAAAGGATGGGGAATTGGTATATCTGCTTGTTAAACAATCTATGCCTCCTTCTGTAATATTCAATTTTATTGTAGTCCAATGTCAGGCTTACAATCAAGAAACCCGCAGCAGCGTCTTTATATTGGCCTCTTTATTCCGGACCAGTTGCTCGAACCCCTGCTCGACCGCATCTTTAAGGGGGACGACGGAGGTAATCAGGCTGGAGGGGTCGATTCTCCCGTCCGCCAGGAGGTCGATGACCGCCCTGCCCTCGTGCACGTAAATAGAGCTGCCCACCAGCATTCTCTCGGTGAACGTAATGGTGCTGAAGTCGAAGCTGCCGGGTTTTTCAAAGACGCCCACTATTACGGCGATACCGCCCCGGCGGACGAGTTCCGCGGTAAGCTGGGGCGTGTCCGGATAGCCGACGCATTCGATGGCGGCATCGGCCCCGGTACCGCCGGTCAACTCCAGGAGCTTTTGGGCGGGATTGCCTTCTTCGAGGTAGAAAACCGCGCTGGCGCCCAGCTTTTCGGCCAGTCCTCCCCGGCCTTTATGCTTGGCGACGAGGTAAACCGCGGCAGCGCCGGCAGCCCTCGCGCACAGGAGAACGCAGAGGCCGATTGTACCGTCCCCGACGATTGCCACCGTATCCCCGGCGCTCATCTTTCCCTGCCGGACAGCGTGAAGCGCTACGGCCAGCGGTTCCACCAGGGCGCCGTATTCGTCTGAAACCGCATCGGGCAGCTTATAACACGCGTAAGCGGGCAGGATAAAAAATTCCGCCATGCAGCCGTCCGTGGTGAGCCCGGTGAATCCCTGGTTGATACAAAGATTATACAGGCCCTTTTTACAGCAGTAGCACTCGCCGCAGTAGTAATAACCGACGCCGCTGACTCTATCGCCGACCTTGAAGCCGGTAACTCCTTTACCGATGGCCGCCACCTTCCCGGCGAACTCATGTCCCAGCGTAAGGGGGGCTTTACCGGGGGGTATCATGATGGGGCCGTTGGCGTACTCCTTGAGGTCGGTGCCGCAGATACCGGCCAGAGAAACCTTGATTTTCAGCTGTCCCGGCCCGGGAGAAGGTTCCGGAACATCGTCGTAGCGGAGGTCTTTTGCGCTGTACCACCTCAATGCTTTCATAAGGCACGCTTTCATCAAGTAAGTTTCAAAGACGGGGGTACCGTTTAATTATTAAAGAGCGGAGGGGGGTTTGTCAAGGAAGGCGCATGAAGACTCCCCTGTACGACATAGCATACTTTGACACCTCACCGTTCATGTTAAATAATGTGTATGTCATGTTGATAATTATACAGATTTCCCCGGGGAGGTAGGACATGGATAGTCTGACGATTATTTGGGAATTGATATTGCTTATTGTACTTCTGGGCTGTTCCGCCTTCTTTTCAGGTTCGGAGACGGCGCTTATGTCGGTCAGCCGCGTGCGTTTACGCCGGATGGAGAAGAAGTATCCGAGGCGGGTGGGGATAGTAGAGGGGATTTTAGAGAAGCCGGAGAAGATTATCGGGACGATTCTCCTCGGCAACAATCTGGTCAATGTGGCCATGTCCGCCATTGCCACGGCTATCGCTATTTCGATGTGGGGTGACGCGGGGATAATTTACGTTACAGTGGCGCTGACGGTTATCATCCTTTTATTCTCCGAGATTACTCCCAAGGTTTATGCCAAGTATCATAGCGATATTATCTCCATCAACACGGCCCCGGTCCTCAAGGTGATTATGACGATTTTTCATCCTGTTGTAGTCGTGGTCACGTATATCGCCCGGAAATTCCTGCTGCTGGCAGGTATCGATATCGCCAGGGCCAAGAGACCGCTGGTTACGGAGGCCGAGGTCAAGGCATTGATTGACATCGGATGGGAAGAAGGCAACATCACCGCCGAGGAAAAGAAAATACTGGCCAGGGTCTTTACCCTTAACGATAAGACCGTCGGCGATGTTATGGTCCCTGTCAAAAGGATGGTGGCGCTAAATTCGGGCGATAGCGTAGACAGGGCTTTAAAAACCATTAAAAAATCCGGTTATTCACGGTATCCGGTAAGGCCGGATGACAGCCGGGAAATTATCGGTTTCATCCATGCCAAGGACCTGCTGGGGAAAACGGGGGGCAGGAAACTCGGTTCATTAAAGAGGCTGATAAGACCGGCGTATTTTATACCGGAGGACAGGAAGATAGACAGCCAGTTGCGCAGTTTTAAGGCGAAGAAACAGCATCAGGCCGTTGCCCTTGATGAAAAGGGAGATGTTGCCGGCCTTATTACCTTGGAAGACATACTGGAGCAGATGGTCGGAAGTATAGAAGACGAATACGACCGCGATTAGAAATATTCCCCAACTTTAGCAATGCATTTCAATAGCCACACCGCACTCAAGCTGTTATAATAAGTAAAAAAGAAAGTGGTGCGGGTCATGGAAGAAGCAGTTGTGCGGCAGATTAAAGACACTGCCTTAAAAGTTAAGGAAAGCGTTGAGCGTGTCATCGTGGGCAAGGGAGAGGTGGTGGAACTGGCCATAATCGCCCTGCTCTGCGAGGGGCACATCCTCATCGAGGACGTGCCGGGCCTGGGCAAGACCGTCCTGGCAAAGTCGCTGGCCAAATCCCTGGGGTGCAGCTTCCGGCGTATCCAGTGCACGCCGGACCTGTTGCCCTCGGATATCACCGGCACCTACATTTTTAACCAGAAAACGTCCGACTTTGAATTCCGCCCCGGGCCGGTAATGTCGCAGCTGGTGCTGGCGGACGAAATTAACCGGGCCACCCCCAGAACGCAATCGGCGCTGCTGGAGGCGATGCAGGAACGCCAGGTCACCGCCGAGGGAGAGACCAAGCCGCTGCCCCGGCCCTTCATGGTCATGGCCACGCAGAACCCCATTGAGCTTGAAGGCACTTTCCCCCTGCCCGAGGCCCAGCTCGACCGCTTCCTCATGAAAATACAGATGGGCTACCCGTCTGCCGAAGACGACCGTCTGATTCTATCGCGTTTCCGCAAGACCGACCCGCTGGAAGGGCTTGAACCCGTGATAACCGCCGATGACCTTACGGGAATGCAGAAGGCCTGCCGCGATGTGCATGTCGCCGACGATGTAGAGGACTATATCGTCCGCCTCATTCACGCCACCCGTGAACACGACGCCGTAGAGCTGGGGGCCAGCCCGAGGGCCATGATGGCTCTCTATAACGTGTCACAGGCCTGGGCGGCCCTGCAGGGCAGGGCTTTCGTAACCCCGGACGATGTGAAATACCTGGTGACCCCCGTGTTGATTCACCGTATTATTCCAAAGTCGGAGAGCCGGCTCCGCGGCCAAAAAGCGGAACAGACCCTGAAAGAGATAATAGATTCCGTATCCGTGCCGGTGGAAGAGGAACCCCTCGCCGGGGAAGGATAGGCGATGCGGGGCGATTACTGGCTGTTTTTAGCGGCATTGATACTTATAATCAGCCTGGCAACGCACCAGGTACCGCTCGTTCTTATTTCCCTGCTGTTTCTGCTGACCGGCGGTATTTCGCGGCTGTGGAACAGGTTCTGCCTTCATCGCGTCGAGTACCGGCGCCGCTTGAGCTATAACCAGGTCTTTTTCGGTGATGAAATCGTCTACGAGATAGAAATCACCAACCGGAAGCCCCTCCCGCTGCCCTGGCTCAAGGTGGAGGACGAACTCCCGGAAAACGTAACCCTGCTCAAGGGTAAGGCCACCGCCAGCCATGACGACCGCGTTATCCTCAGCAATATGTTCCCCATCAGCATGTACCACCGGGTTACACGCCGCTTTCCGATGAAGTGTGAGCGGAGGGGCAGCTTCATCTTCGGGCCGACATCTATACGTTCCGGGGACTTATTCGGTTTCTTCCGCCGCGATATGAATATAGAAAAGCTGGACTATCTTCTGGTATATCCCCGGCTGGTCCCGCTGGAAAAACTCGGCATACCTTCACAGCAGTTCTTCGGCGATATCCGTCTTAAAAGGCACCTCTTCCAGGACCCGGTGCTCACGGCCGGGGTGCGGGACTACCATACCGGCGACAGCCTTAAGAGGATACACTGGAAAAGCACCGCGAGGCTCGGCAGGCTTCAGACCAAGGTGTATGAACCGACGACTACCGTGGATATCAGTATTTTTCTGGACGTGCGCACCCTTAAAGCGCCGTTGTGGGGTAGTGTCTCCCAGCTCCAGGAACTCGGGATAATCACGGCGGCATCCATTTCCCAGCACGCTCTAAAGGGGGGTTTCCGCATCGGCCTTTACGTCAACCAGATAACGCGCTTTTCCCGGGGTCTGGTCAGGGTGCCCCACAGTCAGCATCCCGACCAGCTGCCGCACATACTGGCGGCCCTGGCGCAGCTCCATCAGGTCGAGGCGCTGCCCATAGACCGTTTCATCAGGCAGGAAGCCCGGGGCCTTCCCTGGGGAAGCACGCTGGTGGTTATCGCGGCGCAGCCCGGGGATGAATTGATGGCCACGCTGCTGGACTTGAAAAGGGTGGGACGCAGCGTGGCTCTGGTAAAAATTGGCGGAAAAGCGCCGGAGGTAAGCGGCGATGAACTGCCCGTTTACCACGTACCTGATAAAGCTGCCTGGGATGTGGTAAAGGAAATCGGTCTTAAATAGGCAAGAGCACTGAATTGCCATGATTTATAGAGTAAGGAAATTCGATTGGCTGGCCGTAATTTTATACCCGCTGGCGGTAGTCCTCATGGAGGCCTTCTGGCTATATCCCTGGCTGGTCTGGGTAGGCGGATGGCCTCTTTTTACCGAGTCGCGCCCGGTATTGAGCTTGGCTGCGGTTATCATCGTCCTGGCGGTTTCCCTGCTGGTGACCCGGGTGGTCCTGCGGCGGAAATGGCCGATGTGGTCAATCCGGAGTAGCATTATCGGCGGCGGCCTGATTGCCATTTTACTGGTGCTGGCCGTCGAATACGGTAAAGGCTACGGGTTTCTAAGCGGCGGGTGGTTTGCCCACGCGGGGCAGCTGCTGTGGCAAACCTTTAGTCATCCGCACACTATCGTGGTGGCCCTGCTGGTGTCGCTGTATCTCCTGTGGCGCGGTATTTCACTGGGGCAGACAACATCCTATTTTAAAGATATCTACCGTTCTTTCCTGCTCGGCTTGGTGGCCCTCATAGTATTGATTATTCTCTGGCAGATAAGTTCGGGCTCGGGTGATTTCGAGCCGCCGGGACCGGTCGTCGGGCTGAACGTAATAGCATTCTTCTTTTTCGGCCTGATGGCGATAGCCGTCTGCCACCTGTACGCCATGCGTGGCATGATGCCGAAGGAAGAGGCGGCTCTGACATCGGTCAAGCGCTGGCTGCCTGTTATGCTGGGTGTCGTTGGCAGCATGACGGTGATTGGCTTCATCGTCGCCAGCGTTTTCTCCGAGGAATTTTTTACGGCTATCGGAAACGGGGTGGGGATTGTCTTTGACTTTCTCGGCAAGATATTTACCTATGTCCTGGTTCCCTTTAATTACATCTTCGACGCCATATTCTGGGTATTGCGGTTTTTAATTAACTTAATACGCAGCGACCAGCCGTTCCAGATGGAAGGTTCCGGCAACATGTCTATGTTTCAGGAAGTTGGCGTAACAACCGGCGGCATTCCGGAAGCGGCGACCCTGGCGATTAAATGGTTCGTGGTAGCCGTAATCGTCGCCGCGATCATTTTCATCCTGGTAAAGGCGATATCCCGTTTCGGCAAGCGCCGCTCTCGCGAGGAGATAGAGGAAATCCACGAGTCGTTATGGAGCTGGCGCGGCTTCAGGGATGACCTTGCCCTCCTTCTGAAAATGATGGGGAATAAGTTTAAAAGGGAGCGCCCGCCGGCAGCCCCGAAGCCATTAACGGAAGATGCGTCGCGCCGCATGGACATCAGGGAGATATACCGGCATTTGCTCTGGCAGGCGGCAAGCTCCGGGATAGCCCGCCGCCGCCACGAAACCCCCAGCGAGTACGCCGGCCGACTTGAACGGGCCGTGCCCGAGAGCGGCGAGCCGCTGGACGGTATTACCGACCTGTATATCGGCGTGCGTTACGGGGAAACCAGCGTTCCTGAAGAAAAGGTGGATAACGCCAATACATTATGGAGAACGCTCCGCGGTCTGCTGCGGAAAATCAGGGGAGCTTAGTGTATATCGCTACTTTACTTAACGGCAAACGGAGGTATTTATGAATATAGGCTTTATCGGCATCGGGAATATGGGCAAACACATGGCCGGGCATATCCTCGAAGCGGGATATAAACTCGCCGTAAACGATTTGAGTAAAGAGGCGGCGGCCCCGCTGCTGGCAAAGGGAGCCGGGTGGTGCGATACCCCCGGTGAGGTGGCGGCGGCAAGTGAGGTGGTTTTTTCCAGTCTGCCGACTCCTAAAAGCGTGGAGGAGGTGGTCTACGGAACCCACGGCCTGATGACGGGCTGGAAAGAGGGGGATATTTACGTGGATACGAGTACCAACTCCCCCTCGCTTATCAGGAGGATAGCGGCGGATGCCGTGAAAAAAGGGGTATCCGTACTGGACGCCCCGGTAAGCGGCGGGACGAAAGGGGCTGAAGCGGGCACCCTGGCTATCATGGTCGGGGGAGACGCGGGTTCCCTGGAAAAGATACGGGCCGTGCTGGAAACCATGGGAAGCAGGATATTCCCTGTAGGAGACGCCGGCTGCGGAAATGTCGCCAAGCTGGTCAATAACCTGATATCTCTGGCCAGCAATTCCATATCCGCGGCAGGTGTCGCCCTGGGCGTAAAAGCCGGTATCGCTCCGCAGGTGCTGTGGGACATAATCACGGTCAGTACCGGCGATAACTGGTGTCTCCGGCAGTATCCCAATACCACCTTCAAGGGCAACTTCGAACCCGGTTTCAGGATAGACCTTGCTTACAAGGATATCGGACTGGCCCTCGACCTTGGAGAAGAATACGGCGTGCCGCTCCCCGTGGGAATCGCGGTGCAGGAGGAGCTCCGGGATACCATAAAAGCGGGCTTCTCGGACAAGGGGGTTGACGCGGTAATATTGCCGCTGGAAAAAATTACCGGGGTGGCGGCGCGCGTGCCCGGTTAGACAATCAAACTAATAGAAATATCAAGGAGGCTAAAATGATAGTTGTCAACAGCGAAAGCGTGGAATCCGTCGCAACGCAGGATGAAATCGTTGGAAGCGGGCCGGTCAGCCGGAAGGCATTGATTGGCGCCGAGGATACCGGGGGTTACGGAATTCTGCTGGTGACGTTCGGGCCGGGGGCCAGGCTGAACTTCCACACCCATACTTACGAGCAGATTCTATACGTCACCGAGGGGAAGGGTATCGTGGCCACCAGAGAGGAAGAGAAAGTGGTGACGCCCGGGGCGGTTATCTTTATCGCGCCGGGTGAAGTGCACTGGCACGGGGCCACCGATGACTCCTCGTTTACGCACCTGGCCATACAGAAGCCGGGGATAGCGCTGGCCGAATAAAAAAAAGGGGGAGCATTTCTGCTCCCCCTGGCTGCTTAAATCTTCTTTCGTCTAGGCTGTGGCTTTGGCGCGTTCCTCCTGGGGCATCTTCGCCAGGCGGGCTACTTCCTTTACGTCCAGCTTCAGGCCTTCGGCAACGCGGGAACCGTATTCGACATCGGCCTTATAAAAGATAGCTGTCTGGCGTAGCTGGATGCGCTTCTGGGCGTTGCAGAGATGTGTCGTGATGTTGCCGATAAGGTGCTCGCGGTCTTCATCGGTCATTACCCGCCGGTACAGCTCCCCCGCCTGGAAAAAGTCGTCGTTGGGATGGGTGTAGGGGTGGCGCGCCGCCTGTCCGGAAACATCGAAAGGGGGTTCGGCGGCGTCGGGATTAGGCTCCGGTCCGCCGAAGCTGTTGGGATAATAGTTGGGGCCGCCCCCGCTGTTATCGCCGAGCGCCATAAAGCCGTCGCGCTGGTAATAATCGACACTGGCGGCCTTGGGACGGTTGATGGGCAACTGGTGATAGTTCGGCCCCAGGCGGTGAAGATGGGTGTCGTGGTAGGAGAAGAGCCGACCCTGCAGCAGTTTATCCGGTGATGCGGCGATGCCGGGGACGAAGTTCGCCGGGGAGAAAGCGGCCTGTTCCACCTCCGCGAAGTAGTTCTCCGGGTTGCGGTTGAGCACCATGCGGCCGATGGTAATTGGGGGGACGTCGGCATGGAACCATACCTTGGTGACGTCAAACGGGTCGAAGCGGTATTTTTCGGCCTCTTCCGGGGTCATTATCTGCATTTCAAGTCGCCAGGAAGGATATTCGCCGCGTTCGATTGAATCGTGGAGGTCACGGGTGGCGTGGTCGGGGTCTTTCCCCTTCATCTCGCTGGCCTCATCGCGTGTCAGGTTCCGGATACCCTGCTCCGTCTTGAAGTGGTACTTCACCCAGGAGGTTTCTCCCTTTTCGTTATACCATTTAAAGGTATGGCTGCTGTAGCCGTTCATGTGGCGGAAATTCCGGGGCGTGCCGCGGTCGGAAAAGAGTATGGTGACCTGATGCACGGACTCGGGGGTAAGGGATAAAAAATCCCAGAACATATCGGCGTCCTTGAGATTGGTGCCGGGATGGCGTTTTTGCGTGTGGATGAAATCCGGGAATTTCAACGGGTCGCGGATAAAGAAGACGGGCGTATTGTTGCCGGTCATGTCGTAGTTGCCTTCTTCGGTGTAGAACTTGAGGGCGAAGCCCCGCGGGTCTCGCTCGGCGTCAGCCGAACCTTTCTCGCCGCCCACCGTGGAGAAACGGGCGAATACCTCGGTGCGCTTGCCGACCTGCGAAAGAAATTTTGCCCGCGTGTATTTGGTGACGTCGGCGGTAACTTCGAAGTAGCCGTGTGCCCCCGCCCCCTTGGCGTGGACGACGCGTTCCGGGATACGCTCCCGGTCGAAATGCCCGAGTTTCTCCAGCAGGTGAGTATCCTGTATCAGCAGCGGGCCGTAGCCGCCGGCCGCCTTGCTGTTCTGGTCGTTATCAACGGGTGCGCCGAATCCGGTAGTGTAGGTCTTTTTCTCTTTTTTCATTTCCTGCCTCCTGATATTACGTTAATATTCAGGGGTTTCATTCTATTATCATGAGGCTGTTTTGTCAACCCCCGCGATATACCATTTTCTTGCGTAAAGGCAACAAAAAAGGGGAGCGTAATCGCTCCCCCTTAGATAAACCGGGTATTTACTTACCCGCGGTTGCCGCCCATCGGCGCGGAGACCTCTAGTATTTGCCCGGAAAGCTTGCTGGAAACATCGGAAACCAGGAAGGCCACGGCATTGGCGATGTCCTCGGGAGTGGTGGTCTTGCCGGCCTTGGCCAGGTTATCCACGAGCTCGACCATGCGCGGGTCGCCCCCGCTCATACGGTGAAAGTTAGTGGCGCCCGGTCCGGGGGCGATGATATTGATGTTGATTCCCTCGGCGCCCACCTCCCCGGCCAGGGTCTTGCTGAACATTACCGTGCCGGCCTTGGCGCCGACATATACCGCGGAACCGGCCAGGCCCGTGGGCTGGTGGGCGGCGTGGGTTGAGAAATTGACGATTTTACCGTAGTGCCGCTCCAGCATATGCGGGAGGAGGGCTTGAGTAACGTTCATGGTTCCCCTGAAATTGATGTTGATATCGATATCCCACATATCCTGGGTCGATTCGACAAAAGGCCGCAAGCCGCTGGCGCGACCGGCGCAATTCACCAGGATATCGATGTGGTCGTATTCCTCCAGCGCCTTCTTAACGGCGGCATCGACGTCGCCTTTATCCGTGATATCGACCTTCAAAGCGGTCGATTTCCTGCCCAGCGCCTTCACCGCGGCGGCGGTTTCCTCCGACCCCGGCAGGTCGATATCGGCGCAGATGACATCACAGCCCTCTTCCGCCAGCATGACGGCGATTCCCCTGCCGAAGCCCACCTGGCTGCCGGTTCCGGTTACCAGCGCTATTTTCCCCTTAAGTTTTAGGTCCATTAGACACTCCTGAAATAATATTTTACTTAATCAACGACTAAAACATTTTACCACGTACATTCCAGGATACGAAATCCTGGTTCAACTATCCGCGGCGAGGGTTGCGTTATCCTGTCACTAAATCCGTTATCCAACCGGCATTGCGACCGGAGATTCACCGGGTTGTATCGGGGCCGGGTTCAGTACACGGTAAGGCCGGGTAAAAACGTGGCGATTTGCGGGAAAGCCAGCAGTATAACCACGGCTATTACCAGGGCGGCAAGGAAGGGTAAAATGCCCTTAAAGATGGTCTCCAGGGGGACATCCTCGGCGATTCCCTTGATGACATACACGTTAACTCCCACCGGCGGCGTAATTACCCCCATCTCGGTAACCAGCACTATTATTACCCCGAACCATATCGGGTTAAAATCCAGGGATATGACCAGGGGGAAGATGATGGGGATAGTAAGGGTAATCAGGGCGAGGGCATCCATGAAGCAGCCGCCTATCAGGTACATGATGATGATGAGTCCCATGATAGCCATGGATGGCAGGGGCAGCCCGCCTACCCAGTCGGATAAGACGAGGGGAATCTTGGCTATGGCTATAAAATGCCCGAATACCGTAGCCCCGGCGACAATCACCATCACCATGCAGGTTATCCGTAGAGTGTCCTTAACGGCGAAAAGGAACCCCTGCCAGGTCAATTGCCGGCGGACGAGGCCGATTATCAGGGCGCCGGCGGCGCCCACGGCTCCGGCCTGTGTCGGACTGAACAGGCCCATGAAAAGGCCGCCTATTACCAGGACGAACAGGACCAGCATTTCAATCATCCCGGTAAGCCCGGCCATCTTCTCTTTCCAGCTTGTCGCCGCGCCGGCCGGGGCGAGGTTCGGGTTGCGCAGGCAAAGTAAGAGTACCACGCCAACAAAGAGACCGGCCAGGAGTATCCCGGGCAATACGCCGGCTATAAAGAGCTTACCTATGGATTCCTCGGTCAGTATTCCGTAAACGATGAATATGGTGCTGGGGGGTATCAATATCCCGAGGCTCCCCGCGGCGGCGACACAGCCGGTAGCTAGAGAGTCGTCGTATTTATACCTTTTCATTTCCGGCAGGGCCACCCTGCCCATGGCCGCGGCGGTAGCATTGGTCGACCCGCACATGGCGGCAAAGCCGGCGCAGGCGGCGATGGTGGCTATGGCCAGGCCGCCCCGCCTCTGCCCGAATATCACGTATCCCGCATCGTAGAGCCTCCGGCTCATCCCGGAAGAGTAGGCGATGGCGCCCATGAATATGAACATGGGGATAACGGTCAGGGAATAAGAGGACAGGATGCTGAAGATGTCACGGGCAAGAATACTTAAACCCGCCTGCGGCGAGACCAGCAAGCTGAAACCGACGAGGCCCACCAGGGCCATGGAGAATCCGACAGGCATTCCGAGGACAAAAACAACGAGAAGAACAGCGACACCTATGATGCCAATGGCAACCGGACTCAATTCTTCACCGCTTTCAGTACTGATTTAATCATTTCCACCAGCAGTACCAGGCAGACCGGAATGCAGCAAAAAGCTATGGCGTGAACAAACGGGTAGAAAGGTATCCCCTGGGTCATGGAGACCTCGCCGGTAACCTGCAGTACCCGCCCGAATTCAAAGCTGCGCCATGCCAGCATCGCGAACAGCAATAGACCCAGCAGAAGGACAAAGGCAGCGATGATAGCCTGCGCGCGTGCGGGGAAGCGCATTACGAGAAATTCTACCTTGATGTGACCGCGCAGGATATAAGTGTAAGCGATGGCAAACGCCGTTACCACCACGCCCAAGAAGGCCACAAGCTCAATGGCGCCGGGAATAGGGTTACTAAAGACCTTAATTCCAATAACGTCGGCTATAACGAGACCGAGCATGGCAACTAAACCGGCGCCTGCTATCCAGTTCATCCATTTGCTAAAGGCATTCGTAAATACTTCCAGGCGTTCAATTACGTCCCGCATAAAATAAACCTGTTCATCGGGGGTGCCTGCAGACTGAAACTAACTGTAACGGGCACCCCCGATAAATTCAATCAACAATATCGGACTGCAATTATTTCGGCGCGTACGGCTCCACCTCGGCCTCTACCCACGTTACGCACTCATCTGCAGACGGCGCCTTATCGGCCCAGTGACTGACCCGTTTAGATAGGTACTCCTCGTAATCGTCTACGGGCAGACCCGCAGCACCCTTTTCCGACATGTACGTATCCATTACTACACTGGCGGCGGTTACCCACCTTGCCATCTCATCCGCCGACAGGTTGATTACCTCTCTGCCCTCAAAGGTGAGGAAGTAGTCTATGGCCACTTTATCGTAGTAGCTCCAGACCTTGCCGTGCTTATCTATCCATTCCTCGCTGACCTCGTTGAAAACCTTCTGGTACTTGCCTGGCAGGCTTTCCCATTTATCTTTATTCATCACCACGAACATATCGGCCGTGTAGCCAACGTCGTAACAGGCGGTAACATATTTTATTACCTCGGCCTGTTTCCAGCCCTTGAGTACCTCGGGAGGAGTAACGCTGCCGTCTATCACGCCCTTGGACATGAGTTCATAGGCCTCTCCCTGCGACGCGGCGTACCCGGTGGCGCCGAGGGCTTCGGCTATCTTGGCGCCCACGCCGGTTGACCTCAACACCAGTCCATTCATGTCCTCTAACTTGCGTACCGGCTTATCGGTAGTGAGGATAGTGCCCGGTCCGTGCGCGTGGAAATAAAGAACATGCACGTCATCAAATTCTGCGGGCTTGAATTCCTCGTAGTAGTCGTTAGCAATCTGGGTGGCCACCCAGCCGCTCGGGTAACCGTGAGGCAGGTCCACCAGCTCGGTGGTGGGGAAGCGGCCCATCGTATACGCCAGGACAGACATGCCTATATCGGATATGCCCTCGACAACACCGTCATAAACTTTAGGAGCCGGCGTCAGCGAACCTCCGGGATAATGCGTAATCTTGACCCATCCGTCGGTACGCTCTTCTATCTCCTGGCAAAACTGGTCGACCAGTACGGAGTGAAGATGCGAGGGCGGGAAGAAGTTGCTGTAAGTCAGTTCTATCACTTCGCTCGGTTGAGATGAGCAGCCGCCGCACAGAGGAAATGCCAATAACGTTATGGCAAAGAACACCAGTAAAAGCTTTTTCACTGAATTACCTCCTTGTGTTTTTAAAACGCGATTATATCTCTCTATCTTTTTATCTGATATTTCATCACCTCCTGAACCACGTTATTACATGACCGGGGCATTTATTTATACGTAAAAAAGTAGAACCAACAAATTTTGTGATAATTTTATTGCGTTCCAGATGATAGATATAGTGGCGCACCAATTACAGCACTTCCTTCGCAATTTGTCAAGAGAACACTGGTAATATTTTCGCAATCTCGTTGAGCTAATCCTTAAAGAGGGTCATAATGAGCCAACTGCGTAGAGTCAGGATAATGCAATTACTATCTTTGGGGCAAGCTCGCCGGCGATGCCCGCCACATCGGCGCCAGGAGTAAAAACGATATTGCGGCGCCCCCCGCGGCCAGGAGAAACGACCAGCTAAGCGTGCCGGTGGCATCGGCTATCCAGCCGGCGATGATAGGAGAAATTACCGAGCCGATACCTAAATACACGGTCCACAGGCCGACAATACTCCCGGAAAACTCCCTGGAAAAGTAGTCTGAAGCCGCTGCCGCGTACATAGACCAGGCGGTGCCGTAGCCCAGCGAGAAAATAGCCGTAAACACGATCAGCCTTATACCCTGGCCGTACGCCATCCCCAGGCTGCCCCCGGCTATCAGCAGGGAGCACAGCATCATGACCTTAATCCTGCCTATCTTATCGGAAAGGGGGCCCAGCGTAGTTTTCCCGATTACGGCTCCTATGCCTATCACTGTTATCAGCTTGGTTGCCGTTCCATATGAGAATGCCAGCTCCTGTACCGCGTAGGTGCTTAAAAACGTAAACGGAATAATTATTGAAAAACCCGTCAGCAGATAAGCCAGGCCTATCAGCCAGAATCTCTTATCCCGTAAAAGCCTCATATATATTACGCTAACAGGCTCGCCGGCGCGCTGCTTGAATTTTTCCTGTCGGAGTTCGGGCTGCGCCACCGGGCGGTTTCTGACCGCCAGGAAGTTTATAACGGCCACGGCGAACCCCAGCGCTCCCAGGCTCATCCACCCCGCTCGCCAGTCGTTGGCGGTGACTATCATCGGCACGGCCGTGCTGGTCCCGACAATGCCAAGGGCGCTGCCGACATCTATAAAAGCCAGTACCTTGCCCCGGTGTTTATCGCTGGTCCATCGCTGTGCCAGCGCTATGGTAGGGGCCCAGCAAACGGCCGAGCCTATACCGGCCAGTACGAAGAACAGGCTGGCCTGGACAATCGACGAGGAAAAGGCCATGAGAAATGTCCCGGCACCGAGTACGGCCAAAAACAGGGTAAGGAGCAGACGCACGTTATATCTGTCCCCCAGGAGACCGAGCACGGGTGATGATATGGTGTAGGCTATAAAGAAAGAGGCGTAAATTACTCCCGCCTCGGTCTTTGTGATGGCCAGGGAAGGCAGCATCTCGGGCAGGAGTATGCCGTACCCATACCTCACGGCGTACGACGTGAATATCGTTAAGAAACAAGCCAGTAAGACAGCCAGACGTCTATCCATGTGTATAATTATCTTAATGGGTGCTGGCGATACTTGCAAGTACGGGTGCTTTGATAAGCTATTCTATCATGCTTTCATGCCGGGTCGCTTGCTTTCGGGGTCTTTACCTTCGGCATCACCGGCTAGCCCGGCACTACGAGCGTTAAAGTGGTACCCTGTTTGGCGCCGACATTACTTCGAGAGTACCTCCCGGTAACTCGATACGCCCTTCCATTCCCGGTGGCCTTATTTATTCTTACCTTTCCCATTGCCATTATCTTTGTCTTTGCCGTTATCCTTGTCGTTGTCTTTGCCTTTACCGCCTTCATCGATGACGCGTATGGTGTCGGTACCGCCGAAAGCAATTTCACCGGCCAGGCCGCTTACCGTAATAACGACTTCTTCACCGGGGGTCAGGATTGCTTTTACTTCGTCCATATTGAATTTCACCATGCGGGCCATTATGCCGTCGCCGTCATGGTCGGTAATGTTGCCGTCATTAGATTCCGCCTTCGCCCAGCCCTGTTTTCCCAGGTAAGCGGAAACAACGCCGTTTAACACGACTGTAGAGCCGTCGATGGCATTAACGTCGGCGCCCTCGGGCAACTCGATGAATACGGTTACCCAGTTGCCGTTGCTGGTCAGATTGAGAGTATCCGGGTCGAAGTCGATATCGGCATTAAGAGGTATGACGGCAACGGTGGTGGCATCGGAGCCGTAGCTGTTCGGGTCCGTATCATCGGTTACGGTAACCGTAACAGGATAATCGGCCGGGGAGGTGTACACATGGCTCCCCGATACCGTGCCGGAGCCGTTGGCTTCATTGACCGTGCCAGCTTCGGGCGGCGAACCGTCGCCCCAGTCTATCAAGGCGGTGTGGGTATCCAGAACACCGGCGTCCGTGAAAGTGGCTGTCAGATTATAGACGGCGCCCGAAAAGCTGCCGTCATCCGGGCCGGCTTCGACAACCGGTGCCAGGTTATTAACGGCAACCGTGGTTGAAAGCGCTGGGGTCCCGCCTTCACCGTCGTCGACCGTAAGCGTGACGGTGTAAACACCGTCGTCAACGTACAGGTGATAGGGCGTCAGCGTGCCGGAAACCGGTGCGGTGCCGTCGCCGAAGTCCCAGCTGTAAGCCAGCGTGTCGCCGTCAACGTCGGACGCGGTTCCGTCGAAGGGGACCGGCGAGCCTTCATCGCCGTAATATGGGCCGCCTGTATCCGCCACCGGCGGGTCGTTAACGGGATTAACGTTAACCGTTACCGTGGCGGTAGCGGCGCCGCCGTCACCGTCGCCGGCGGTATAAGTAAACGAATCGCCGCCGTAAAAGTCCGGTGCGGGGGTGTAGGTCACGGTGTTATCCGGGTTGATAGTAACCTCCCCGCTGGCGCCCTGGGTTACCGCGTCGACCGTAAGGGTATCATTATCCACATCGCTATCG
>CAYPDM010000018.1:0-9668 GCA_964409485.1 uncultured Dehalococcoidaceae bacterium | reverse complement strand
CCCTGGGTTACCGCGTCGACCGTAAGGGTATCATTATCCACATCGCTATCGTTACCGAGGACGTCAATGGTAACGGGGGTATCCTCGTCGGTTGCGGCGTCATTATCCGTAGCCACCGGCGGGTCGTTAACGGGTTCGACCGTGATGGTGAAGTACTGCTCCGGGCTTGTATCCTGGCCGTCGTTCTCGATACCGCCGTTGTCGTGTAATTGTACCGTCACGTTGGCGGAGCCGCTGGCATCCGGCGCGGGCGTATAGGTAAGCGTGCCGTTGGCGGAAATTGCGGGCTGTGCGGTAAAAAGCTCGTTATTATCGTTGGTAACGATAAAGTCCAGCTCTTGCGCGCTCTCATCGGCTGCTCCGGCGGAAATCATGGTTGCCCACATATATACCTGCGGGATATCGTCCTCCTGAATAGTCTGGTTGCAGCTGCCGGTGAAGCTCGGCGCGTCGTTAACCGGATTAACGGTGATGGTGACCAGCGCGTCTCCGCTTTCCATGGAATTGATACTGGCGTGGTAGGTGAAATTATCGGAGCCGTTGAAGTCTGCACCCGGCAGGTAGACAAACGAACCGTCGCTATCGAGCGTAAGAGTCCCGTTTGCCGTGTCCGCGATAAGGACGGCGGTCATGGTCCCGTAGCCGCTATCGTTTTCCAGCACCCCGGGGGCTTCCACGGATAACTCGTTGTCCTCGTAGACGGCATACTCGTCATCTACGGCTGTGGGGATGCTGTTGTAGACCAGGGGATTTGATAATACGAACACTTCGTAGCTGTCCATCATGCCGTCGCCGTCGGAATCCGAAGACCGCGGGTTAAGCGCCCTGGCATATTCGCTGTCATCACTGAACTCGTCGCCGTCGTTATTAGCCAGCAGCGGACTCGACCACGCCGTCATGGTGAACGTGTCGCCGTGGGTAAATGATACCGGCCAGCCGGCATATTCCGTGCCGTCGTCCAAGCTGTCGCCGTCGCTGTCGCTGTTGTTCGGTGATGTTCCCAGGTGCATTTCCAGTCCGTCGTTGATTCCGTCACTATCGCTGTCGGCGCTCACGGGGCTGGTCTTGCTGAAATATACCTCGTAGCTGTCGGAAAGGCCGTCGGTATCGGTATCCCATGAACTGCCGTTGGAGCCGAGGTCGGTCTCTTCGGTAGTATCCAGGGTGTCGCCGTCCGGGTATACCGGCCTGATGGCGCTCCAGTTGAGGAATGAAGCGAGGTCGCCCGGCATGATATCGAAATACAGCGGGTCCAGGTTTATGGTCTGGGTGCCGCTGGAGGATTTCCTCTCGCAGGTCTCCCAGAGCCAATAATCGGCGCACTGTTCGTAATATACCCGGTAGTCGGCCCAGAACTTGACCGGCACTTTAAGGTTGATTTTAGCCGTATTGGGTTCCAGCCAGGCGCCGATTTCATGCGTTACCGTGCGACTGCGGTTGTAGTGCTCCGAGGATGATATAGTATTCCGGTAATAACCCGTGTCGTAGTCGCCGGAATCCCCGAAACGCACGTGGGGGGTGATTTTGCTGTCCACGACGTCGTCCCACGACCCTTCGCTGGTCCGGTTGACCCTTTCGACGACGATACTGCTGTACTCAATTCTGTCGCCCACGTCCAGTCCGTTATCGTCATAGTCTTTCTGGTCAATTGAGGTTTCCAGGATTTCCAGGTCTACCTCGCTTAGCTCTCTGTAGTCGACCACGAGGTCGACAATTGCCTCTATCGCTTTTTCAGACCATCCCGAGCCGGTAAATATGGCGGTCAGCAGGTCGGATACGATAATAAGCGCCGATATCACCGTCCCCACTATCGGTATCATGGCAATCAGGACGGTGGCGACCAGGTAAAACAGCATGAGCCCGCCGTAAAGCGCACCTAATGCGATGCCGAAACTGGACCATCCGTGCTGACTGGCAATCTGGTAGAAAGCGTAGAAGGATATCCCGACGCCGGCCAGGAAACCGATAATCCCCAGGACCTTGGCCGCCCGGCACAGTTTGCTGAATTTGCTTATTTGCCCCTTGCCAAGGCTTTTACCCATAACGCTTTCCAGTTGTTTTATGCCCTCGGGAGCAACTTTAATACCTCTTACCAGTTTATACATGTTGGAAGCCGCTTTGCCGGCCGCTTTCAGGGATACCCCCTTGGTATTCCACGCCATCATAAAAAAGCCGAAACCGTAGGCCACGGCGGGAACTAATACGAGGCCCCTTAAACCGCTGCTAAGAGTTCTGATGTCCTGCAGGGTCTCGTTCTTCTCCGGCAGTTCTGTGATGGTCTCTATACCGCCGACCTTGGTCAGCTTGATTTCACCCTCCTGGCAGACCATGAGGTATTTCAGAGTATCTTCATCCTCTTCCTCGCTCCCGCCCCAGCTTTCAACCTCGTCGACTATATCGTCGAAATCGAGGAGTAAATCGCTGGAGGTATCGTACCAGCTCATCTTTAGTGTTTTTATGGTGGACTCCTCCGCGGTGGACAGGTCGATATCGTAACTGTTGCCCAGTTCGTATGATGAGTCGGAGGCGAAAACGTCCATGGAGCTGTCGGCGTAGGTGTCCTCAAGGGCGAAAAGTATCGGCAGGTTCCCTTCGGGGAGGGCAGCCAGGGCGTTCTGTGTCAGCTCGGTGGCGATGGCCTTAACGGCCTCGTCCTGGTGTGAGTAAGACCCCCCCAGATGGCTGACACTCACGTTGTTTTCGGCCAGCTTGCCCAACTGCTGCGAAAGGCCGTTCTGACTGTTGAGGAATTCGTAGCGGAGAACTACGTAGGCGCTGGCCGTCTGGACGACATCGCTGCTGTAGTACAGCTGGACATCGGAGCCGTAGTTTTCTTCGACCGAGAAGCCGGTAATCTGGAAGTCTTCGTAGTACTTGGCCAGGGTTACCCAGCATTCATCGGTGTCTTCATCGATATTCTGGACTACTTTATAGCGGAACTGGTTGGTGCCGTTGGGGGCATCTATGGCCATGAGGACGAGTTCCTGCTTCCCGTTATTATCGATATCGGCTATGGCCGCGCCGCCGCCGGCATGCCGGCTGCCGATGTTGACATTCTTTAAAGGTACGCTCCACCTGGAGGCAATCCCGTTACTATCGAGGTCCCAGCCGATGCGGGTGCGGAACTCGTTGGCCCCGTCGGGGTCGTCCACGCCCGTAAAGACAAGGTCGAGTTTGCCGTTGTCGTTTATATCGCCGATAGCCGCGCCGCCGCCGGCGGTACTGTTTCCTATTCCGGTAACGTGAATTGTATCGCTCCAGTTGCTGGTCTTTCCATCGGTGCCCAGGTCCCAGCCGATTATATAGCGGAACTCGTTGGGACCGTCGGGGTCGTCGATTCCCATCAGTACGAGGTCGAGTTGCCCGTTGCCGTTGATATCGGCTATGGCCGCGCCGCCACCGGCATTAAGGCTGCCGACGCTCTTATGCGGCTCAATCGTGCCGCTCCAGCTGCTGGCCTCTCCTTCGTTATTCAGGTTCCAGCCGATGCGGTAGCGGAACTCGTTGGCGCCATCGGGGGCATCCACTGCCATCAAGAGTAAATCGGGGATGCCGTTGCCGTCGATATCCGCTATTTCGGCCCCGCCGCCCTCCGTAAGGTCGCCGGTCCCGGTAAGCTGTCCGTAGTCGCTCCATTTTTCCACGCTGCCGGACATGCTTACGTCCCACCCTATGAAGTACCGGAGCTCGTTATTATCATCATCATCATCGATGGACATGAACAGCAGGTCCTGTTCCCCGTTGCCGTTGATATCCGCAATGGCCGTCCCGCCTCCGGCGCTGTTATTCCCCAGACTGAACGAGTATATGATGCCGCTCCAGTCCCGGACGGAGGGGAAGTTGGTATTGATAATATAAAATTCCTCTTTTTCCAGAATATTGTCCTGTGTGGCAACCAGTATGTCCTGATAAGCGTACAGGTCGGCGGAGACATAATTGTCATTCCAGGCTTTCAGGGCTATCTTGTTGCCGCCCAGATTAATGATTTCAAAGACTTCCTTGGAGAGGATTTCATCGGCCACACACTTCAGCTCGACGCTGTCGCCGAGGGCGGCCGATACGTATTTCCCGTTATATGCCCTTAGCGCCGCCCTGTCTTCGCCTAAATCGATAAAAGCGAACGCTTCCTTGGTATCTATCTCGGTGGCGGTAACGGCCAGCTTGTCCGGATAATCGCCGAGATTCGCCGATACGTATTTGTTGTTGTAGGCTTTCAGGGCGATATCGTGGCAGGCGTCCCGGCCGATTATATAGCGGAACTCGTTGTGATTATCGGGGTCGTCCACGCCCATGAAAAGCAGCTCCGGCGTGCCGTTGCCGTCGAAATCGTAGATAGAGGCGCCGCCTCCGTCCGTGCTGTTGCCGATGCCCGTAACAGGCACTCTCGCGCTCCAGCTGTCGGTAGTGCCGGAAGAATCAAGGTCCCAGCCCACCCGGTAGCGGAACTCGTTATTACCCTTCGGGTCGTCTATGCCCATGAGCACCATGTCGAGCGAGCCGTTATTGTCTATATCCGCAATTGCGGCGCCGCCGCCGGCGTTAAGACTCCCGACCCCGTTCACGTGAGCGATGTCGCTCCAGCTAGCGGCGGTGCCGTCGGCGTTCAAGTCCCAGCCGATACGGTAGCGGAACTCGTTCTGGTCGGCAGGGTCGTCGATGCACATGAAGAGCAGGTCCGGCGTGCCGTTGCCGTTGATATCGGCGATATCGGCCCCGCCGCCGGAAGAATATACGCCGACGCTGCCGCCGACCTCGATAACATCGCTCCAGCTACTGGCTTTTCCGTTGGTCTTGAGGTCCCAGCCGACCCGATAGCGGAAATGGTTCTGGTCGGAGGGGTCGTCGACTCCCATCAATATAAGGTCGGGTTCCGTGTTGTTGTTGATATATCCGATAGCCGCGCCGCCGCCGGCGGTGCAGCTGCCGATGCCGCGTACCGTGACGATGCCGCTCCACCCGCTGGGACGGGCCGCGCTGTCCAGGTTCCAGCCAATCATGTACTTGAACTTATTCTCGCCTTCCGGGTCGTCGATGCCCATCAGAAGGAGGTCGGGTACGCCGTTTTTGTCTATATCGGCAATAGCCGTGTCCCCGCCGTCGTTACTCTTGCCCAGGCGCGGCGTCGACTGCGTATTCCTGGGGGACAGGTAAATATCGTCGGTACTGCCGCGTACTATCCAGACGAGACTCGCCTCAATATTGTTGTTGTCGGCGAGGGTGTAATATTCGGGGGAAGGAAAGAACATGCGCCCCTGGAACATGACGATATTCGCATAGTCCTGCGGCGATGAAGGGACCGAGGAGGCCTCGCCTTCCAGTTCCGTTAAATCGAATATTTCCTTGTATCCTATATGGTCGGCAATAGCCATGAGTTTATCGGGATATTCGGCGAGGTCGGAAGATACGTAGCATCCGTTCCAGGCCAGCAGGGCTATCTGCCCGTCCCCCTGGTCTATCAGTTCGTATCTTTCCTTGGATTTAATGCTGTTGGCTACCGCCCGCAGTTCGCCGGGATAGGCGGCGAGGTCGGCGGAAACGTAATTTCCGTTCCATGACCTCAAGGCTACTATATTGTTGCCCAGTTCGATGATATCGAACTTTTCCTTATAGCCAATATGGGAGGCGGTAGAGGTTATTTCGTCCGGGTGGCCGCCCAGGTCCGCCGATACGTAGTCCCCGTTCCAGTCCTTTAGTGCCCATTTACTGGAATCCAGGGCAGAGTTGGTCCCGTAATCATCGGCCGGCGTCAGCGGCACGTATACCTTGCCGCCCAGCTCGACTATCTCGAATTTCTCCTTGGGCCCGACCGTATCGGCGGTGACGGAAAGCTGGTTGGGATAAGCGACAAGGTCGGCTCCCACGTATTTCCCGTTGGACGCCTTAAGGGCTACCGTGCCGTCGGGCTGGTGCTCCACACGGAATGATTCTTTGGAGCCGATGGCATCGGAAACGACGACAACCTCGTTGGGATACGCGGCGAGGTCCGCGGCGGCGTAATATCCGTTCCACGCTTTAAGAGCTATCTCACCGCTGCCCAGGTCGATGTAGTCGAATTTCTCCTTGCGCTGTATTTCGCCCGCTGCCGGGGCGAGTTCACCGGGCTGGGCAGCCAGGTCGGCGGATACGTATTTGCCATTGGAGGCTTTCAGGGCTATTTTATGTTCGGCGATGACGATGCCGTACTCCTCGAGTTCTTCCTGGGGAGGAAGATAGGTCATTGATAGCTGCAGCATGGGTGTAATCTGGACGTCCTCCTCGGAGTCGTCGAGGTCCTGCATCAACGCTTTATCATCTTCGGGCCAGTCCCACATTTGCATCGGCAGTCTAAGGTGGTCGATGTCTCCCGGCCTTATCTGGAAGTCCATGTAAACATGATTGCCGTTGCTGGTTATGCTGAAATTAAAATTATCATTAACGGTAGACTTGGAGAACGGCGAGATATCCATGGAATCGGGAACGCCGTCATTATCGTTATCGGCGTCCCAGACATTCGGCGTGCCGTCCCCGTCCAGGTCTCTTCCTGCGTAGGTAATATTATCGCTGGTTATTTCCAGGTAGTCCGCCAGGCCGTCGTTGTTGGAATCGGGGTTGAGTGGGTCGAGGTCATTTTTTACCTCGTAATAATCATCCAGTTCATCGAAGTCCGTGTCGGTGTTCTCCGGGCTCGTTCCCAGGATAGCCTCCACCGTATCCGGCATACCGTCGCCGTCGGTGTCGGTCGGGTCCGGGGTTGCGGCAATCAGCGCGTCGATATCGAAGCCGCTGCTTCCCGGTTCGCCGGAATAGCTTACCGTTGATAAGGCGTTTAACGTGGCATCCAGCGCTATGGCGCTCTGCCTGTCGGACAGGTCGTCCATGACTATATCCAGGCCCGGATTGAATATTCCGGTCATTAACGACATGGTGTTCATGCCTGCGACCAGCAGGTTCTCCTCCATGATTGCCAGAGAGTCTGCCATCTCCTCTGTCATCGGCAAATCGGTGACATCGGCGTTACGGGCCTGTGCCATCTTCGGCACGAATCCCATAAACGTCATTAGAATGGCCAGAAATATCGAAATAGCGGTTATCTTGACGGACATAATATCGCCTCCAGTGCTGCTAATATTCCGGCATCAGCCAGCATATGCGCTTTATTCCACATATCTTTACTTAATCCGGTGCTTCAATAGAAAAATCGGCATCGAAATCATAAAAACGACCGATATTTTCTAAATTTCCCTTTAGTGTGCTGCCGTTATCTTCAAGCGTAAGATCGGCGGTCATTTCATACGCGATCGAATAATAGGTGTCCGCGTCAATCCAGAAGCTGACCCCGGCATTATTAAATATATCCATAGTATCGAAAGGTAGCATTTCGGTAGAACTGCCGCCCTGGCTTATCAGCTCCAGTAAACGTTCGTTGAATACCTCCGGGTCGGGTGTCATCTCTATCAGGTAACAGGTGATGCCGTCTTTCTGCACTAATTGCGGAGCATTTGAATCCAATGTCGTGAAAATATCGAGGTATCTACTCGCAGAGAGCATATCCAGCTGTTTTCCCCAGACGGCGTCCATTTCCCCTCCGGAGAGCGTCTTTGTTTTCCATTGGGAACCATTGTCTTGAGTTTCTTTATCGGAAGTGTATAATACGTTGTCAACCAGTTTAATTTTGGACTTATAGCTGGTATTCTTACCCCGCAAACCGATAGAGATTCCGGAATCCATTTCCATTTTTTTTGCCGGCAGGTCTACAGCGCCTGTTGTGTCCAGCGACATGGCTAATAGGTCGCTTTTCATGGTTGAAACCGCAATGTCCATGGTCATTGTGATGTGTGAGCGCCAGGTCGTTACGGCTTCCTGGGCCGCCGTATGCCTGTTGATGATTTCTTCTGCCGTTAGTGCGGGTGGGGTTTCGTTGACCGGAGCTGTCGCTTCTTCTGCTGTTCCGGGAGATTCAGCGGAATTATCACTGCATCCGATGCCGGCGATGATTGTAATTGTTATCGCTATAAGTAACGGGCATAGCTTTACAAATGTCGGGGATTTTTTAGTCGTCAAAGGATTGCAGCGTTTTTTCGTATCAAGGCTCCTGTAAATCAATGTTGCCGTTGCGGATGCAACAGGAAAGGTGTTTCCCCCAAGCTTATCTATTTTACGTACAGATTCAATTGAAATTCAATTAAATTTTCCTAAAGTGTATTAAGTTTTCCTAAAGAAAGTGAAAACCGCATCATGATAAAACCCTCTGGTCTCTGTGTGCGAATGATGCTAAAATCTACCGGTATCACAATTATCTTATCAAAAACATGAGATATGTTTATATTACCTGCGCCTGGCATAAGGTGGTATAATGCTTCAAGCCCCGGAAGTCTAACCTGGATATATAACGACCACGCGTTCATAATATTATTAAATGGAGACTAAAAGTGACTAGAAAAGGCGGTGATTTGGTAGAAGCGGCGAAATTAGCGAGCGCGAAGGAGTCAGGGGAACGGATGATTCCTACCTTCTGTTCGTTATGCGGCCCCTGGACGGGCTGTGGGATTAACTGTTATGTGAAAGACGGTAAATTAGTAAGGGTTGAAGGCATGAAGGAATCTCCCCTCAACAAGGGTAAATTGTGCGCCAAGGCCTTTGCATCCCCCCAGTGGGTTTATTCGCCGCAACGCCTTAGATACCCGTTGAAGCGCGTCGGGGAGAAAGGCGAAGGTAAATTCGAGAGGATTACCTGGGACGAAGCACTTGATATTATCACAGGCAAACTCACCGAACAAAAAGAGAAATACGGGCCGGAGTCTCTCGCCATTCTTTCGCCCCAGCGCCGGAGTTACAGTGAATATTTATATCGGTTCCTGATGGTGCACGGAAGCCCGAACTATGGTCACAGTGGTATCTGTGCCATGCAGCGGGCTTTCGGCTTCGCATATACTACGGGAGCCCCAATGCTCGGTTTGGCCGGCGCGGATTATGATCATGCTGACCTTATCGTAATATGGGGGGCGAATCCTGTCTATTCCGGTACCCCTATGGGCACACTGAAAAGAATCCTGGACGCCAGGGAGAGGGGGGCCAGGCTTATCGTGATTAAACCCCAGATGCAGCCGGATGCGGCCAAGGCGGATATGTGGGTGCCTGTCAGGCCCGGCACGGATGGCGCCCTGGCGCTGGCCATGCTTAACGTTATAGTCAACGAGGGGCTTTATGATAAGGAATTCGTGGAGAAATGGTGCTATGGCTTCGATAAGCTCGTGCCCCATGTTCAGCAGTATAACCCGGAGTGGGCCGAGCCGATAACGGGGTTAACCGCAGAACAGATAAGAGAAGTCGCCAGGTTATACGGGACTGCGAAGTCGGCGTGTATCTTTGCCGGTAACGCTTTCGATCAAACGGTGGACTCCAGTAATGCCGTGCGCGCCGTCGGCATCTTGATAGCCATAACCGGGAACCTGGACAGACCCGGCGGTAATGTTGTCCCCACGGGAAGTAACATGCCGATGGTAAAACCTGTCCATCTTAGAGAGAGATATACCCAGGAGTGGGTAGATAAGCTGGTAGGCCCGGAGATAGCCAGCTGTTTCCAGCCCTTCATAGAGGGAACATCTTCGGCTTACTATCGCTGTATTAATAGCATCCTTACCGGAGAACCGTACCCGATTAAGACGATAATCGCACCCGGGACCCAGCCT
>CAYPDM010000017.1:0-27702 GCA_964409485.1 uncultured Dehalococcoidaceae bacterium | reverse complement strand
TGGCCTCGTTTTTACCCTTGCCGATGAACTTACTGACGTTAGGGACGGCTACCGCGGCCAGAACACCAAGAATGGCGACCACGACAAGCAGCTCGATGAGGGTAAAACCTTTCTCTCCGTAGCGAAAACTCTTTAAGAACCTTTTCATTTTGGATACCTCCTGTTTACTTGCGTTTTCTATTACTCTGTGCCCTTATTTAAAGATTAACACAGCACCAATAAAGTTCAATGACATATTAGTCCCGCCCGGACATGGGAATTAAGTCCTATAAATGTAAAGACCGTTTCAACCGTTAAAAACATTACAGATATATATAGCTTATTCATTTACAGTGAATATGACGATAATACTTTCCCCCAAATCCCATAGAGGTAAACCCCCACTTTAATGAGGGGTTTGCCTGTAATACCGTTAACAGGAGGCTATTGTTGACTCACCCGTAAAAACACGTCAAAATGTAACGATATGACCGGAGGTGATTTACGAATACTCCGTCATTGCGAGCGTAGCGAAGCAATCCACCGGTAACGCACAGGGCAAGTTTGGGGATTGCTTCGGGCTTTGCCCTCGCAATGACAGCAGGTATTAACAATACTATGACAATCCCGTTGACCGTTATTTTCACCCTGCTCGGTGTTGCTATAGGCAGCTTCCTGAATGTATGCATCGACCGTCTGCCGTTACGCAGGTCGCTGGTCTCTCCTCCTTCCCACTGCGATGCCTGCCGGCAACGCCTTTCCTATATGGACCTTATCCCGTTATTCAGCTATTTATGGCTGCGCGGCCGCTGCCGCTACTGCGGGGCGAGGATCCCCATCCGCGTTTTTCTTGTAGAGATGATAAGCGGCATCCTGTTTCTGGCCGCTTTCTGGCAGTTCGGCCTTAGCTTCCAGTTTGCCATCACGGCTTTCTGGAGCTGCGTGTTCCTGGTGATAATCTTCATCGACTGGGAACAGCAGCTAATATTAAATAGGGTAACTTACCCGATGGCCGCGGTAGCCCTCGTCATACTGGCGATAGATTCTTTCATCCCGGGCGTCAGCCTTTTCCCGGGGCGTGTGTTTGTCCCGGAATTAAGCATTCTAAGCGGCCTCATCAGCGGAGTTATATTATTAGTGTTCTTCATAATAATAATTATCATCAGACCTGGAGGTATGGGCATGGGGGACGCCAAGCTGGTGGCGCTCATCGGGCTGGTCAGCGGTTTCCCGCTGGTTGTCTTTTCAATGCTGATCGGAGTCGTCATCGGCGGTCTTGTAGCCATATATTTACTGGCGTTTAAGAAAAAAGGGCGTAAAGACGTTATCCCGTACGGCGCTTTCCTGGGTATCGGCCCCATTATAGCCCTGTTGTTTGACCAGACAATCCTGAACTGGTATCTCCATCTCGGCGGATAAGTTTTTCACATATCATCAACCGCAACTATCTCCTGCTTATTGACAGTACTGCGGCATGGCAGTACAATAGTCCTGTATGAAAATAGAACTAAATGGCAAACAGACTCCTCACAGCGATACCGCCCAGCGGGCGGGCGTGGGCCAGCGCCGTTCCAATATTGAGATAATCGCCGATATGTTGAGAGTCGGCGAGAACGGCGCCGGCAAGACGGAAATAATGTATACCGCCAACATGAGCTACAGCCAGATACAAAAATACCTCAATTACCTTGTCAACCAGGGATTTGTCAATAAGATAAACATGGATAATACCATGGTCGCGTATCAGGTAACCAACAGCGGTCTTAAACTGCTTAGAGCCATCGATACCCTGATGAATATGCTGGAGTCCACTGACAGCGAAATTTAATACCACATCAAGTTCGATAAATTCTGTGAAATAACCCGGGGATATGCTTAATCTCCGGGTTTGTTTTTTCATAACCTGCTTACTCACTAATATATTTTACTCTCCGGCTTAATGAAACCTTAAGCAAATTTTTATGAATAATTTATTACTTTTATACGTATATTTATGACACGGTGATAGACTAACGATGATAATAAGTAAACAAATCGGCTTCTTTGAGGCCCTGAATGAGGTTTTAAGATACCAATGAAAAGAACTCTATTGCTGGATGAAGACGATTTAATCATGGTAGTCAAAGAGGACGTCGTCAAGCAGATAGACGATAACCGCGGCGAGATGAATCGTACCGAATTCGTGAATTATCTTATTCAATGCCAGTTAAAAGAAGAAGATAATGAAAAGGAATACATATCTAAAGAAGAGTTCCATTCCTTTTCCCAACAGATGGTGGCACTTCTCAATAATTTCCTCCAGTTCTTCGTCAGTTACGGCATGACCATGGGACATGGACAGGAAAGTACAGATATCCAGTCGCTAACCGAGCAACTAGAATCCTTCCCCAACAACGAAGAAGAACCCGGAGAAACCTAGTCCCTTCTCAAGAACCAGCTTTCAAACAAGTCCTACCAGCTTATCACCATCCCCTGATGGAATAGAACTATGTTCTAGAACATAATCACTTCCCAAGCTAGTCATTATACCTTAGGCTTTTTCTGTAGTGTCTAATTCACCCAGAACGAAGTGAACGCTTGGGAGGTAGTATGCCGAAAGCGATAGAACTCATGCGTCAGGGGAAACATGAAGAGATGTGGCAAATGTGCTGCGGTTTTCTTAGTCTTAATATCGATGAGTTCATGGAAATCCAGGAACGCCTCCTGCTACAACAATTAGAGCTACTGGGCAACTGCCCCCTCGGGGAGAAAATCATGCGGGGGGCAAAGCCAAAAACAGTCGAAGAGTTCAGGCAGTTAGTGCCGCTAACAACGTATAAAGATTATTGCCCGGACCTCCTTGAAAAAAACGAAGATATACTGCCGGCCGGGGTAGAGGAATGGGTGCATACCTCGGGCAGGTCCGGGGAATATCCCTGCAAGTGGGTACCGTTGACGCCGGAATTCCTGCAAGAAATGAGCGAGATTGCCTTCGGGCTGGCAATAATATCCACCTCCAAAGACTGGGGTGATACTTCAAAGGTTGTCAAGTGCCCCAGGGTTGTGAATGCCGTGGCTCCCAGGCCTTACATGTCCGGCGCGATGGCTAAAATGATGGACTATCAATCTCCCTTCAATTTCATGCCGCCGCTGGATGCCATGGACAATATGTCTTTTCAGGAAAGGATACAGCAAGGTTTCAGGCAGGCTTTATCCCAGGGTCTCGATGGTTTCTGCGGCCTGTCTCTCGTCCTGGTCAAGGTCGGTGAGCAGTTCAGCCAGGCTTCCGATAGGGCTTCCATCCTCTCTTACCTCAAGCAGCCAAAATCAGTCCTCCGGCTTGCCGGGGGCATGATAAAAAGCAAGTTAGCCGGACGCCCCATATTACCCAGAGACCTTTGGAATGTAAAAGGAATTATCTGCGGCGGTCTGGATAGCTGGGTATACCGGAATAAAATAAAAGAACTATGGGGCAGGTATCCGCTGGATGTATATTCCAGTACCGAATTTGGCATCGTGGCTACCCAGACATGGGACTATGACAGCATGACATTCGTGCCTAATCTCAACTTCCTGGAGTTTATACCGGAGGAAGAACAGATAAAGCTGGAGATGGACCGTACTTACCGACCCCGAACACTGCTGCTTGACGAAGTCGAAGCGGGGGAGAATTATGAGATAGTCATCACCAGCTTTCACGGCGGCGCCATGATAAGGTACAGACCGGGAGATATGATCAGGATAACCTCCCGGAGTAATGACAAGCTGGGTATCAACCTGCCGCAGATGGTCTTTGAACGGCGTATCGACGGCATGCTTGATTTCGTGGTCGTCCGTCTTACCGAGAAAACGATCTGGCAGGCAATTGAAGCCGCCGGCATTCCTTATGAGGATTGGACTTCCTATAAAGAGCCCGGGCAGCAGTTGCTCAAACTATTTATCGAACTAAAAGACGGAAATAGAAGCGACGAAGCAAAGATAGCCGATAATATTCACAGCTACATCATGGGTACGAATAGTAAAGACCTCGATGCAGACTCACCTCTCCGCGATGATTTTGCCAGCACCATTGATTTTCAAGTAGACGTTACCTTACTGCCCCGCGGTGCATTTGCCAACTTCACGACTCATAAACAGGCGAAAGGCGCCGATTTAGCTCATCTCAAACCACCCCACGTCAACCCCACAGATGAAATACTTAGTCAATTAATAGGTGAGACAGAAGAAATCGAAGTCATTAAGGCCAAAGCATCCCCAAAAACCAGGGAAATAGCACTATAAACGTAGTACTTTAGTTTCCCTTACCTTGGTTTGCCTACTTTAGTTACCTCTTGACAGTAACCACGATTGGACTGATAATGCCTTTATATGAACGTATATGCTTTACTTCCCTTGCTTGCTACAATAGCTTATATACCACTGCTGCTGACCACAGCCAGCAGCCGTCCGTGGCATAAACGGCATACCCTGTTTGTCCTGTTCTTAATTTCCGCCATGCTATGGAGTCTCGACGATTATTTTCTCCGCAGCTCCTTTTTCGCACAAAATAACATCATCCTTATCAGAGGGATCGTCGTTCTTTTTCCCCTGATGGCAGTGCTGTTCCATTGTTTTGCTTCTACTTTCTACGAGCCGGGGAGGGGACGTTGGATACCTTTTGCGTATGCTTCGCTGGCAATTATTGTCATCCTGGTAGTCCTGGGCTACGTCCCCGAAAGTGTCGAGGTAAGCGGCGATAAGCTTTACCCTGTATACGGGAAAGGCGTTTTTATTGTCGGGATGCCGCTAATGATTTTACTCATACGCGGTGTATATATTCTTTGGAAGCGACTAACCGTTTTAGATAATCCGGTGCTTTACAATCAAATCGTTTCCATACTCATCGGCATCGGCTCATTGACAGTTTTCACTCTCGCTAGTTTTCTACCGTGGGGCAGAGAGTACCCGCTGGCTCATATCGGCAACCTCATCAATGCCTTCATTCTAAGTTACGCGGTTATCAGGCACCGGCTGGTCGATATCAAGCTCGTCCTGCGGCAGGGCACGGCCTGGTTAAGTTTGGGTATTATCGGCACCGTCAGTTTCTGGTTCTTGCTCGTGGTAATGCACGCCGTGTTTGACTTCGAGCTGGACCTGATAGCTTCGTTTGTCGCTACTCTGGTTGGCATTGTCATCGCTATCTTTATTTACAGAGTACGCGGGTATTTCTTTGAATTCATGAATCGGGCATTCAAGGGTTCGAGCTATGATTACCATAAAAAGCTGAATAATTTTACCAATAAAATACACAACATTTTCAGCCTGAAGGAACAGGGTGGTGAACTACTCACACTGCTTATTATGACCCTCAACATCAAACAAGCGTGTTTGCTTTTCCCGGAGGCAGGCAGTAATGATTTTACCACCCACTTTATCAAGCCAGAAGAGAAAAACGTCCCTCTTGCTAATCTTAGACTCCGGGCAGGTAATCCTATTATTTCGTACCTGGAACGAGAACAAAAATCATTATCTAAAGAGAACCTGATGATACTTCCCGCCTTCCTGGGGCTGTGGCCACAGGAAAAAGAGGATATAGACTCTAAAGAGATAGAGTTATTCATGCCGTTGATAAGTCGTGACCGTCTGATAGCTATCCTGGTTCTCGGTAAAAAGCATTCCGGTCGCTATTCTCTTGAAGACTTTAATCTGATAGAGGATGTCACCGGCCGGGTAGCGGTAAGCCTGGAGAAGGAATATCTCCGTGAGCAGCTAAGGGAACGTGAGGAGGAGCTATCCGTAATCAATAAATCCACCGCTATTTTATCTTCAAGTCTTGATATTCAGGGAATATTCGGCAGCTTTATTGAAGAAATAAAGAAGGTGATTGACATTCACTGGGCATCAATCGTCCTTATTGAAGACTCCGACCTTTGCTGCGTAGCGTTATCTTCGTTAGAAGGCTCGGCCTACCGGGTGGGTGAAAGGATACCGATGAAGGGAAGCGGCACAGGATGGGTAATCACCCAGAAGAAGGCGTTTATTGAACCGGACCTGGAAAATGAAAGGTATTTCCAGACAGGGGAGAATTTTTACAAGCAAGGATTACGCACCATGGCTTACCTGCCACTATCAGCTAAAGGTAAAGTCATCGGCAGTTTCATCGTGGCCAGTCAAAAGCCTCACGCCTACACGCAGTGGCATATCAGGCTTTTAGAGCAGCTTGCTTCTCAAATTTCCATGCCGCTTGAGAATGCTAAACTCTATGCACAAGCCGAACACAAAGCCCGCATCGACGAACTTACCGGACTGCTGAATCGACGTTCTCTGGACGAGATGATTGACAGCGAAATCAGCCGCCACTCCCGTTACGGCGGCGTCTTCTCATTAGCCATCGTCGACCTCGATTCCTTTAAAGCGTACAACGATAACTACGGTCACCCTTCCGGTGACAAACTCCTGCGGCAAATAGGCCATATTATCAAAGGGGCAATCAGGAATGCCGACCACGCTTTCCGCTACGGCGGCGACGAATTTGCTATCCTCCTGCCGCAGACCACGGTCGACGCTGCCCTCCAGGTTACCGAGCGTGTCCGCAAGAGAATAGCCGAAGGGGTCAATACCAGTAAAATTCCCGTTACCGCCAGCATCGGCCTGGCAAGCTGGCCGGATGACGGCATAAGCCACACCGACATTATCGCCGCCGCCGATGTTACTCTCTACCGGGCGAAACGGGACGGCGGCAACCACAGTTACTTCGCGTCCGGCGCCCTGACGCCCTTACAGCTGACGGAATCGATTACAGATACGGAGAATCATATTGATAGTAAAATATTAGCCGTTATACACGCACTATCAGAAACGGTGGACTCAAGAACCTATTTCAGTCATAATCATTCAAAGAGGGTAACCGATTATTCTATGGTTATCGCCAGTGCCCTCAAGATGGATACCACCGAAATGGCCAGGCTTGAGGTCTGTGCTTTAATGCACGATATCGGCAAAATTACAATAAGTGATACAATATTGAATAAGCAGGGTAAACTGAATGCCAAAGAATGGGAGATAGTGAAAATGCACCCGCAACTGGGAGCCGCAATAGCCAACAGAATACCCCAGCTCTCTCCCTGTGCAGAAGCTATTTTACACCACCATGAATGGTTTGACGGGAGCGGCTATCCCGATGGCCTGAAAGGCGAGGATATACCGCTGGAAGCGCGCATACTGGCTATCGCGGATGCCATGGCCGCCATGACTTCCGAAAGGCCATACTCCGATACCCTGTCTCATGAACAGGCTATAGAAGAGCTAAAGCGATATGCCGGCAAGCAATTCGACCCTTATCTGGTTGAGCAGTTCATATCCACTTATACAAGGAACATAAACGGCGCAAGAAAAAAGGCGAGGAGGTAAAACCGATTCGGGCTATTCCAGATATGCCTGAAACGAAGCAGGAGCTATGAACAACAATAATAAGAACGGTAAAATCCAGGTATTTGTGATCAGTCAACAATCGCTATTTCAGCAGGCGATAGAGGCTACTTTCTCGGATACCGAGGATATAGTCATCATCGGCACCACCAGCGTAAATAGCGATGTGCTCAAAGCCATTGACAACCTCCCGCCGGATGTCGCCCTGCTGGACCTTGATGGCCCATCGGATAGCGGACTTGAACTGGGCCGCAAGATAAGACAGCGTTCACCCAATATCGGTGTGATCATGCTTACTTCCAACCCGGAAGACAGCCAGCTTTTCCAGGCGCTCAAGGCACAGGCAGTAGCCTATTTGAGCAAGGAAGTTACCGCGGAACAGCTGATCGAGATTATCAGGCGTGTATCCAGAGGAGAGCACCCGATAAACGAAAGCCTGACCACCCGGCCGAAAGTGGCCGAGCATGTACTGCAGCAATTCCAGGAGCTTACCTCACGGAGCGAGGCCGAGGCCTTTATCTCACCCCTCACCCCCAGGGAGATTGAAATACTGCAGTACATCGCCCAGGGCTATCTGAACAAACAGATTGCCGCCGAACTCGGCATCAGCGAGCAGACTATCAAGAATCATGTTACGTCCATCCTGCGGAAGCTTAACGCCAATGCCCGCACGGAAGCGGTAGTAGTCGCGATAAAGCAGGGCCTGATAAAGATTACCTGAATAATCTTTCCGGTATTAAGCCTTATACGGAGTAGATACGTTTCACCGTTTACACCGTCGCTCGCAGCTGCAAACCCAACCGTACTCTTTGCTCGTTAATATACCTGTGCTAGAATAATGACAGGCAATATTGAAGGAGTAAAGGTGGCCAGCAGTCTCATAGAGGAGCAGCTCAAGCGATTGCCGCACAGTCCTGGTGTCTATCTCATGAGAGATGCCGATGGGACGATACTCTACGTGGGTAAAGCTACCAGCCTTTACAATCGCGTCAGATCTTACTTTCAGTCCACCCAAAAACTGACACCCAAGATACAAAAAATGGTTTCCCGCGTGGCCGATATCGACTTCTATGTAGCCAGTTCAGAACAAGAAGCTCTCATCATGGAGCTGAACTTCATCAAGCAATACCATCCCCGCTACAATGTCAGCCTCAAGGACGATAAGACATTTCCCTATCTGAAGGTATCCACCAACGAAGAGTGGCCCAGGGTGTACGTCACGCGACGCTACGAAGAGGACAGCGGACGTTACTTCGGCCCCTTCTCCAATTCACGGTCGGTAAAACAGACCCTGCGCGTACTGCAACACATCTTTCCTTTCCGTATCTGCTCCAAGACTATTACCGGCAAGGCAAGCCGTCCCTGCCTCGAATACCACCTGGGACACTGCCTGGCGCCATGCACCGGCGCCGTCAGCCGCCAGGAATACGCTAGGGTAATTGAAGAGGTCATCCTTTTTCTGGAAGGTAAACGGGAAAAGGTAGCACGTGACCTTAAGGCAAGGATGAAACAGGCAGCCCGGAACACGGACTATGAAAAAGCGGCCCAGATAAGAGACCAGATTCAGTCGATACAGGAAGTCATCGAGGGCGAGAAGATTGCCGCCGTCATCAGGGGCGAGGAGGACGTTATCGCGTTTGTGCAGGACGGAGACCAGGCCTACGTGCAGGTGCTGTTCATACGCAGCAATAAAATGACCGGACGGGAAAGTTTTCTCCTCCAGGGCACGCGGCAGGAAGAACCAAAACAGATAATGACCAGCTTCGTCAAGCAGTATTATTCGTCCTGTCCCCAGATTCCCCCGCTGCTGCTTCTGCAGTACCCGGTGGAAGAAAGGCCGGTTATCGGGGAGTGGCTGAAAAACCGGCGGGGCGGGGGAGTGGAAATACAGGCGCCCCGCCGCGGCGTGAAAAAACAACTCATCGATATCGCCGCGGAAAACGCCCGGCAGGGGCTGGAACAGCTCAAGATTAAACAGATTACCGCGTCCACATCGCTGGACGACGCGCTGGAAGAGATTGAAAGAGAACTCAAGCTGAAGGGCCTGCCGCTGCGCATGGAGGCTTACGATATCTCCAATATCCAGGGCAGCTCCGCGGTGGGCAGCATGGTGGTCTTCGAGAAAGGCAAACCGAAGCCGTCACACTACCGCCGGTTCAAGATAAAGACGGTGGCCGGTGCCAACGACTACGCCATGCTCCAGGAGGTCCTCCAGCGACGCTTCAAACACAGTTCCAGAGAAAGCACTTCCGCCCCGGACACCTGGGCTATGATGCCCGACCTCGTTCTCATCGACGGGGGGAAGGGGCAGCTAAACGCGGCGTTATCCGCGCTCAAGGAAACCGGCAGTGATATTCCGGCGGCCAGCCTGGCCAAGGAGAACGAGGAAATTTTTCTCCCCCGCCGCAAAGAGCCGGTGGTCCTGGCAAAGTCCTCCCCGGGACTCCAGCTGTTGCAGCGTCTCCGGGACGAGGCGCACCGCTTCGCCGTAAGTTATTTTACCACCGTGCACCGCCGCAAAACCTTCACGTCGGCGCTGGACGGCATTCCCGGCGTGGGCCCCCGGCGCAAGAGCGCCCTGTTGCGACAGTTCGGCTCCATCCGGAGAATCAGGGAAGCCTCTCTCGAAGAGCTTACCGCCGCCACGGGTATGACGCGCGAGCAGGCAAAAAGGATAAAGGAGCACCTGTAGATATGCCGGCTAATCTTACACCGGAATATATCGCCGCCGAAAAGAATTTCCGCATGGCTAAAACCACCCTGGAAAAGATAGCCTGCCTGGAGGAAATGCTTTCGGTCATGCCCAAGCACAAGGGGACCGACCACCTCCGCGCCGACCTCCGTACGAAAATCGCCAAGCTGACGCAGTCGCTGGATAAAAAGACGGCTACTCAGCGGGCTTCTATGATGATTGAGAAAACCGGCGCCGGCCAGGTGGCGGTAATCGGCCCGCCCAACACGGGAAAGTCGCAAATCGTCGCCAGCCTGACCAAGGCCGCGCCCGCCGTGGCCGCTTATCCCTTTACCACCCAGAGCGCCACGCCCGGGATGATGACCTACGAGAATATCCAGATACAGCTCATCGACACTCCGCCCCTCGGGGAACAGACCCCGGAGTGGTGGCACCTGAACATTATCCGGCGGGCCGACGGCCTGCTGCTGGTGGCCGACCTTACCCAGGACCCGGTTGCCCAGACGGAAGCGCTGATTGCCAGGCTGAATGAAAAGAGAATAGGGCTGGGCCAGCCACCGGAAGTCGTGGATGAAGAAGCCCCCGTGAACTATAAAAAGGCTTTAATCATCGGCAATAAAGCGGATATGGATAACGGCGGCGTGAATTACCGCGCTTTGGAGAGCCGGTATGGTGAACAGGCGCCCGTTATCGCCGTTTCCGCCATCGGTCAGGGCCTTGACGAATTGAGGCAGAAGATTTTCCGGATGCTGGATATTATCCGTGTTTATACCAAGGCCCCCGGCAGCAAGGCGGACATGACCGACCCCATCATACTGGAAAACGGGGGCACGCTGGAGGACGCCGCTATATCGGTACATAAAGACTTCGGTAAAAATATGAAGTACGCCCGTATCTGGGGCTCCGGCAAGTTCGACGGCGTCATGGTCAAACGCGACCATGTTCTGCAGGACGGGGATATCATCGAATTGCATGCGTAGGGTATTGAAAGTTCGTCAAGTTGTCATTCGCATCTCAATAATAACAGGGGTGTGTTTCCCGCTAATAGGACCTTATGGGCAACGCTTCCGATAGTCCAGGACGGGATACCGGTTCTTCCACGGGTAGACATTGCCACCAGATCAACAAATAGCTCATCAGCAAGTTCGATAATCGCGTCTGCCGGGGAACCGACTTTTACCCTGTATTGCGCCGATATACCTTGCTGTTCAAGTTCGGCGCATTGAGCTTGCAGGTAAGATTCAGCATCTGCCTTATGGTTGTTGGTCTGTTGCACAACCTGAAAAAGGGTTAAACTCATTTGAAGCTTCAGGGCAAGCCGGCTGATATAAGGAATAACCGCCTGGCTGGATATTGAACCGTCAAGCGGCACAAGAGCCTTCCGGAGAAGGCGTTTCTGGCGTACATCCGGACGGGCTTTCTTACCCCTGATAAGCATGACCGGTAAATTTGTGGGAGCCCTCACTACCTTATCGGCAACACTTCCCAACGCCCAGCGTCCGATACCGGACCGACCGTGGGTAGCCATGACAATCAGTTTGTGGTCCCATGTACAGGAAAAATCTACGATTGCCTCAGCCGGATTGCCAACGCGAGTCGTTGCGCCAACGTTTACCTCTTTACTCCCGGGTATCACCAGATATTTCTCGGCATGGTGCCTGGTGGCGTGTATTATTCTCTGAAGGTAGGCTGTATCCTGATTGCTAGCGAACTCAAGAACCGATAGCAAAGTGATATCGCTACCTGTCCTTGCACCCAGTTCCTCTGCATATGGTAGAGCTACTTCAGCTAATTTAGAACCATCCAGCGGAACAATTATGCTCTCGTTTGGAGATTTTTTATTACGAATCCTTGCATTCATTTTCGTTTTATAGGATGGCATCACCCTGGTCTACGTTTCTATTTCTAGTATATTCGCAGAACGCCTGTAACTGTCTTGGATGTAAACATCTAATTAGACTGGGGAATTCCCCCCAAAATCAAAGCCCAGGTAGTTACGACGGGCAGTCTACAGGCAGCCAAAATGTATTTTTATGCCAGAAACTCTCTAATCGTTTCGGCGTTCTTCAGCGCAAAACCCTCGATATCGTTATTGAAGTAGATATAAACCGAGTCCAGATTTTTCGCCATTTCTGTTATCCTGCCGGCCCAGTCGGCCAGTTCCCCATCAGTATAGCAGCTTGAGTAAAAGCTGTCGCTGCCGTGAAAACGGATATAGGCAAAGTCCGCCGTGGCCATCAGGGGTGATGTCAGCTTTGGCATATCGAAGACGCAGAAGCCCACACAATACTGCCGCAATATATCGAAGACCTCCTCCGCCAGCCAGGATTTGTGCCGGAACTCGATAACGTGCCTGAATCCTCCCGGCAGGTTCTCCAGAAAAGCCGTTAACATGTCATCGTCGCGGTGCAGGCCGGGCGGCAGCTGATAGAGCAGGGGCCCCAGCTTCTCTTTCAACAGGACGCTTCTTGACATAATGTTATTCAGGGCTTCCTCACAGTCTTTGAGTCGCTTGATGTGAGTGATATACCGGCTGACCTTAACCGCGAACGTAAAACCGGGCGGGGATGAACCGTACCACCGGGCAAACGCCTCCTCCGAGGGCAGGCGGTAAAACGAGTTATTAAGCTCAAGGGTGGTGAAATGACGGGCGTAATATTCCAGCCATTTCGCTTTCGGCAGCTTTTCGGGGTAAAACCGGCCCTTCCAATCATTGTAGTGCCAGCCGGAAGTCCCGATAAAATACCGCGTCAATTTCCTCGCAGCCTCCCGGCTTCATTCTAACATCGGCTCTCCTCTTTTTCCAGAGTTCTTCAGCTTGACCCCTTCAGGCACAATCCGATATATTGGAATTGACAGAATCTATACTACAAGGAGTTTATCCGAAACATGAAAATAGCCATTCAATGCGACTTCGACGGCACCATAACCGAGGAAGACGTAAGTTTCCTCCTGCTGGATACCTACGTGGGCAGCCAATGGCGCGAGTACCTAAAGGAGTATACGGCGGGCAAAATACCGGTAGGCGCCTTTAATAAAAAGGCCTTCGGCATGATGAAGGCCGACCGGCAGACCATGACCGACCTCGTTCTGAACAGCGAGCGGGTGAAAATACGCGCCGGCTTCCGCGAGATGCTGGACTTCTGCTCGCAAAGAGGTTATAAGACCGTTATCGTCAGCAACGGGCTGATTTTCTATATAGAGGCCATCCTGGAAAAACTGGGCGTCGACGGCCTGGAGGTATATGCCGCGGAAAACGAGTTCTCTCCCGACGGCATGACGGTCAGTTACGTCGGGCCGGACGGCACCGAGATGGAGGTCGGCTACAAGGAAGCCTATACCGAGCTGTTGCAGAAAAGGGGATACGACGTTATCTACATCGGTAACGGTGTATCGGATATCTTTTCGTCAAGACGGGCGATAAAGGTCTTCGCCACCGGCGACCTGCTGGTGAAATGCCGGGAAGAGAACCTTGCCTGCACCCCCTTCAATGATTTCCACGACGTTCTCAAGGGGCTGGAAGACCTGGACTAGTCCGTTTTCAGAATAATCCCGATGGGGCAATGGTCGGAGCCCATCACATCAGGCATGATAAAGGCGTCGGCCAGCGACGGCAGCAGGTTATCGCTGACGAAAAAGTAGTCTATCCTCCAGCCAACGTTCCTCGCCCGCGCCCCGGATTTCATGTCCCACCAGGTATATTGACCCGACTCCTTATTGAAGCGGCGGAAGGTGTCCGCGTAGCCGTGAGAGACTAATTTATCTATCCAGGCCCTTTCACCGGGCAGGAAGCCGGAGACCTTGCTGTTTTCCCTTGGACGGGCGAGGTCGATTTCCTTATGGGCGGTATTGACATCGCCGCAAATCACCAGTTTTTTCCCGGCATCCTTGATAGAATCCGCATATTGAAGAAAGATATCGTAAAAGGCCATTTTATAGTTAAGACGCTCCGGGCCTGCCTTGCCGTTGGGGAAATAGACGTTAAAGAGGGTAAACGCGGGATATTCGGCGATAATAACTCTTCCCTCAATGTCGAGACCGCTTTTACCGAGGTCGTACGTCACGTTAAGAGGTTCTGCTTTCGTGAAGACGACCACGCCGCTGTAGCCTTTTTTCTCCGGGTAATTCCAGTAAACTTTGTAGTCGGTCGGCTCTGTAAGGTCGGCATCGAGCTGCTCGGGCCGGGCCTTGGTCTCCTGCAGGCAAAGTACGTCCGGCGACTCTTTATAAAGCCAGTCCAGAAAGCCTTTCCCCCTGACCGCCCTGATGCCGTTGACATTCCAGCTTATAAACTTCGTATCTTTCATTCTCTTTTCACAGTTTGATATAGTACGCAGGTATTTATTATACTTTTAATATACCATAATATAATTAATGGAAGGGTAGTACTTTATTTTGGAAGAAGTCTTTACCAATCTTACCAACGGCGGGCCGGTGCAGGTATACGTCCGGGACGGTAAAATAGTCCGCGTACGCCCCCTTATTTTGACAGATAAAGACGCGGCTTCGTGGACCATAGACGCCGGCGGCAGTAAATTCACACCTTTGAGGAAGGCCTGCGTGTCACCGTTTACCGCCGTCGAAAAGGCGCGCATATATTCCGACTTGCGAATCAAGTACCCGCTGATTAGAGAGGACTTTAATCCCGACGGGCAGCGCAATCCGGGAAACCGGGGAAAGTCCGGCTATAAACGCATCAGCTGGGACGAAGCCCTGGACATTGTCGCCGGGGAGATGAAAAGAATACGGGAGACCTACGGCCCGGAGGCCGTCATGTCCCGGGCGTCTTCGCACCATAACTGGGGCAACGTCGGCTACCGTACCTCGACCTGGGCGCGTTTCTTCAACATGATTGGATTTACCGATATCCTGGATAACCCGGATAGCTGGGAGGGCTGGCACTGGGGTGCGACGCATACCTACGGCTTTTTCTGGCGTCTCGGCATGCCGGAGCAGTACGACCTCCTGGAGGACGCCCTTAAGAATACCGACCTCGTGGTGCACTGGGGCAACGACCCCGATTCGACCCGCGGCATCTACGGCGGACAGGAATCGGCGGTGTGGCGACTCTGGTTGAGAGAACTTGGCAAGAAGCAGATTTTCATCGACCCCTTCTGCAATTACACCGCCACCATATTTGGTGATAAATGGATTGCCCCCCGCCCCGGCACCGACGCCGCCATGGCCGAGGCTATCGCCTATGTCTGGCTGACCGAAGGCACCTATGATAAAGATTACGTGGCAATGCGTACGGTGGGCTTCGAGGATTTCAAAAAGCAAGTCCTGGGCGAGGACGACGGCATACCCAAAACGCCGGAACGTGCGGCGGATATCTGCGACGTACCCGACTACACTATAAAAAGCCTGGCAAGGGAATGGGCGGCGAGTCGGGTTATGCTCGCGGCCGGCTCCCGCGGCGGCGAGTCCGGCGCCTGCCGCCAGGCCTACGGCACGGAATGGGCGCGCCTGATGGTGCTTCTGCAGGCGATGCAGGGACTCGGCAAGCCGGGCGTAAATATCTGGGGCACCACTATGGGGTCGCCTTATAATGCCGATTTCGATTTTCCGGGCTACAGCTCTTTCGGGCCGAATTTCCTGAACGAATTCGCTAAAAACAAGGCGTTAAATCCGGTCAAACAGCGCATCTACCGCCTGCTCGTGCCGGAGGCCATTCTCAATCCTCCCATCAACTGGCTGGGGGAAACGTTTTGTGGTCAATCGCTGGAGCAGCAGTTCGTCCCGTTTACTTACCCGGCCCCCGGTTGTTCGGAGGTCAGGATGTTCTATCGCTACGGCGGTTCGTTCCTCGGCACCATGACCGGCACCAACCGCTGGGTGAAGATGTACCAGAGCCCGAAACTGGAGTTCGTCGTCAACCAGGACTGCTGGTGGTGCACGGAAACAGGACTGGCCGATGTCATCCTGCCGGCCTGTACCAACTTCGAGCGGTACGATATCGGCGAGTGGGCGAATACCGGGGGGTATACCCACCACGGCTCCAACGCCTGCAACCATCGTGTTATCGTTTACCAGCACAAGTGCATCGAACCGCTTTACGAATCCAAGTCCGACTATCAGATATTCAGCGAGCTCGCCGCAAAACTGGGCATAAAGGATAAATTTACCGAAGGCAACACGGACGAGGACTGGATAGAGAAGGTCTTTTACCACTCGGACCTGCCTGAATACATATCGTTTGAGGAATTTAAGCGTAAGGGGTATTTCATCGTTCCCATGCCGGAGGATTATCAGCCGACACCCGGCCTGCGCTGGTTCTACGAGGGACGTGAGTGCGATACGCCCGACCACTTTAACCCCAAGAGAAACACGGATAAAGGTAAGGAACTGGGAACGTACAGCGGCAAGATAGAATTTGTCTCCCAGAGCCTGCTGAAACACTTCCCCGACGACGCTGAAAGGCCGCCGCTGCCCCGCTATATCCCCAGCTGGGAAGGCTACGACTCGGAGCTGGCGCAGAAATACCCGCTGCAGCTTATCACTCCCCACCCCAGGTATTCCTTCCACACGCACCACGACGCCAATTCATCGTGGCTGGGAGAAATTCCGGGTCACCGCGTTCTTAAGGACGGGTACCGCTGGCGCCCGGTGCGCCTTAATCCCGCGGACGCCGCCCCCAGGGGCATTAAATCCGGGGATATCGTTAAGATATATAACGACCGCGGCGCCGTGCTGTGCATCGCCGAGGTTACGGAGAGGATGCGCAAGGGTGTTGTTCACTCCTACT
The DNA here is from genome assembly GCA_964409485.1 of uncultured Dehalococcoidaceae bacterium. Lineage (GTDB taxonomy): Bacteria > Chloroflexota > Dehalococcoidia > Dehalococcoidales > RBG-16-60-22 > JAFGPF01. The sequence continues at coordinate 10,900 of CAYPDM010000017.1, read as the reverse complement.
ACGGCTCCGGCAAGTACGACCCGCTGGAGCCGGGTAATCCAAACAGCATCGACCGGGGCGGTTGTGTCAACATCCTCACGCCGGAAAGGGTGTTATCGAAGAACGCCCCCGGCATGGCGCCGAACTCCTGCCTGGTGGAAATAGAAGGGTGGGAGGGGGAATAAAAGAAAGAGGGGTTTTCGCCCCTCTTAAACTCCCCATAATAAAAAATGGAGCGGAAGACGAGATTCGAACTCGCGACCTTCTCCTTGGCAAGGAGACGTTCTAGCCACTGAACTACTTCCGCCCGCCATGATTGTGGTGCCGAGGGTCAGAATTGAACTGACGACACGCGGATTTTCAGTCCGCTGCTCTACCAACTGAGCTACCTCGGCAAACAGCTATATTTTACTTTAGATTCGTATTACAGTCAAGGAGAGTATTAGACTATTTCTTAACCTCACCCCCTTAATCCCCCTCTCCTTACGAGGCAGGATGAAGGAGAGGGGGAAATGATTAAAAGAGGGGCTTCACCCCTCTTAAACACCCGGTGTTAAATCTCCCTTAATCCCTCCTTACAAAGGAGGGAGACAGATTGGGTTAAGGCATTGATAATAGAGTTTGCACCATCATCCTCTCCCTTTGGTAAAGGGAGAGTTAGAGAGGGATTTTCCCCGGGCGGCACGGGTGGGAATAGATATCAAAGGAAAGGGGTGGGGGACACACGGATTTTCAGTCCGCGACCCTGTCATTCTCATAAAACGATACTAAGTGCTATAATATACCTCAAGGACCAGAATGTTAGCGCGCTTTTCATTATACGGTTTCCTTAAGAACCAGCGGTATTTCGAGCCGTTTATTATCCTGTTCTTCCTGGACAGGGGGCTTTCCTTCACCCAGATAGGCTTCCTTATAGCCTTCCGGGAGCTTGTCATCAACATCATGGAAATCCCCAGCGGCGCCGTCGCCGATTTATTCGGTCGCCGCCGCAGCATGATTCTGTCCTTCGTTTCATATATTACCTCGTTTGCGGTCTTCGGCTTCAGCCAGGACTACTGGCACATGTTCATCGCCATGTTCTTCTTCGCCATCGGCGAGGCCTTCCGCACCGGCACCCACAAAGCCATGATATTTACCTGGCTGCGCATTCAGGAGCGCACCGATGAAAAGACACGGGTCTACGGCTACACCCGTTCCTGGTCCATGATAGGCTCGGCGGTATCGGTAGTCCTGGCTGCCGTCTTCGTCCTGTGGACCAACAATTTCGCTTACGTCTTTTTCTTCGCTATCGTGCCTTACCTGGCGGGACTGGTAAACTTCCTCGGCTATCCTAAGGAACTGGAGGGGCAGCCGGAGGGGGGTGCGGATGTCCGCAGTGTGTTGCGCCACCTCTGGCAATGCCTGCGCGATTCGCTGTGCGTGAGGCATCTTCGCCGCCTCCTGGTGGAGTCGATGGGCTTCGAGGGAGTTTATAAAGCGGTAGAGGACTACCTGCAGCCCGTCATCAAGAGCCTGGCTTTGATGTTGCCTGTTTTCGTGTTGATGAGCGATACGCGCCGCAGCGCCATTCTCGTGGGAGCCGTCTACGTCATCATCTACCTGGTCTCCGCCTACGCCAGCCGCAACGCCCACCGTCTTTCGAGTTTCGCCGGTGGAGAGGAGAAAGGCAGCCGTCTGCTCTGGAAGGTCGTATTTATTCTCTACCTGGCGCTAATACCGCTGCTGTATTTCCAGTATTATTACGCGGCGATAGCCGGTTTCATTATTCTTTCCCTGATTCAGAACTTCTGGAGGCCGATGCTTATCAGCCGCTTTGACGCTTTTGCTACCGAAACACAGGGAGCTACGGTACTATCTATTGAAAGTCAGGCGAAGTCTGTCTCAACGATGATAATAGCCCCGATTCTCGGGGCTACAGTGGACTTTGTCAGGACCGGCGGCATAGGCGGCGATTTCTGGTCGGTGGCCGCTATTGCTGCTGTTATTACGCTTGTCGTGCTGGCCACACCGTTGAAACAGAAAAAATAATCCCGTAGAACGCTACTCCAGCACGGTGTTATCGATAAGCCGCGTCTTGCCTATCTTCACCGCCAGGGATACCAGCACCGGGGGCTTAATCTTATGGTGCATCTCTTTTAAAGTCTCTACATCGGCAATGCTGACATAATCAATCTTCGCCAGCGGCTCCATTTTGATAAGCTCGGTCATTTCCAGACGTATCGCCCCCGCATCGGTTTCCTCCTGGTCCCAGCGCTTTTCCGCCAGGTTCAGCGCCCGGTAAAGTACGGTGGCCACCTGCCGATGCTGACCTTTGAGATAGGTGTTGCGACTGCTCATCGCCAGCCCGTCCGGCTCGCGTATCGTGGGGCAGGTCACTACCTCCAGATTCATATCGAGGTCGGCCGCCATCTTTTTGATAACCAGCAGCTGCTGGGCGTCCTTCTGCCCGAAGTAGGCTTTCGTGGGCTGGACGATATTGAACAGCTTGGCAACGACGGTGCTCACGCCGCGAAAGTGTCCGGGGCGGGAAGCGCCTTCCAGATTCTCCGTAATCGTGCCGACTTCCACCCAGGAATCATAATTATCCGGGTACATCTCCGCACCGGACGGCATAAAAACGATGTCCGTATCAGGCTCCAGCATCTCCAGGTCGCGTTTGGTGTCGCGGGGATAGCTCTTGAAGTCTTCCTTGGGGCCGAACTGGGTGGGATTGACGAAGATGCTGACCACCACCGAGGCATTTTCTTCCCTGGCCCGCCTCACCAGCGACAGGTGGCCTTCATGGAGAGCGCCCATCGTTGGCACGAAGCCGATGGTCTCTTCAAGCTCTTTACGAGCCTGCCGCATTTCGGCTATAGTTTCCACTACCTTCATTCTTTCCGCCTCATCCCCATTATCCCCCTCTCCATAGCCCGTGTCAAAGGGGAGGTGAAATATATAAAAGAGGGGGCGTTGCCCCCTCTCGAACACGTTTGAAATTACCGGCAGCTTACTTATCCAGTTCTTTTATTATGCTTTCGTCCATGGTAAAGCTTTGAGCATCGGTGGGAAACTCTCCGGCTTTCACCTCTTTGTGGTACGCAGATATGGCGTCGGCCATAATACCGGCGATTTTGGCGTACTGCTTGGCATGCTTGGGGACAAAGTCCGTATAAGACCCGAGTATATCGTTGATAACCTGCACCTGGCCGTCGCATCCGGCGCCGGCGCCGATGCCGATTGTCGGGATGCCAATCTTCTTCGAAATCAGGGCAGCGAGGGGGGCGGGCACGGTCTCCAGCACGACGGCGAAAGCGCCGGCCTGATCCAGAGCCACGGCATCTTCCAGGAGTCTTTTTGCCGCTTCCGGCGTCTTGCCCTGGATTTTGTGGCCGCCGAACTGATGAATCGACTGCGGAGTCAGGCCGATATGACCCATGACCGGAATGCCGCATTCTACGATTCTTTTCACTTTGTCGGCGACGGTGACTCCTCCTTCGAGTTTTACCGCCTGGCAGCCGGTCTCCTGAAGAAAGCGCGCCGCGTTACGCAGGGCTTCTTCCATGTTTACCGTGTAGGTCATAAACGGCATATCGCCCACGACGAGGGCGTTCTTAACGCCCCTGACGACCGCCTTGGTATGATGCAGCATTACCTCCAGGGTAACCGGAATTGTAGAATTATAACCGAGGACCACCATACCCAGGCTATCCCCGACCAGTATCAGCGGCACGCCTGCCTCATCGATTATCTTGGCGGTTACGTAATCGTAAGCGGTGAGCATGGAGATTTTCTCACCCTTGCGCTTCATCTCCTTTATCTGGTTAATCGTAACACTCACGGCAGCTCCTCAAGCGAAAATTTTTTCATCCAGTTTCGTAACGATTTCGTTCTTCTCGTTGACATATACTATCTTGGGTCGGTAGCCCTTCGTTGCCTCTTCAGGCACATTTTGATAGGTCAGGATAATAACGAGGTCGCCTTTCACGGCCAGTCGGGCGGCGGCTCCGTTAAGGCATATTTCGCCGCTGCCTTCCTCACCTTCGATGGTATAGGTGGTAAAACGGGCGCCGTTATTGATATTAAGCACGTGCACCTGCTCGTAGGGGAGGATATCGGCCGCCGCCATGAGCTTCTTATCGATGGTGATACTGCCTTCGTAATTGATATTGGCGTCGGTCACGGTTGCCCGGTGGATTTTACTCTTCAGCATATTTCTCATTTTATTGCCCCCTGAAGTTATTAAGTTACTAATTTTTTAATATGTTCTCCAGTTCGTCGGCCTGTTGTTTATTGATTTTTCCCTTGGCCAGCGAGACGGGAATAGTCTGCAGTCCGAGTTCCTTATAAGCCAAGAGTAGGGACGGAGCTTTCTCACGTAAGGTTTTGAGATGTTTGTTTACCGTTCCGGTATCACCGCGGGCGACAGGCCCGGTAAGGCATTGCGGTATGCCGATGGTCTCGATATTGTGGAGGGTGCCCCTGATTAAGGGTAGGAGGGCTTTTGTAGCCTGTTCGCCGGGGATGGAGAATGTCTGCCAGAGGTCGGTGGCCATTTTCACCAGCGTCACCAGGTAGTTGCAGGCGAAAACGGCGGCGGCATGATAGGCCACCTTATCGCCGGCTTCCAGCTTTATCCAGTGTCCGCCCAGGACCGCGGCTATTTCCTTGAGTGTGGTTAAAAGCGGTTCCTCGGCCTCGATACCGAACGTGGAACCGGGGATATTCTCGATAGCCTCCTCGATGCCGGCAAAGGTCTGCAGGGGATGAAAACCGCCTACCACGGCGCCGTATTTCCTGGCAGGTTCCAGGACGTCTACGGAATCGGCGCCGCTGCAGTGGACGACGCTCTGCCCGCTGCGCCAGTTTACTTCTTTAGCAACTCCGGCTATAGCGGCATCGGGAGTGGTTATGAAAACGAGGTCGGCATTATCGGCTACTTCCTGGTTGCTCTCCAGTATGCGCAGGTTGCTGACTACCGTACCCGGGTTATCAGCAGAAGTCCGGCGTCTGGATGCGCCGACGAACCGGTAGCCCTTGCTGTTTAGCAGTACGGCCAGGGCGGTACCGACGGTTCCGGCTCCGATAAAACCTATTTTGAGCATTTTCCCCCTTAAACAAAAACCCTCTCATACATATTGAGAGGGCAAAACTGCTTTAGTCTAATTTTTTGCCGTCTCGGTCGTATCCGATCCAAGCGACTTCTTCTGTTAAGGTATCAGCTCTAAACTCACCGCCATAACGGTCGATGGCAATTATTATTTTATCTTATATTTGGGGCCTTGTCAATACACAGCAATGCACAATAATATCACAAATTGTCTTAAAGGCAATCCAGATGCTATAATTCCCACATAGTCCCTGATGAAAAGAGGTCCGTAATAGAAATAATACCGGCCATAGACTTACGCGACGGCAGGTGCGTCCGCCTGTATCAGGGCGATTATAACCAGGAAACGGTCTTCTCCGAAGACCCTCTGGATGTAGCCTTGAAATGGCAGTCCATGGGCGCGCCGCGAATTCACATCGTTGACCTTGACGGGGCAGCCTCCGGTGAAATTCGAAACCTGGATATTATCAGGGATATCGCCAGGGCCATGTTGATACCCGTTCAGCTCGGGGGCGGTATACGCGATATCGCTACCATTGAAGCCCTGCTGAAAGCGGGCATAGAACGCGTAATCCTGGGCACGGCGGCGGTCGAAGACCCACGACTCGTCATCGAAGCCTGCCGACGTTTCCGCGACTCCATAACAGTCGGTATTGACGCCCGCGAGGGTTACGTCGCCACACGCGGCTGGAGCAATGATACGGAACAAACGGCCGTGGCGCTGGCTGATGCCATGGCACAGGCTGGCGTCAGGCGTTTCATCTATACGGATATCAGCCGGGACGGCACCCTGACGGAACCCAATTTCTCGGCGGTTGCCGAGATGATAGAATCGGTCCGGATGCCCGTTATCGCCGCCGGTGGTATCTCGTCAATCAACCACCTGAAAATGTTGAGCAAGCTCGGCGCCGAAGGCGCCATCGTGGGCAGGGCCCTGTATACCGGGGATGTTAACCTGAAGCAGGCGATTTCTGAAATCGATAAGTTCCCGGGGTAAAAATAAAGAAAAGGGTGAATACCGGTGAGTAATTTAAAATTTAATGATAAAGGGCTTATCCCGGCTGTAGTCCAGGACGCCGATACCGGAGACGTGCTGATGCTGGGCTACATGAACGAGGAATCTATCCGCCGGACTTTAGAGAGCAACGAGGTCTGGTTTTACAGTCGCAGTCGGCAGGAACTCTGGCACAAGGGGGCGACCTCCGGGAATAAACTACTGGTACGAGAGTTGTGGCGGGACTGTGATAACGATACTATTCTGGTAAAGGCGCATCCCACCGGACCGACATGCCATACCGGCAACAAGACCTGCTTTTTCACGGAACTGACCGGGGACGATTTATAGAGCTTTAGGGGATTTATATCTACCTCACCCCCTGTGTCCCCCTCTCCTTACGAGGTTGTCAAAAGAAAAGGGGAATATAATAGAAGAGGGGCTTACGCCCCTCTTAAACGCCCCGCTTCATCAGGTGGTGGGGTGATTGTCACGGGATAAGCAGAGAATGATACAGGGCGGTCCGGGTGGGAAAAGATAACACAGCGGGGTGGTGTAGAAGAATAGCCTGGAAATAATTTCTAAGTAGCCTGCGCCGCCTCTTCCGCCTGGTCCACCTCTACCGCTTTATTCATGGCCGCTATAGCTACTTCCAGCTGCCGGTCATCCGGTTCTCCGGTCGTCAGCGATTGCATCAGCAGCCCCGGAGCCAGGATAATTTTCATGAACCAGTTATTCGTATGCCTGGCTCCGAAATAAATGACTTCGTAACCGAGTCCCATGATAACCGGAATCAGAACGACACGGGCTACTATCATCAGCCACAGGTTTTGACGTCCCACGAATGAGAAGATGAAGATGGCAATTACCAGCACCAGGAACAAAAAGCTGGTGCCGCAGCGCACGTGCGCCGTGCTGTACGACTTAACGGACTCCACCTCCATCGGCACCCCCGCCTCGTAAGCATTAACCGACTTGTGTTCGGCGCCGTGATAGGTAAAAACACGCTTGATATCGGGTAAGAACGCCATTACCCTGAGGTAGGCGATGAAAATAATCAGACGTATAACACCTTCGACAATGTGAAACACCACCGAGTTCGGCATATAGGCATTCACCAGCTTGGTAAGAAAAAGCGGGGCGATAAAGAACAGGATAACCACCAGGACAACCGCCGAGGCAATCATGCCCCAGATAGCTTTCGTGGGGATTTCCTCTTCCTCCTCTTCCATGGCAATATTAGCCGAATAGAGCAGGCTCTTGATGCCCAGAACCATGGCCTCAATCAGAACCACGACGCCGCGCAGCAGAGGCGTCCGTCTCATCCGGCTGGTAGTGAGGGAGGGCAGCGGCCTGACATCGGTGGTAATATCGCCGGAAGGCCGGCGGACCGCCGTTACCACGGAACTGCGCCCGCGTATCATTACGCCTTCGATAACCGCCTGGCCGCCGTAATTGAACTTTTTTTTATCTGCCATACTGCCTAAACAAAAAGGAGTCCCGTCGTGCCGGGACTCCTGCCTTCCGGTATATTCTCAATTAACCTTCAAGCTTATAACGCCTCTTGAATCGCTCCACGCGCCCGGTGGTATCCAGCATACGCCTCTCGCCGGTGAAGAACGGGTGGCAGTTACTGCACACCTCAACTTTAAGCTGCTTTTTGGTAGAGCCCGTAGTAAACTTGTTACCGCAGGAACAGACTACCTCGGCGTCGGTATAATATTTAGGATGTATCTTCTCTTTCATATCATTCAGCTGGCGTAAACGCTGACCTTTCTCCGATTGTCGCTGGTGGGTTCGTATTGCACGATGCCATCGATAAGGGCAAAGAGGGTATGGTCTTTACCGATACCCACGTTATTTCCGGGGAAAATGCGCGTGCCGCGCTGGCGTACCAGTATGGTACCGGCATTAACCAGCTGCCCGGCGAACCTCTTAACGCCGAGTCGCTGGCCCTGGCTGTCGCGACCGTTGCGACTGGTGCCGCCTCCTTTTTTATGCGCCATCCGTTGTTTCCTCTTTCTTCTTACGCCTGGTTGCTCTCTTCTTCGCCGGTTTGGGGGCTTCTACTCCCGGCGGCAGTATCTTATCGATATTGAGACTGGTAAAATGCTGGCGGTGTCCGTTCTTGCGGCGATAGCGAACCTTCGCCTTATATTTGAAGACGATTATCTTCTCGCCGCGGCCATTGCCATTTACCATGGCCAGTACCCTGGCGCCTTCGATAGCCGGCTTGCCGACGGTTACGTTATCGCCATCGCCGATAAGCAGCACCCTGTCCAGCTCTATAGAACCGCCCTCTTTCACCTCCAGGCGTTCTACCTCAATGGTATCACCTTCGGCGACCTTATACTGTTTGCCGCCTGTTTCAATAATAGCGTAAATTTTAAGCCTCCAAAAAACATATTATACCAGTTTTACAGCTAGGCGTCAAATGGGATACGCGGCGAACGGATTTTACAGCCTCTCCAGCAGCTTTTGCCACTCCGCCGCTACTCTTGCCTTAAGCTCATCGAGGGTGCAGTCGGTATCGATGACCACGTCCGCCTGCTTAACGCGTTCTTCGTTTGGCATCTGTGAGTTGATGCGCGCCTTAGATTCCTCCCCGGAATAGCCTGTCCTTCCGGACAGTCTTTTCAATACAGCTTCTTCAGGTGCGACGGTTATCCAGAGTTCATCCGCCTGCCACGCACGCCCCGCCTCCAGTAACGCCGCCGCCGCCAGCACCGCTACTTTTACTCCATTCCGGCGGAATTCCTCTATTTTCTCATTCACCATAGCATCGATGAAGGGGTGCGTTATCCGATTCAGCCGCGCCAGTAACTCACTATTATTAAAAACGAGCCTGCCCAGACCGGCGCGGTCAATATCCCCACCGCCGGTAAGAATATCCCTGCCGAACTCTTCGACCAGCCGTTCGCGGACTTCTTTCCGTTCGAGGACCTCATGCCCCAGCTTGTCCAGTTCGACGATAACCGCCCCCTGCTCCGCCAGGAACCCGGCCACGGTGCTCTTGCCGCTGCCGATACCGCCGGTCAGTCCGATAGTCTTCATTTACCACTATACCTGATAATAATAATACTCCCGTATGCGGAAAGGCTATTGTTCGCGCGCGCCTATCTCAATGGAGATTTCGAGCGGGGTGACGTGCCTTATTACATCAAGTACCGTTTCATCTCCCGGACTCATAAATTCGCCCAGATAGGCAGTAAGCTGGTCCATATCTCTGACCGGCACACCGTCAAGAGCCACGATAATATCGCCGTACTGGATACCGGCCGTGTCAGCGGGACCGTCAGAGAAAACCCCGGTTACCCGCACCCCGTTGGCTGTCGCCAGCGGTATGTCCTCCACTTCCTGCGGCGTAAGGTCGGCTATGCCCACGCCTATCCAGGGATAAGCGAAGGAACCTTCGGCAAGAATGGCATCGGCTACCCGTTTCATCTTATTGGAAGATACCGCCCAGTAAATACCGTCCCCCATCACCGGGTCAATCCTGGCCGTTACCAGCCCGATGACCTCACCCCCGGAATTGAAGAGGGGGCCTCCCGAGTTGCCGAAATTCACCGCGGCGTCGAACTGCAACATATTGGACACAGCCTTGTTGTCCACCATGATAAACCGGTCTACCTGGCTGATGATACCGGCAGTCAGGGTATCCCGGAGACCCAGCGGCTCGTCGCTATCCCCCGGGCTGCCGATAGCGGCAACCGGGTCGCCGACCTTAATCAGGCCGGAGTCCCCAGTCGGCAGCGGCTCAACAGACGGATTGCTCTCCAGTTCGAGCACGGCAACATCGCTGAACTCGCAATAGCCGACGGTCGTCGCCTTGAAAATCCTGCCGTCGTGCATTATGACGTATATAGGGGAGAGTGAGTCGACAACGTGGTAAGCGGTAACGATGTGGCTGTCTGTATCATATACGAAGCCGGAGCCGGCGACACTCTGTCCGCTGGCAATCCTGACCACAGACGGGGTTACCTTCTCGTATATCACACCGGCATCGAATACCGAACGCGATATTTCGGTTTCAGCTTCACCGAGGCGCTCATCCAGAGATTCCAGTTGATTCAGTGTTCCGGTAATTTCATCGTCTAACCCCGATATGCGGTCGCCCACCGCCTCAAGTTCGCTATCCAGGCCGGCGATATCAGCCTGGGATTCATCCAGCTGATTCTCCAGGACACCGAGGCCGCCTGCCATTTCTCTCCTGATTTCATCGCCCAGGGCGTCAGTACGGACCTCCTGCTGTATTATGGCTGTCGCCAGCTGATTGCCGAGGTCATCGATTTGGAGGTTAAGCGTGTAAGAGTAATAGCCGCTGCCTCCCGCGATAATCACCAGCAGTACCAGTATCCCGATAATCACTTTATTAGCCATCTATCAAACTCCTCTATACCATTCGGTAAACACACATGCGTTACTACGTATTATATTACATGATTACTATGAGCGTCACGGCACAGGTTCTCCGGGGGCTGCCGGCTCCTTCACCCGTCGGGGAACCACCCTGTCTTAAAGCTGTTCCGTAATGGCGGATTATCAGGAATCTGCCAGTTTCTTCTTGATATCGGCAAGCTGCTGAAGGTGAGACTTTTCCTCGGCTATTATCCGGTTTATCACCGGGAGGGCGCTCCGTGGCATAACGTCCCTCATCTCGTAATAAAAAAGTATCGAGTCCTTTTCGGCGCTGATGCCCAGTTCCAGCGCCTTAATATCGCTGTCCGCCTGGGTTGCCATCTCGCTGGTAATCATGTCGTCGGTAAATACGGCCTCGTCGGTAAGCGCCTGGAGATAAGCGGAGTAATCTCCCGACGGGGTGTCCTTAGGCCGTTTCG
>CAYPDM010000016.1:0-30722 GCA_964409485.1 uncultured Dehalococcoidaceae bacterium | reverse complement strand
GCGGCGAGACTTTTACCGTGTCCCAGTATTTCCTGGCGACGACCCCGCTGCTGCTGGTGTTCGGGCAGACCATGTTCGTGGGGACGCGTGTCTTCAACGAGGAGTACCTGATGGGCTTTCGCCCGCTGCACAGCAAGATTGCCGAGGCCATCTACCTGACGCTCGACCGCGCGCACCTGAACCTGTCCGTCCTGTTCATGGGGATGAGCCTGGTGCCGCTGGTGTTCATGGTGGAGCTGGCATCTATCGTCTTCGTGACCAACCTGCCGGTACCCTTCATGCTGGGGTTCATGCTGATTGTGTCCGTCGTCGTGGAAGAGCTTGCCAAGTCGGCGGGAGTAGTAATTTTACTCCAGAATAAAGCACTCCCGAGAAAGAGGGATGTCCTTAAGCTGGCGGCGCTTTCGGCGCTGGGGTTCATGCTGGCGGAGAAGCTGCTGCTGCTCATGGCCATGAGCGTGGTGTCCGACTCCATGTTTATACAGGCTCTATCAGGGGGCGGGTGGTTTATTCTGCCGCTGGCACTGCACGTTGTCTCGACCTCGGTGGTGTGCCTGTTCACGGCGCGTTTCGGCACCCGGTTCTATCTTATAGCCATTGCACTCGGCAGCATGATTCACGCTATCTATAATGTCAGCGTAATGGGGATGCTGTTATGAGCGGATTTCTGGCCCTGCTGAAAAGGGAACTGCGGTCGATAACGAGAGAGAAGACGATTATGTTCGCCATTATCGTCCAGTTCTTCATCGCGTCCTTCTCTTCGATTATCCTGGTGGGCATCATGGCCTTCTACGACCCCTCATCAATCGGTGATAGCACCCACGTGCATATCCGGGCGGGTATCGTCGCCGGCAGCGAAAATGTGGAACCGCTGCTGAATTACCTTGATGAGGGCAACGTGCGATTGAATATATACCCCGATATGACCGCCGCCGAAGAAAGCTTTAAGCGGGGACGCATCGATACGATTATGGTAGTGCCGGAGAGTCGGAACGGCATCGTAGATATGCAGCTTATCATGCCCGAGCTGGATACAAAGAAGACGGTGATTTTTATGGTGCTGGACGAACCGCTGAAGAGGTACGAGAACTACCTGCGCGAGTCGCAGGGCATCGACCTTAATTATAACTCCACCGGCGGCAAGCCCAGTACTACCTATGAATTTCTCTATTCCCTGATTGTGCCTATATTGATGCTTTTCCCGGCCCTCATCGCCGGCAGTATCGTCATCGATACGATTTCCGAGGAGTTTGAAAACAAGACCTTCGATACGCTGGCGGCGGCGCCGGTATCCCTGGGGCAGGTAATCGCCTCCAAGATGTCGGCGGCGGTTATCACGGCGGCGGTCCAGGTGGTTATGTGGGTGGGTCTCCTGCGACTTAACAACATCGTCATCGAGAACGCGGGCCTGGTGATATTGCTGGGGGTCGTCATCGCCGCAGCCATATCCGTGATTACCGCCGTCATGGCGCTATGTTTCAAGGACAGGGAGCGTACCCAGTTCGTCTATTCCATCGTGCTGGTGGCTTTGATTGGGGGCAGCTATTTCCTCAATCCTTCGCCGTTCGGTCTGATTACACGGCTGTCCGCCGGCGACCCCTCCATGGGGATATTCCAGGTGGCCCTCTACGCCATCCCGCTGGTTGTTATCGGCCTGCTCTTCATGAAAGTATCCCGGAGGCTGGTGCTATCAAGGCGCTAGATTAGGCTATTTCGCGAGGTAGCTGCGGTTTGTCGGTTCTGCTTTTCAACATGAATATTAGCGGAAGTCCCAGGGCGGCCAGCACTCCCCAGAATACGAAGGGAAACCCCGGGTCGATGGACTCCAGGGCATTGCCGAGGGGTGGGGCAGCAAATGCCCCGAACATGGAAATGGTTGTTGCCAGTCCGGTAGCGGTGCCGCCGTAGGTGCTGCCGACGCCCTTAGTCTCGAATATCATCACGTTGAAGATAGGGGAGATGCCACTGCGGAGAAATCCCCCTACGATCAGTATTATCCAGATTCCGAGATGACTGACGTAGGGCAGCAGGATCAGGCTGACGACCAGCGAGGCTATGGACAGTAAGAATACGCCTTTCCGTGACCCGAATTTGTCCGATAGGAGCACCATGGGAATAACGCCGATAAAGGTAACACCGCTTAGGGCTGTTACCGCGGCGTCAGCGCTGGCCGGTGTCCAGCCGGTATTGCGCAGATATAGGGGTAGATAACCCACAAATCCCATGCTGGCGCCCCAGGTACACAGAGTTATTGCACCGAGAATCCACACATCCTTGATGCGGGCTACATATGAGAGCGCCTGGCGGAAGGGTACCTGTTGAACAATAGTATCAGGTAGCTCGCTGCTATCAGGTTCTCTGGCGGTAAAGAGCCAGAGCAAGCCTATCAGTACGGAAGGGACGCCATAGAGAAACATGACGGCCTGCCAGCCGCCGAGCCAGGGCGAGAATACCGTGGCGCTGAACATAGTGGCTACTATAGCACCGAGGGACCCGGCGACATTGAGAATGCCGTTGGCCAGAGCCAGCCGCCGCCCGCCGAACCATATGGCGGTAACCTTGGGAACGATGCTTGGCAGGGCTGCTACCATAAGCCCGAACAGGAACATGACTATCGCCATGGTCAAGAAGCTGTTGGTTAATCCCCGAAGAGCGCCGAATACCCCCGCCATGATACAGACGACTACCAGGGTGCGTTTGACGCCGAAACGGTCGGCAAGCAGGCCTCCCGGCAGCCCGATGAAGACACCGGCCAGCGGGTCCATCCCCCAGATGGTGCCGATAGCTACCAGGCTCAAGCCCAGGTCGTCCGAAATCTGTTTAAAGAGGACCGGCATGCACATCCTGGAGGCTCCCATGATAACCCCGTAGACCAGCATGGTGAGTGCAAGGATATACCACCTGTAATTCGAGCTGCGGTTTTCTGTAATCATTGGCTCCATGGTTATCTCATGAAATGCCTTATTGAGTATCAGGTTAATCTGAACTCTGTGTTATCGTATCCGGGAAGTGCCGGGGATTGCTTTCGGCTGACTGATAAAGTGTCAAAGCCCTGCAATAATCCTATCATTTTTGATGATAGAGAGGCAATCGGGCTAGTGTAGCTATACATAGCGAGTCTATGCTATAATCTGTTTCAAATGACAGTCGTAATTACCGGCGCCAGCGGACATGTCGGCGCCAACCTGGTCCGCGCTTTAATAGATAAAGGCCGCCCCACGCGCTGTCTGGTTCACGTTAACTGCCGGGCCCTCGACGGGCTGGATACCGAGATAGTGCCGGGGGATATAAGCGACCCCGATTCACTCCGCCGGGCCTTCGAGGGCGCTGATGTCGTCTATCACCTGGCCGCCTGTATATCGTTATCGATGAGCGACTGGGCCGTGCTGGAGAAGGTCAACGTGCTCGGCACCCGGAACGTGGTCGAGGCCTGCCGGCATGCCGGAGTGCGCCGCCTTATTCACTTCAGTTCCATCCACGCCGTGGTGCAGGAGCCGATGTCCGTCCCGGTTGACGAGTCGCGTCCCCTGGTTGCCTCCCGGCATTATCCCCCCTATGACCGCTCTAAAGCCGCCGCCGAGATTGAGGTGCGGAGGGGAATAGAGAAGGGTCTGGACGCCGTAATTATCAATCCCACGGCTATTATCGGGCCTTATGATTACCAGCCTTCTTATTTCGGAGAGGCTTTGCTGTCGCTGGCTCGCCGCCGGCTGCCGGCCCTGGTTACGGGCGGGTTCGACTGGGTGGACGTGCGCGACGTGGCGGCGGGAGCTATACAGGCCGAGGCAAAAGCTCCACCCGGTACGAAGTACCTCCTTTCCGGGCACTGGGTATCGATGTGCGATATCGCCGCCATGGTGACCGAAATCACCGGCGTGCCGGCTATCAGGTTCGTCCTGCCTCTCTGGCTGGCCCGTGTCGGCGCCCCGTTTATCCAGGCTGCCAGTCGCCTGAACGGCAAGCGTCCGCTCTATACCGGTGTTTCGCTGCGGGCTTTAAAGAGCAACCGGCATATCTCCCGCGAGCGGGCCGCCCGCGACCTCGGTTATGAGCCGCGCCCGTTCCGGGAAACACTAGCGGATACCCTGCGCTGGTTCGAGGAGAACGGTAATTTTACCCGCCCTGATAATCTGAAAATCGGAGAATCCGGATGAAAGAACTGACCATTTTCAACGGTCTGCTGGCAGGGTGGTTCGTGCTGGCGGTGGTGGTGTTCGTGGCGCTTTTCTTCGTGGTGGCCCCGTACGGACGCCATGCCCGCAAAGGCTGGGGTTACACCGTTGGCAACAAGCTGGGCTGGGTGCTCATGGAGGCCCCGGCGCCGATTGCCTTTGCCGTGTGTTTTCTACTGGGTACCGGCGGGCTTACGACGGTAACGCTGGTATTCCTGTTTCTCTGGGAAGCGCATTACCTGCACCGTTCTTTCATTTATCCCTTCAGCCTGCGCGGCCCGGCCCGGCGCATGCCCCTGATGGTCGTTAGCTTCGGGTTTATTTTTAACGTTATGAACGGATATCTTAACGGTCGTTATATCTTCGGCTTTTCCGGGGGCTACGGCAGCGACTGGCTGTCCGATCCGCGTTTTATCGTCGGGACGGCGCTGTTCATCATCGGATTCGCCGTTAACCGGCAGGCGGATATAGCCCTGCGCGAACTGCGTAGACCGGGCGAGGCCGGCTATAAAATATCGCACAGTCGGTTCTACCGCTGGGTGTCCTGTCCTAACTACCTGGGGGAAATAACCATCTGGGTCGGATGGGCGGTAGCGACCTGGTCTCTGCCGGGGCTGGTTTTCGCCTTCTGGACGGTGGCCAACCTGCTGCCGCGGGCTAAAGCCCACCACGCCTGGTACCGCGAGACCTTCCCGGATTACCCGCCGGAGCGTAAGGCGCTGCTGCCGGGCGTGTGGTAAGAAAATTACTGCACCCGTCACCTCGGCGTATCGTATTCTTTACTGTATTACGCGAAGGGTTCAGTCCGTGAGGGATTTCACCATGATTAAGGAAGCGGCCTCTCTGCCGATGGCCCTGGTGGTATTATTGACTTCGATGGTCAGCGTACCGTCGTAGGGGGCTTTCTCGAGGACTTTTAACGTAGCGCCGGGGGTCAGTTCCAGGCTGGTCAGGTAGCGCAGGAAATCCGAGTTGTGTTCGATAATTACGTTGAGCACGCTGGCCGATTGCCCGATTTCGAGGTCGGCCAAGGTGATACCGGCGCTGGAGGGATGCTTGAGGTCCTTTTTCGGTATCGGACTGCCGTGAGGGCAGACATCCGGGTAATTCATAAATTCATCAAGCTTGTCCGCCACCAGGTCGCTGGTGGTATGTTCCAGGGCGCAGGCATGTTCGTAGACGTCCTCCCAGCCGATTCCCAGGTAACGGTGAAGAAATACCTCCCAGAGGCGGTGCCTCCGTGTCAGTTTCAGAAAGCGCTGCTGGCCTTCATCGGTCAGACTGGCTCCGCCGTAGGGGGTATGCTCTACGAGGCCTTTTCCCGATAGCCTGCGCAGCATTTCGCTTACGGAAGCCAGCGACAGACCCATACTCTGCGCTATTGAAGAGGTGCTGACCGGGCTTTCACGCTCTTCCAGGGCGCCGATTGTTTCCAGGTATTCTTCTGTCGTCCGCTGACTCAAAATATACTCCCGGCGGGAATATAGATACCCACCGATATAATATTAACGTAAAAATTAGGATATGTCAAGTCTTATTATAGGAAATTCTAAAATAATTATTAGGACACCCTTGACTTTTTAGATATACTTTTGATATAATATTCTTGGAGGGTGGTTTGCCATGACTGTAAGACCGCTTAGTGAGCTTGGACCCCCGGAGAAGGGCAGGATTATCAGGGTAGGCGGAAGAGGGGGAATACGCCGCCGTCTTCTTGATATGGGCGTGGTTGCGGGGGCGGTAGTCGAGGTGGAAAGGGTGGCGCCCCTGGGCGACCCCGTACAGATAAAGGTAAAGGGGTATGCCCTCGCCCTGCGCAAGGAAGAAGCCCAGAATATACAGGTCGAGATGACCGAGAGCATTCTGTCAAGGGTGGCATCCGGTGAGAAAGTTGTCGTTTTAGCGCTAGGCGCAGGCTGGGGCCTGCAGCGCCGGCTGGCCGACCTCGGCCTTACTCCCGGGGTGGAAATAAAGGTTATCAGCAGCGGGAGGCCCGGTCAGGTAGTCATCGATGTCCGCGGTTCACGGCTGGCCCTGGGACGCGGCGTCGCCAGTAAAATAATGGTAAGGGCGGTGTGAGTAGAGACAGATGAGTAAAAAAGAAATTACAGTCGCGCTGGCCGGAAATCCTAATTCCGGTAAGACCACCGTCTTCAATAATCTTACCGGGGCCCGGCAGCACGTGGGCAACTGGCCGGGGGTAACGGTAGAGAAAAAGGAAGGCTTCTGCAATTTCCAGAAGCATCGCATCCGGGTGGTCGACCTTCCCGGTGTATACAGCCTGACGGCATACTCGCTTGATGAAATTATCGCCCGCGACTTCGTGGTTGATGAGAAACCCGATGTTGTTGTAGATATCGTCGATGCCTCTAACCTGGAACGTAATTTATACTTGACCGTACAGCTGCTTGAGATGAGGGCGAACCTGGTAATCGGCCTCAACATGATGGACGTGGCCGAGTCCAGGGGGCACCGGATTGACGTCAAGGCGCTATCCTCTCTCCTGGGCGCCCCGGCGGTGCCCATGGTGGCCGCCAGCAACCGGGGGACCGCGGAATTATTGGAGACTATCTATGGCGTCGCCACGGGCGGTATCCCGGTGAGTGCCATAAATTTACGGTACGGTCATGATGTGGAGGCAGAAATCACCAAGCTGGAAAAGCTGATCTCCGGCAATTCTCTGGCGGGAAGTTACTCTCCGCGGTGGCTGGCTGTAAAGCTGCTGGAAGACGACCGGGAAATAATTAAAAAAATCGGGCAGGCTTGAATTGGATAACACAGAAGTTCTACGCGTTAAGGATGAAAGCCTTGAGCATTTGAGGAAGGTTCACGGCGATGATGCCGAAACGCTGATTGCCGATGCCAGATACGGTTTCATCAGCGGTCTTATGAAAGATGTCCTCGTGAAACCCGCCGTCGAAAAAGAAACGGTTACGGATAAAATCGATCGGCTGATACTTAACCGGTGGCTGGGCATCCCTGTCTTTTTAGCGATTCTCTACGGAGTATTTGAGTTTACCTTTGTCGTCTCCGCACCTTTAGTCAGCTGGATTAACATGGGACTGGACTGGCTGGCGGGATTGGCTACCGGGGTATCTCCCGCCTGGCTAAGCTCGCTCCTGTCGGAAGGTATCATAGGCGGGGTGGGCGCGGTGCTTTCTTTTATCCCCGTGATATTCCTGCTTTACATCGCCCTCTCAATCCTGGAAGACACCGGCTACCTGTCGCGGGCGGCATTCGTCATGGACCGCTTGATGCACAGAATCGGACTGCACGGTCGTTCCTTCGTTACACTGATGCTGGGCTTCGGGTGCAGCGTCGCGGCCGTAATGTCGAGTCGCACTATCGATAATCCGCGGGACAGGCTGGTCACTATTCTGGTTACACCGCTGATGTCCTGCGGCGCCAAGCTACCCGTATACGCGCTGTTAGCCGCCGCCTTCTTTACCGCTTACCAGGGACTGGTGGTATTCTCCATGTACGCTATCGGCGTTATCCTGGCTATTTTAATGGCATGGCTCTTCCGCAAGAGGCTGGTCCCCGGCGAGAGCGGGCACTTCGTCATGGAGCTGCCGCCGTACCGATTACCTACGGTCATTACCGTGCTGGCCCACATGTGGGAGCGTGGCTGGGCATTTTTATCTCGCGCCGGCACCCTTATTTTCGGGGCGGTGGTGCTCATCTGGATGCTGAATTATTTTGATGTCCTGGAGCATATCGGCAGGGCTATTGCCCCCGTATTCTCGGCGGCCGGATTCGGACAGTGGGAGTCGGCGGTGGCCCTGGTATTCGGGGTGCTGGCCAAGGAAGCGGTGGTCGGTACTTTCGGCACCCTTTTAACCGGCACCGAAGCCGCCGGCGGGTTCGGGCACGTTATCGGTACTCAACTCGGCTGGACGCCGCTGGTAGCCTTTGCCTTTATGACCATGATTCTGCTCTATGTTCCCTGTGTAGCTACATTGAGCATCATTAAGAAAGAAACAGGCTCGTGGAAGTGGATGCTTTTTACCATCGCTTATACACTGGCGCTGGGCTGGGTGGCAGCCACCCTGATTTATCAAATCGGCAGCCTCTTCCTGTAAGGAGAATGAATCATGCTTTCTGAAATATTAAAAGCATTTAAGCAGTCCGGAGAGCCGATGGACCTGAAGGAATTAAGCCGGCGACTCGGCACCGGGCGCAGCGCCCTGGAAGGGATGCTGGAGTTGCTGGTGCGCCAGGGCAAGCTTAAGGAAATTTATCCCGGTTCGGAAGAGTGCGCCCATTGCAGCGGTCGTTCAAGCTGCGCCTATTTGCTGGCGGGCGATTCAATGGGTAAGGTCTATGAGCTGGCGGGGAAACCCCGGTGAAGGAGGTATCCGATGTCGAAAACGGATGAAAACCTGAAAATAGCTTTCGCTGATGAAAGCCAGACCAATATTGAGTATCTTGCCTACGCACATAAGGCTATGGAAGAGGGTATGATTGAAATAGCCCAGCTCTTCCGGGAGGCGGCGGGTGCCGAGGTTGTGCATGCCCTGACTCACCTCAAGGCGATGAATGTCGTCAGGACCACCCGTGAGAACCTGCAGGAAGCGGCGGAGGGAGAGAACCTGGAAATTATATCCATGTATCCCAAGTTTATCAGGGAGGCGGATGAAGAGGGGAGGCAGGAAGCCGCCGAATCTTTCCGGATCGCTTTCGAGCGGGAGAAACATCACCGCAGTATGTTCCGGCAGGCGCTCAAGCAGATTAAATAGCTATCCGATTGACGTGTCCGTATTCTCACGATATTATTAATGCGGAGTGGTTGAATTATGCCGGATTTACAGCAGAGAATAAGCGATTTAGCGCGGTGGATGCTGGAATCGCAGTACCTGGTAGTCTTTACCGGCGCCGGCATCAGCACGGAATCGGGACTGCGTGATTTCCGCGGACCGGATGGACTCTGGACGCGACGCGACAAGGGCCTTGCCACGCCCCGGCAGGACTTTACCGGGGCCGAACCCAACTCCGGCCACGTGGCTATCCACGAGCTTCAGGAACTGGGCAGGCTGGCCTTTCTTATTTCCCAGAACGTGGACAACCTGCACTTAAAGTCGGGCATCAGGCCGGAACTGCTGGCGGAACTGCACGGCAATCTCACCAGGGTGCGCTGTACCGAATGCGATTTTAGGATGGACAGGGTGGAGGGAGAGCGCGAATGCCCGCTGTGCGGCGGCAAGCTGGTATCCACCGTGGTCGATTTCGGGCAGTCGCTGCCTCAAAAAGACCTGGCGGAATCTTATGAACACTCGCAGAAATGCGACCTTTTTATCGTCGTCGGCTCCAGTCTTGTGGTTACCCCGGCGGCGGATATGCCCCGGGTGGCGTTACAGGCCGGCGCGAAACTGGTTATTATCAACCAGGGTGAGACCCCCTTCGATGAAAATGCTCACCTGCGCTTTACCGAGGCCATCGGGGAGGTAATGCCGCCGGCGGTGGAGCAGTTGAAAGTCCTTATAGCCGGAGCCTCTTAGTCTTCACGCCATTCGTAGACCGTGCTCGACCATACGCGGGTTACGGCCTCTTCCAGTACCGCCTGTCGCGGCTCCGGAATATCCAGCAGTGGCGGCAGGGCGGATATTTCCAGCTTTCCGATAAACGGGCACTGTTTCTGCAGCAGCTGAATCGTCGTGCGGGCGCCGCCGTAGACCACGTAGTCCAACGACTTTACATAAGGCTCCAGTTGTTCGCGACTGCGCCGGCAGACGCGGGTAAGAAAGTATTCTATCTGCTTATCGCGGTGGCGTTCGAACCGGTGCGCCGATGAGCCGCCCTGTCGATGACGTCCGTGGACGAGGCCCGTGCCCACTTTGCTGCTGACGCGTTCTTCGCCGTTGAAAACACCGATGGCGTAAGAGCCCAGCCGCACCAGCACCATGGCGATGAGACGGTCGCTGACGACCAGCGAGCGCAGTGGTCCGGCATCCGTTGAATTAATTGAGTTTTGTTCGGCAACCGGAAAAGGCGGCAGGACGGCATATTTAATTTCCGGACTCCAGAAAATAACGGCGCCTGTTTTCGAATCCCCGGTTATTTTCGCGAGTTCGTTGAGAATTTCGGGAGGTGCGGGTATATCTTTTAGGGAGGCCTGGAGTTTATCGTGAGGGAGATGGGGCGGCAGGTAAAGTGTAAGACATTCGCTGCCGGCGACGCCGGTCAGCTCATCGAGGAATACCGGCAGCCTGGTCCGACTTAATACACGCTTTCTGGACGTAAGTGTCAAATCTTAAGCTCCTGCTAAAGCCGTACAATGGTGGCGCCGTCGCCGCCTTCGCCGCGCTCACCGGCCCGGAAAGATTTTACCAGCGGATGCCTGGCGAGAAATTCCCGCACGATACTGCGCACCGTGCCCGTGCCGATACCGTGGATGATACGGGCTTCCGTGAGGTTGGATTGCGCCGCGTCGCTAAGGTAAGTATCCAGGACTGCCTCGACCTCGTCGGCGCGCCTGCCCCGCAGGTCGAGTTCGAGGGGGGTTCTCTTAAAATCGGGCTGGGTCCCCGTCGGGGGTGCCGATTCCGGCGGCGCAGTGGTTTTAATCACGCTGTCCAGGCCGAGTCTCATCTTCGTTCTTCCCGACTGTACTTCCAGCTCGCCGGTCTCTTCGGAAATCGATATTACCGTGGCGTTCAGGCCGGCTTCCTTTACCCGGACGGTATCCCCGACCTCTATAATACCGGCGTCCCCCGCGGTTTCTCCCCCGACGCCGGGCTGCCAGGCTTTGCTGTCCAGTTTCTCGCGCACCCCGGCGAGGGTACGCCGGGCCTGCTCGGCACTGGCGGCGGACTTTTCTTTCCTTAGCTCGGAGGCCGCCTGCCTTATTTCTCTATGCAGTTCCGCCGCCTCGCGGACAATCGTGTCCCGCGCTTCCTGAACCGCTGCTCGTTCCTCGTTCTTGAGTTGTTCGAGCTTACCGTTCAACTCGGCGTTCTGCCGGGCGAGTTTATCCCGCTCTTTCTTAAGCTCCTTTTCCAGTGAAGCAATTTTATTTTTTTCCGTCATCAGGTTGGCCAGTAGTGTCTCCAGTTCATGGCTGCCTTCCGTCAGCATGCTCCGGGCGTCTTCAACAATTTCGTCGGGTATGCCCAGTCGGGCGGCGGTGGCCATGGCGTTGCTGCCTCCCGGTATCCCCACCGTCAGTTGATAGGTGGGCGTCAGCGTCTCTGCGTCGAACTCCAGCGAGGCGTTTTCCAGTCCGGCGGCGGTATGGGCGAAGGCTTTGAGGTCGCTGTAATGCGTGGTGGCTACCGTCAGCGTCCCCCTCGCCAGGAAGTAGCGCAACACGGCCTGCGCCAGGGCCGAGCCCTCGGCGGGGTCGGTGCTCGTGCCCAGTTCGTCGAGGAGCACCAGGCTTTTCCCCGTAGCTCCCCGGATGATACGGACGACATTTCCCATGTGCCAGGAGAAGGTGGAAAGCGTTTGCTCGATGCTCTGCTCGTCCCCGATATCCGCGAAAACGCCGTCAAATATCGGCAGGTGGCTGTCTTTCGACGCCGGAATCGGCATGCCCGCCTGCGCCATCAGGCTAAGGAGCCCGATTGTCTTCAGCGTTACCGTTTTGCCGCCGGTATTGGGGCCGGTAATTACGATTATGGAGAAATCCCGTCCCAGTTCCACCGAGAACGGCACGGCTTTATTGCCGAGGAGCGGGTGACGCGCGTCTACGAGATTCAGAAAGCCCGGGCTTTTCTTTCCGGCTGCCGCGGTGTTGGTATCGGGCTTGATGATAACCGGTTCGGTAGCTTTAATATTCCGGGCGTACCTTGCCTTGGCAAGTATCAGGTCGAGTTCGGCAGCCAGTTCGATACCCCGTGTAATATCCTCACTGTGCGCCCCGACCTCGGCGCTAAGCAGGCGCAGGATTCTTTCCGTCTCGCGCCTTTCTTCTATTACCAGTTCCCGTATGGCGTTACCCAGCCCCACGGTGGAAGTAGGCTCCATGAATACCGTGGCGCCGGTATTGGATATGTCATGGACGATGCCCTTAATATCATGGCGGCATTCCATCTTGACGAGGATGACGTAGCGCCCTTCCCGCTCGGTGACGATGTCTTCCTGGAGGATGCGGTTGCCCCGAGGCGACCTTACAATGGATTCCAGTTTTTCCAGTATTTGCCCGCGGGTTTCCCGCAGCTGACGGCGTATATCGGCCAGGGCGGGCGTGGCCGTGTCCAGCACCTCTCCGGCCGGGTCCAGGCAGGCGGCGATATCTTTCTCAATCTGCCGCAGCTCGGCGATGCCCCCGGCGATTTCCCACAGAAGCGGAAAATCCTCCGATATGCTCTTGATATAACGGCGCAGCTCGTGGAGGGCGGCCAGGGTCTGCTGGATTTCCACCAGGCTCACCGGTTCCAGTATGCCTTCCAGGGCGGCCAGTCCGGCCTTTTCGCGGACGTCCAGCACGTTCCCGATAGAGAACCCGCGGTCGAGGCCTAACAACTGGCGGGCTTCCGCCGTCTGGTTAAGCAGCCGGGATATTTCTGCGTAGTCGTGCTGCGGTTGCAGGGCAGCGGCCATCTCTCGACTGGCGGAAAAAGAGGTGTAACCGGCCAGTATTTCTCTTATCCGGGGGAACTCCAGCATTTCAAGGCTTTTATTGTCCATAATGCAGGTATATTATAGCATGCCGGAAGTCGGTAAGGGGGTATTCCTGAAACACTGAAATAAAATGATTCTAGGGCTTGTGGTTTGATAGTAACCTGTAAATTCCCGCTATCAGGTTTACACGGGGCACCCTTTTCATATACGCCGTATATTCGTCACCGAAGCGTTGTACCATGACTTTGTCTTCTGATAGGGTACTGAAATAACATAAAGCAGCCCCCGGGATGCCCAGTACGACGAAAAGCCAGTGGGGGTACAGGAGAAGGGTGGCCAGGAAAACGGCGAGGATACCTCCCAGGTATTGCGGGTGCCTGACGACGGCGTAAATACCGGTATCCACCAGTTTGGTGGTGTGCACGAATGATTTCCCTTTAGCGACGCCGCCGCGGCGCGGGAACATAATGATCGGGGCCATTACCAGCACCATGCCGATGGCCCATACTACCCAGCCGAGGATAAATAAAGGCAGGTAGAAACCGGGCTCCAGCACCCCCGTTAAAACCAGGGGATTGAGCGGAAAGCAGGCGATACAAAGCAGGGTGAGTATGGTCGACCAGATAATATCTTTAGTCTTCATCCGTTTTATAACGGTATTTCCCTCCGTTAAATCCAGGCTGTCATTCTTCTTCCTGCGGGTTGGTGCCGTTAATAAGGTATTCAGACTATCCGTGGTCGCAAATATTGTCCCCTGTGTCCAGAGTGCCGTTTAGATGGCTGATTACAGCCTGCTCCGGGTCGCTTTCAGCGGCGCCGATTATGACATCGATGCCGTTTTGCTGGAAGAGGTCCACCGCGCGCGGCCCCATGCCGCCGGCGATGATTACGTTTGCTCCTCTTTCCGCCAGCCAGGCGGGTAAAAGGCCGGGCTGATGTTCTGGCGAAGGCATGTTTTCTTTGCCGGTAATCTCCCGGCCCGGCTCTTCGATATCGAAGAAGGCAAAGTATTCACAGTGACCGAAGTGCGGGGAAATTTTGCCGTCAGATACGGGTATGGCGTACCTCATGATATACCTCCAAATTATTTTTATTCTATTACCAGTTCGTAACTCTGGTTATTGGTATCCTTGTCCAGGTTTATTTTCAAGGTAACGCGTTTTCCTTCCGAGAGCAGTTTCTCGGAGTCATCGCGTAATTTTCTTGACTCGGGCGATTGGAGGAAAGTAACCAGGGTCTCGAACCTCTGTTTAACCTCATCATCGTCCTCCTCGTTTCTCAACAGCTCCAGAAGACAGTTGTTGAGTTCATGTTCCCCCAGGCATTTCAGGCATTTACCCGGTATTTGACTCGTCCCGTATTTAGGCTCTAATTCGTATGATTTCACTTGTTTACTCCTGTTTAATTCATCATGACGCAAACGCTGTGCACCACTTTAAGATTATTTTCCTCGCAGAAGCTGATAGCGGTTTCGCTTTCAGAACCAGGCTGGAGCCATATGCGGTCCAGCCCCAGTTCCAGGCATTCCTTAAGAATAACTTCAGTGGCCCTGGGAGGCACAACGAAGTCGACCACATCCACTTTCTCCGGTAGCTCGGAGAGCGCCGCGTAGCACTTCATGCCCTCAATCTCTTTCAGACGGGGATTCACCGGATAGACCTTGTAGCCCCGGTTTTTTAAATTTACGAGTACCTGGTGGCCGTACTTTTCCGGGTTATCGGTAGCCCCGACGACGGCGAATTTCTTCTGCGCTATAAATTCCTTAATCAAGTCCTGCACGTATTACCTCTGTGGCTATAGTATATAATATCCCTATTCCCGCACCATCTTTCTACCGCACCCGGGACAACTTATATTATAGCACGGCTTCCCCTGTGAGTGCGGCGGTTTTTTACGTTCCTTTGCCGCGGCGCATACCCGAGTGTGCATTGGCGTTCGGCTGGGAAATGGCCTGGAGTTTGCCTGCCCTGTAATTCTCTAAGGCTTCTTTTACGGTGCCGGCGGCCCCCGTGATAACTTTGATTCCGGCGCTGTTAAGAACGCCGAAAGCATTGGGTCCGCAGTTGCCGGTAAGCATGGCCTCTACTCCTTTGCCGGCAATCGATTGTGCGGCGGCGATTCCGGCGCCGCCCGATGCCCCCGCTGAATCGTTGACCACCGCCTCGAATTCCATAGTATCCATATCGACTATGATAAAATTCTGGCAACGCCCAAAACGCGGGTCAACCTGCGCATCCAGGTCTTGCCCGACCGCTGAAACGGCAATTTTCATGAAAATCTCCTTTATTATTTCTTTTCCAGTGCCTGAATTCGGCGTTTCATTTCCGCCACGTCGTGTTTTATCTTCTCGGCCTGGTTTTTAAGAATGCCGAGTTTATCGTCATGTAACGGTGCGCTGGTAGCCGTGCGTGAAGTCCGTCGGAAGATAGCCCCTCCGGGCAGTCCGCCCCGCCGGTAACGCGGCCGGCCGCCGTGTCTGCGGCCCGGCACGGGCCGCGAAGAAGGCGCACTTCTATATTCGTACCTGCTTCCGCTCCGGTTGGCCGGTTCCCTGGCGGCAGGTATTTCTTCGCTGATAGCACCCGAAGGGCATGCCGCGGCGCACCTTCCGCACTCCGTGCACAGGTCACGGTTAATCATCGCCAGGTTGTTGCGTATGGTAATAGCCTCTTGCGGGCACGCGATGGCGCAGCTGCCGCAACCGGTGCATCTGGTAATATCTATTTTCATGGTCGATATCCTGCCTTGTATTATTTGAAAATTCTCAATGCGGTTGAAAGCACAGTCTCTCCAGGCCGAGCATGGCGGCAGCACCGGCACCGGTCACGCCGAAAGTAATCAGTCGCTTGCCCCGTGATAAAGCTTCTTTTTTGATATTATCGAATGTGTTGTTGATAAGCGTGCTGCTCGTGACCAGGAGGATGTCGCACCACTCTATAAGCTGCCCGGTTTGCGTATGGCCGTCCCATATTTCGGCGCCGTATTTCCGGGCGCCCACGTTATTGGGATTGAGGTCGGTACAGCGCAAGTTTTCCGCGCCGAAGGTAAGGACGAGGTTTTCCAGGATGGCCGGCTGAAGGCCTATCATGCCGATTTTCACCGTGCCGGCCTCTCCCATGAAGTACCGGGCTATCTCCCTGGCGCATTCCTCCGGCTCTTCGTCGTGGCAGTGCCGGAATCCACTGGCCATGTCCAGATACGCCATGACGGCGTTAAGGGTGGCGGTGAATATTGCCCTGTTCTGGTTGGTATTCAAATCCAGGTTGATGACATCGTTTAGTAAGCCGGTAAAGTCGCTGGGGCGGTCGGTAAAGGCCTGGCCGTAACTGCCGTGCAGTTCCGCTTCCACCATGACTTCTTTACCCTCCAGCAGGGGGTAGTCCTGGCGGGTGGGACTGCCTATCGCCTGCTGGGTTGTAAGCGTGCCGATGGTCACCTGAACAACCTCGTCTCCCAGGTGATGCTCGGTGATGATTGCCTCCAGCTTTTCCTTTATTTCTTCAAGAGCGGGTTTTAATACCAATGAAATCAACCTCCCCTTTATGGGTTAGTCTTTCTCTCTCATCATCGTCAGCAGGCGTATGCCCTTTATCTGGCGGAAGGTGGCGCCCTGGCTGACGTAGCGAAATACCAGTTCGGAGTCGATTACCAGTGTCCCGGATACCGCATTAATGCCGTAATCGAACAGTACCGGAGAAAGCGGCGCCGTTCCGCCCAGCACCACGACGTAAGAATCCGGACGGCATAATTTTAAAAGGCTCTCCATGGTGTGGTTGGTAAAAGCCGTGCCGGTAATGCCGATGACATCCGCCTGCGGGATGAGATTTTCAGAAGAAGTCTCGCCGAAGTCCCCCTCCTGCGGGTTTTTCTCTATCACCCATAACTCTTTAACTATGGGACGGAGCCTGGAGATAAAGGGGAAATGCCCCACTATCGCCACTTTTTTATTTTCTCCCTTGCTGGCGATAAGACTGGCGGCGTTAAGCTCTTCGTATTGCTGGGCGTCGACATCAAGCATGGAGTTAATGGCCGCCATGCCGATGGCCGCTTCATTGGGACTTGACGAGAGGGCTTTTTGGGCCAGTCCGTTGGCGTCGTGTTTGAGCAGATTTCCCGCTTCTTTCACCGGGCTTTTGTCATGGTGCGGGCCGGCATCGTGAGGTGTGGAGGCGAGTCCGCAATGACGGGTAAGCACGGCTGTCTGAAACGCCCCCTGTACAATGCGTTCCACGGGCACTTCGTAATTCAAATTAGATAGTAAATCGTTAATAATCTGCATATATTCACCTGAAATATCCGTTTGTGCAATATTATGATTTTTTACCTGTTTTTCCGCTGCCCTGTTTTCCTGCGGATTGCTCTGATTTCAGCGGTAAAAGCGACCTTGTTCCCGGGGTGTTGCAGGTGGGGCAGAGCGTCGGCGCGCCGTCTTCCATTGGTGTAAGTGGGGCGTCCCACTCGTGTCCGCGTCGGCAGCGGAACCGGTGAGAGACCATCTCGTAATTGCCGCCCGAGATTCTTACCGCCCGCCCGTTCAGGAGGGCATCGGCGATTTTCCGGCGGGCCGAGGATAAAACCCTCTGAAAAGTTGGCCGTGAGACATTCATCTTTTTTGAGGCCGGCTCCTGCTCCATCCCTTCAAGGTCCTTCAGACGCAGGGCTTCGGCCTCCTCCAGGGAGAGATGGATCTCTTTAAGGGCCCTCATCGGCGTGCCGGCCGGCTTGAAATATGTTACTCCCGGGACGTGAGCGATACGCCGGGACTTTTGCGGTCTGGGCATTAATAAATTTTTCCCTCGTTGATTATGAGCATATGCTCATAATCATGTTAGCATACATATATGAAAAATGCAATAGTATCCCACTGATTAACGCGGCGCGTAACGGGATAATCGGGGAGATAACCGGCGGTTATTCGTGGTCCATGCCCCAGCTTTCGAAAACGTGTTTGTAAAGGTCCGGCTGGGGGAAATCCGGCCTCATCATCATCTGTTCATGGGCGAACCCGGACTCATTCTTATCAAATTCCCTTAAGCCCTCGGTAAGACCGGCGAATCTCTTGCCGGGCACGGAGAACATCATTTCACCCGCGATAGTCAGCGCCCGAGCGTACTCGCCGGGGTCGGGCAGGTTGACCCAGTATTCGTTGTTCAACATTGTATCCACCACGGAACTGGCGCAGGAGAAAGGAAACAGGTTCGTTTTTACAAGCGGTCTGTCTTCGTTTTTTAACGAAAGGAGGATAATGCGGAGTTGATTGGTATCACAGTAAATAATCACGACATCCGGCTCGAAGGTAGCTCTGGCTAGCGGGGCGGTAAGGATACCGATATACTTGCCATATTCAAAACAGACATATGGGTTATGGGCCCTGGTAGCAGGGTCATCCGGCTTGGGTACCAGCCCGTAGACTATCACAGGACCCGGGCACCAGTTGTCTTCTTTCAGCATGGCTACCGTAACTCTATCGCGGCGGGAAAGGGAAAAGGCCTGGCACTGGGCGTAATGATGGCCGTGGTCTTTTTTCGGGCGCAGGGCGTCGGAAGGGATATCCTCTTCTTTCTCAAGCATCTTTACCGCAATCGGCGATGTGCGCAGTCCCAGCAGTCCTTCCAGTTCTTCACCGTATCCGTTGAATTCCTTTATCGTTGTCACGTGCTTTCCCCCTGATTATTTAATATTGGCGGTTACATTATGAATAGTGCGGAGCCGTTTTGCAAGAACTGCATTAAAAAGGGGGAGCGGCAGGCTCCCCCCTATACTTTTTATCAATTACGCCTGTTGGCGTTTGCCGTCTTATTCCGACCTTAATGCCTCTATGGGGTTAAGACGGGAGGCGTTCCAGGCGGGATAGAAGCCGAAGAAAATGCCGATGCCAATCGCCACGGAAACGGCAAGGATAACTACGTTAACGCTAACCACGGTCGTCATAAGTCCCAGGTTGTCGATGAGCAGCGCAATCCCCCAACCGAAGATAACTCCGATGATACCACCCACAAAAGTCAGCAGTGCCGCTTCTACCAGGAACTGACTCCAGATATCGGTGTCCCTGGCTCCGAGCGCCTTGCGTATGCCTATCTCGCGGGTCCTCTCCAGCACCGAGACCAGCATGATGTTCATCACGCCGATACCGCCCACCAGCAGTGAAATAGCGGCGACGGCGCCCAGCAGAAGGGTCAAGGTTTCTGTGGTTGACGTCATCATCTCCGCCATTTCCTGTGTTGACATAATATTAAAGTCATCATCAGTACCGGGCCCGAGCCGGTGTCGGTCGCGGAGCACGGTGGTGATGTCGTCGGAAACCTGTTCCGCCAGCTCCTCGTCAGCTATCGTTAGGACTATGGATGACACCACCTTTTCGCCCTGGGCGGTTCGCGGCTGGGATACCGCCTGCTGCATGGCCGTCAGCGGGATATAAATGGCATCGTCGGCGGACATGCCAAACCCTCCTCCCCCCTCGCTCTCCAGAACGCCGGTGACGGTTGCGATAATACTACCCATCCGTATCCGTTGCCCTAACGGGTCATCCGTGCCGAAGAGGGTTTCGGCCACATTGGAGCCGATCACGGCCACCTTGCTGCCGCGCTTATATTCATCCTCGGAGAAAAAGGTGCCGCTGGTAATTTCTAAGTTCTCCACCTCCCGGTACTCCGGGGTCACCCCGGTGACCGAAGAGTTCATGTTCTCACCGCCGACGACCACCTGGAGGTTGCTTGAGTAGGTGGAAGCTACTGAGGTTATATCGGGGACCTGCCCGGCTATGGCCTCCGCGTCTTCCATGGTGAGCGTGTTCGAGGCGGTGCTCCTGACGCCGCCAAATGTCCTTGCCCCAGCGCTGATGGTAATCTTTTTGGTACCCATGCTTTCGATATTGGAGAGTATGCTATCCTGAGTACCCTGGCCGATGGACATCAGGGTAATGACGGAGGCAACCCCGATAACAACCCCCAGGATGGTCAAAAAGCTCCGCAGCTTGTGAGTAACTAGTCCAACCCAGACAGTAGCTAGAAGGTTATACCATTTTTTCATGTGTTTTCCTCCGTAACTATCTCACCATCCTTGAGGTGAATTATTCGCTGGCAGTGGCTGGCAATACTAGCGTCATGGGTTACCACGACCAGGGTAATGCCCTGCTCGGCATGCAAAGAGGTGAGGATGGAGATTACCTCCGAGCCGGATTGACTGTCCAGCTGGCCGGTAGGTTCATCTGCCAGAAACAGGGAGGGGTTTTTCACTATAGACCGGGCGATGGCAACCCTTTGCTGCTCACCTCCGGAAAGCTCGAGGGGACGATGATGGATTCGCTCAGAGAGCCCCACCTTAGCCAGTGCCTCCAGCGCACGTTTTCGGTCAACACCGCCGGCGTATGTCATGGCAAGCTCGACATTGGCCAGCGCTGTAAGACGCGAAAGCAGATTGAAGGTCTGGAAGATAAAGCCGATTTTTTGCCCCCTGATGCGGGCCAGTTCACCGCTGCCGAGGCGGCTGACCTCTCTACCCTCAAGAAGATAACTGCCCGAAGTCGGTACGTCCAGGCAGCCAAGAAGATTGAGCATGGTTGTCTTTCCCGAGCCGGAGGGGCCCATAATCGCCACCAGCTCTCCCTGTTTAATATGCAGGGTTATCTCTTTGAGCACTGTCAGTTCTCTTTTACCCATTGGGTATTTTTTTATGATATTTTCCAATTTAATCATTTACTTGGTCTCCATTTATTTACCTGGTCCAAAAAGACCCATACGTGGCCGCTCATCATCCTCTGACGACGTTGGCGTGGTTACGGTTCCTTCCGGAACAATTATCTCCTCACCTTCGGTGAGCCCATCGGTTACCTCGGTGAACTGATAGTCAGTGCTGCCGGTCTCTATAGCTCGCTGCTCAGTTCCTCCCGATGCCGTTACTACCTGGACATAGCTCTGTCCTCCCTCGCTGGTAATAGCCGCATTGGGTACCAGCAGAACGTCGGTACTTTCGGCCACGATAATAGTTACGGTGACGGTCAACCCTTCTCTGAGCTGGAAGTCTTCCAGTGTCAGGGACGAAAGCTGGCTTTGCGCCTGGCTGCCGGACTTGGATTCACCGGAGGATTCCATCCCCCCGGGCATCTCAAAGCCTTCCGGCAGTTCCATCCCTTCCGGTGGGGTCATGCCCTCCGGCGGTTCACCCCCCGCCAGCATCTCTTCAACCTCTTCCTGGGTCATGGTGCCTTCATCGATAGCCGTTTGTAAAAACGGTGGGATTTCACCGGCGGCGATATCGGTAGCCATTGCCTGCTGGCTTTCTCTTACCACCGCTTCCATCGACTCTATTTCCACCCTGAGTTCGTAGTTTACCACACCCGACGAAATGGTAGCTGTCGGAGAAATATGGGTAACCTCAGCCGGGAAGCTCATATCTTCTATAGCATCAACCTCCACCCATGCATCCAAACCAATTTCCAACTGGAGAATGTCCATCTCACTAACCAGGATATTCGCTTCAAATTTATCTGGGTCGGCAATCTGGACGGCTAATGAACCGTTCACTACCTCGTCACCACTTTCTACATAGACAACTGTGATAAAACCGTCGAAGGGCGCCTTAATCTCCGGACTCTTGCTCCGGGCTTCTTCCAGGTCTTCATTCGCATCTTCCAGGGCTTTTTCGGCGTCCTCGAGATTGCCCTGGCTAAGCGTAAGGCTTAATTCCTTGAGAGACACGTCATTTTTAGCATCGGCGAGGTCTTCCCCGGCGGAGGCCAGGGATAACTCGGCCGATTCCACCTGCTTTTTCTTAATGGCGACATCCCGGCTGTCATACCCGCTTAATATGTTGTCGTATTCCGTCCGCGCTATCACCAGTCTTTCTTCGGCCTGTTCCAGCGTAAACTGAATATCGTCCAGTTTTATGCCCCCGGACTGGGCGAGTCCCGTCGTGACGTACTTGTACCAGGCCTCGGCTATCCTCAACTCCGCCAGGGCTGCGTCATAATCGACGGCCGCGATACCGGCCGCCAGGGTGTTCACCGCCTGGTCGAGGCTTATCTGGGCGTTGAGCACCGCCAGTTCCTTGGTGGCGATGGTATCCCGCGCGTTCTTCAGGTTTTGTTCGGCGGTTTTCAGGTTGATTTGCGCCGTGACCAGCGCGCGGTCCTTGGTGGTTACCAGATCCTCCAGGGCGCTAAGCTGGTCGTCCCATTCGTCCCTGTCCACCGTGACCATCACCTGGCCCTCCGTAACGGTATCGCCCTCTTCCACCAGGACTTCTCCAATCGTGCCTTTTGTTCCTGTTGTTCCTGATTGTCCATAGAAAAGGTCAATCGTAAGGTCTTCCGTGTGTGACAAAGCGAGGTTGCCGGCGGCGGTGATATCCAGCGACAGGTCGCCGCGTGTCACCGGGGCTATCTGTGTCTCGGGCGTCATTTCTTCCGACGGCTCGCTGCAGCCGAACAGCCCGACTGTAACAGCACCCAGAGTAAAAATTGCCAGTAGTACCTTGATGACTTTCATGTGATTCTCCTTTATCTTTCTTCGTAGTATTTGCCGTATTTTTTCGGCAAGATATTTCGCATCAATTATGCCGTATAATTATTAAGATAATATTTAATTATCATGTACTTTTTCAACCGGGAGCGTAATTGTAAAGGTACTCCCTTCTCCCGGCCGGCTTTCCGCGGTAATGGTGCCGCCGTGAGCTTCCACCAGGCGCTTGGTGATGGTGAGACCCAGGCCGCTGCCGCCCGTAGACCTGGTGCGGGACTTGTCCACGCGGTAGAAGCGCTCGAATATCATCGGCAGGTCTTCCGGCGGAATGCCTTCGCCGGTATCAGCCACGCTGATAGCTAACTTATCGTCCCGGTGCCGGGCGGTAACCTGTATTTGTCCGCCCTTGCCGGTATGGGCCGTCGCGTTATCCAGAAGGTTATGCAGGGCCTGCCTGATGCGGTGCGAGTCTATATTTAGTTCCGGCAGTCTGCCCGGCAGATCGGTCGACATGGTCAGGCCCTTGGCGGTCGCCTTGGCCCGCAGGGCGGTCACGGTTTCTTCAATAAGCCGGGAAATATCTTGCGGCTGTTTTATCAGCTTGAGTTCGCCCGCATCGGCCATGCTCAATTCCTGTAGGTCGTCGATAAGGCGCGATAGCGTTAAGGCCTCTTCGTTAAGCGAGCGGAAGGTCTTTTCATCCGGCTCGACTACACCGTCGTTAATTGCTTCAAGGTAGCCCCCGAGGTTGGACAGGGGAGTCCTTAATTCATGGGCGATGTCGGCCACCATGTTTCTCCGTAAACGCTCGGTATGTTCCAGGTTTTCTGCCATGGAATTAAAGGACCGGGCGAGCTCGCCCACCTCGCCTCTGCCTTTGAATTCGACCCTGCGGGAGAAGTCTCCCTTGCCGAATTCTCTGGCGGCGTTGCTAAGGGATTTGACCGGCGCCAGGATGCGGCGCGACAGGAAGAAAGTGAGTAGCAGGGCAATAGCCACCGCCAGGAGGCCCGCCCAGATGAAGAAGCGTCCTATCGTGCCGTAGGTGATTTGTAATGCGGCGCGGTTGATATCCGGCGACTCCCCCTGGCTGATGTGAAGCGTGCCGATAATATCCGTTCCCATCATTTGTGATATGGGCTGTCCGGATATCGTATCGGTATAAAGCGTGCCCAGGAGCGTTTCTGCGGAGTCCGCAACTACTTTACCTTCGCTATCGGTCAGGATAATCCGCCGGCCGTAAAGGTTGCCCCACTGTTTTACAATGGGTTGAACTTCCTCCCAGCTCCGGGTGAACTGGAAATAGCGGACAAGCTCCATTTCCACCCTTCTGTCCTGTGCCTGTTCCACGTGTTCCCCGATACGGCCGATTTCACCGCGCGTGGTATGGTAAGCGAAAAAAAACATGGAGCCGATGATAACGATTATCACCATGGCGAAAGCTGCCAGGAGGCGGAAGTTCAGACTATGTATCACCGTTTGCCTCCATGAGCTTGTAGCCGGCTCCGTACACGGTTCTGATGTAACTGGGATGACGGGGGTCCGGTTCCAGCTTCCGTCGCAGCTTGAGGATGTGGACGTCTATGGTGCGGTCGAAGCCGTCGAAGTCATAACCGAGGGCCTTTTCGATAATCTGCGCCCGACTGAACACGCGGCCGGGCTCTTTCACCAGGGCTCCCAGCACTTTAAACTCTATCGGCGTGAGGTGAAGAGGTTTTCCTTTAAGAAATGCCTCATGTTTTAAAAAGTTGACGGTAAGCGAGCCGTACTCTATTTTCTCCGGTCCGCGCTCTCCGGGCAGGCGGCGCAGCACCGCCCTCACCCTGGCCGCCAGCTCCCGGGGACTGAAGGGTTTGGTCACGTAGTCGTCGGCGCCGATATCCAGTCCCTTTAGCCTGTCATCGTCGGTAGCCAGGGCGGTAAGCATGATGATAGGTACGT
Source organism: uncultured Dehalococcoidaceae bacterium (assembly GCA_964409485.1). GTDB lineage: Bacteria > Chloroflexota > Dehalococcoidia > Dehalococcoidales > RBG-16-60-22 > JAFGPF01. The sequence goes on along the minus strand of CAYPDM010000016.1, from coordinate 6,589 downwards.
CGGACTCCTGCCGTAGAATGCGGCAGATATCGAGTCCGCTGATGCCCGGCAGCATGAGGTCCAGCACAATCAGTTCCGGCTGGTTTTCGCGGGCGAATTTCAGGGCTTCGTTGCCGTCGTAGGCGGTGAGAACGCGGTAGCCGTCGCGGTTCAGATAGAGCTTGACCAGTTCCACCGTTTTCACATCGTCATCGACTACCAGCACCCTTTTCCCGGACACGTATCATTCCCCCCTGGTTTAATAGTTTCATACAATGTTATAACATAAATGTTAAGAAATTGTGAAAAAAGGAGAGGAGGGGGGATATCCCTCTCCTCTCAAATGGTGTGCATTATTCTTTTAAGATGTTAGTAGGCTGCTATTCCGTAGCGTCCGGCTCGCACCAGCCGTGGAAGCCGCCGCCGAATCCTTTAGCGAACCCGCGGAAGTGCCGGAACTCTTTGCCGAAAGACCTTTCGCCGTCTTCGTTAGGCAGCCCGAACGGCAGCCCGATATCCGGCATGGAGTCCATCCACTCTTTAAACTCATCGGACGCGAAGTCGGGTCGCTCCGACATCCACTTTTCAAACTCGTCGAGCTGTTCCTGGGTTATATTGCCTTCCTCCAGCAGTCTCTCGTGAAAGCGTTCGCGTGCCTGATTTCCCAGTTCTTCCCTGGCATCGTTAAAGGCGCCCTGGAGTTCATCCGGGTCGATGGCATCGCCGGTTCTTTTCTCGTAGAGTTCCGCTACCCTGTCAAGGAAATTTATGTTTCCCGCCGGGGGCTGGTCGGTATCTTCATCGTCGGCGTTGGCCACGGCGTAACCGCCCAGAATACCGCCCAGGACTACCACAGTCAGCAGCACGGTGATAATGAATTTCTTGCTTCGCCACATGTTGTGTTGCCTCCTTTCGTTTGATTTTCTATAAAAAGGATAACAGCCAAATATTAAAATCTGATTAATATTTACGGGCTGTTGGGCGCGTCCTCCCGGATTTTATGAAGCCCACGGACGCCGGTGCGTAAAAATATACGGCAGGAGGATGTGGTGTTAATGATGGGATGTTATAGTGCAGGGGTTTGACATAATATCAGGCGTTCCTGGAACGCCTTCGCAGTATCAGCAACACGACGATAATCAACAGGCCCAGCGCCGCGCCGCCGATGATAATGAACTTATTCATAATGATATCCCGCCAGCCGGTCGAAGGCTCCTCGGAGATATTGGACGCTATATCTGGCTCCCCGGTCGCGTTGTCGGCGGGTAAATCGTCTTCTATTTCGATGACGGCTTCCTCAACTTCAACAAACGCCTCCGGCTGTTCCGTTTCCGGGATTTCCGCAATAGCGGCTTCCGCGGGACTTTCCGGTTCGGGTATGACCTCTACAGGCTCGCCGGGGAACGGCAGATTAATGGTCTTTTCATTGTTGGTCTCATCGGTCTCCGTGACGCGGTCGCTGCCATCGGCAATTGCCTTGAAAACGTGTTCACCGGAGGTAACATCCCAGGCGAAGCTCCCGGCGGCCGTGGCGCCGCTGGCGATAGAATCCATGGGGATACGCTCCTGCAGGGTATCATCTATGTAGCAGTCCAGGTAGGATGAGTCGGTCGGGCCGTCGCCGGTGTTCCTGACGGTTACCCCGAATGTTACCGTACAGTTCTCCGATGGCTCGGCCGGTGACCAGGTAATCCATTCGATGGTAAGGTCGGGGGTGGGGAAACTCACCGTTCTTTCATTATTGGATTCATCGCTTTCCATCAATTCATCGGCTTTATCGAGGATTGCCTTAAAGGTATGAGAATCCGCCAAGAACGTATAGTTGAACGTCTTGGTGACGGTGGAACCGGGGTCGATATTTTCAATATTATGATTGCCCCGGTATATACCATCGACGTAATAACTCACGTATGAAGCTTCGGTCTTGAGGTTGCCCCGGTTTATAACGGTTAATGTAAATGTAACCTCATCTCCCGCAGTCGGAATCGCCGGCGACCAGTCTATACGCTGGATAACCAGGTCCGGGGAGAATACCTGAAGGGCTGTGGTCATTTCGTTATTGGCTTCGTTAGTCTCGTAGATGCTGCCATTATAATCAGCTATCGCTTTTATGGTGTGGGCGCCGGCTGCGGCGTTCCAGGCGGCATTATTCGTTGCCGTAGCGCCTGCATTTATCTGATTGATATACACGGTTTGAACAAGTATATCGTCGATGTAGTATGCAACGTGTGAAGGACTCGCCAGTCCGGAACCCTGGTTCTTGATAGTCGAAGTAATCGTGACCGTATCGCCGATTGACGGGTTTGCCGGCGTGCAGGTAATGTCCTGGATAATCAGGTCTGCTTCGGGAGAGGGAGATACGAAGGTTACCGTCTTCGTCATCTCGTTGTTGGACTCGTTGCTCTCGAATATGAGGTTGTCCTCGTCGATAGCCACTCGGATATTGATCGAATCTTCACTGGTCAGCCATGGGATGACCGCCGTAGCCGTTCCGTCGGCGGAAATCGACGATAGCTTTGACGATAATTTAAAAGCTTCGTTGACGTACAGGTAGACGTCAACCAGTTCCGCCGGTCTTGTTCCCTGGTTCTTAACGGTTATATTGAAGACCATTTTATGGGCCTTCAGCGGCTGCGTCGGCGAACACGTTATACTGTAGACGATAAGGTCCGGGGCGATGGCGGGCAGGGTTATTTCCAGGGTATTATTGGTCTCGTCACTTTCCGTAACATCTTCGCTGGCGTCAATAACGAGCTTAAAGGCGTGGCTGTCGACGCCGACGAGGTAGGAAAACGTTTTTGTGGTCGTGGCGTTGGCGCCGAGTTGAGTGACGCTAACAGTGTCTTCCCATACATTATCCACGCAAAAAGCCAGGAAGGCGACGCCGGAAGTGCCGCTCCCCTGGTTGCTGATAGTGGCGGTAAAGGTTACGTTGCCGGTTGCCGTGCGATTTACCGGCGAATAAGTTATTGAGTCGATAGTGAGGTCGGGAGTGGGAGTCGCGTACGTTACCACCCTGGTATTATTATCTTCATCGCTTTCCTTGACCTGGTTGAGAAAATCGGCGATTAACTGGAAATTGTGTGACCCCGTCATAGCTGTCCACTGCCAGTCAATGGTGCTGTTATCGCCGGGTTCCAGTATCGGAATCGGGCGATAGCCGTGGGAATGCCCATCGATGACCAGGCCCACGTTAGTGACGCCGGCTCTTTTATTCCCCCGGTTTTTTATCCTGATGCTGAAGGTTGTATCGTCGCCCACGGATGGGTTTTCCGGCGATAGGGTTATATCATCGACGATAAGGTCCGGGGCGAGGACGGAAAAGGCGTATGTCCTTTCGTTGTTGTCCTCGTTGCTTTCTGCGACTTCACTATCGTGGTCGACGACCGCCCGGAGAATATGCTCGCCGGCTTTAGCCTTCCAGGTGAAATAATTAACCGTGCTGGTATTCGGGCTCATCCCGCCGTTGCTGATGGAAGACGCTATTTCGTCATCGATGTAATAAACATGACGGAATGGTTCGGTCCAGCTTTCACCCAGGTTTCTGATAGTCACGGTAAAGGTAGCCGTGCTTCCGATTGCCGGTACTTCAGGCCACCAGTAAATCGATTCGATAATAAGGTCGGGGGCTCCCGGCGACTGGGCGGATGCTTCGTAATTATCACCCGGCAACGGTACCGGAGTGAATAAGCCTGCTAAAAGAGACAATAGCGCCAGTGAGCCGAGCATCGCCCGGCGTTTGTAGTTGCTCATAAATTTTACCTTCACGTGTCGGCTGATTATAGAATACCCTGACGGGTAAACGGGCGATTGGGCTTTAGCTTGGATTTCAGAATGGTGCTATCACCCATTTTACGGAGCCTTGAAAGTTAAATTTATGAAAAAATCCCTCTCCCATTGAGGGAGAGGGATGCGGGTAGTTTAACGGTAACGATTGGGGCGGCTTAGATTTTCCTGTCTGAATCCGCCCAGTATTTTTCACGCAGTTCGCGCTTCACTATCTTCCCGGCGGCGTTCTTGGGCAGGGCATCGATAATTTCTACGGATTTGGGGGACTTATAACCGGCCAGGTTCTTTTTACAGAAGGCGATGAGTTCTTCGGCGGTGGCGCTGGCGCCCTCCTTCAGGCTGACGATGGCGTGTACTTTTTCCACCCAGTACGGGTCCGGGATGCCGATTACCGCCACTTCGTGAACACCGGGGTGCCGGTATAGTACCTCCTCTACCTCCCTGGGGAAAACGTTCTCGCCGCCGGTGATAATCATGTCTTTTTTACGGTCGACGATGTAAACGTAGCCGTTTTCGTCATAGCACCCGATATCGCCGGTATGCAGCCACCCATCGACGATGGTTTTGCGGGTGTCCTCGGGTTTTTTCCAGTATTCAATCATGTTGTGTTTGCTGCGGACGACAATTTCGCCCATTTCGCCGGGGGCGATATCTTTATTCTTATCGTCGACGATTCTGACCTGCACGCCGATATCCGGCTGGCCGGTGGAGGTAAGTATCTTTTCTGACGGCGTACCCAGGGTCTGGTGGTCTTCTTTGGAGAGATGACAGATGGCGGGGCCGCTTTCGCTCTGGCCGTAGCCCTGCCCGAAGACGTTCCCGAAAGTCGCCAGGCCTCTTTTGAGCACTTCCAGGGGCATGGGCGAACCGCCGTACCAGATAAACTTGAGGTGGCTGAAATCGTATTTCTTGATGTCGGGCGCCGCGAGCATGGCTACGAGGTGGGTGGGCACGATGGCTATGTGGGTGGCCTTTTCATTCTGGATTAGCTGGAGGGTAGCCTCCGTGTCGAAAGTTTTCATAATGATATTGCAGGCGCCGAGGTAGAGGAGAGAGCGAGTCATGGTATCCCCGGCGATGTGGAACATGGGAGATACCTGGATATGCCTGTCGTCGGGCTGGATGCTCTGATTAATGATGTAAATACGGCAGTCGTCCCAGGCCTCCCGGTGGGAATACACGGCGCCGCGCGGCACGCCGGTGGTGCCGCTGGTATAAATAATGAAGAATTTATCATCTTCTTCTATCGTAACATCGGGCTCTTCCGTGGGATTGGAATTGAGGATGTCCTGCATAAAGGCCATATCCGGGGCGGTCTCTTCGAGGGATATGTAATTTTTTACCCCGGGTATCCTGGGGCGGAGGGCTCCGGTGGCGGATACCATCTCCGGGCCGACGAAAAGGGTTTTGACTTCCGAGTAGTTTATCAGGTATTCGAGTTCTTCCACGCCGAGCCTGGGGTTGAAACGCGATAGTACGTAGCCGCCTTTCATCGCCGCACCGTATACGATGGCGTAATCGAGGCAGTTCCAGGATAGTATGCCGATGGCATCGCCCTTTTTCACGCCTAGTTTCAGCAGGGCGTGAATCAGGCTGTTTACTTTAGCATTAAATTCGCCATAGGTTAACCGCTGGTCTCCGTAGACATAAGCCTCCTTGTTCGGGCGAAGGAGGGAGTGTCTGTGGATAATATGAGCGAAGGTGCCTGTTTTATAACGCGCTAATTCTTTCAGTATCAGACCTGCTGGCATTCTTTTCCTCCATATTTACACGTTGTTTCTAACTCTGATTTGGCCGGCAACGGTTGTTGCCATCTTTATTTACTGCATGGGGTGGAGAACCGGGGTGGCAGTAAGAGTGCTGTGCCGATATTTTCCTTCCGTACCAGATGTGGTGGGCCACTCTGGGTTCGAACCAGAGACCTCAGTCTTATCAGGACTGCGCTCTAACCAGCTGAGCTAGTGGCCCGAGAAACAAGCCAGTATTATTTTAATTGATGGTTGTGTAATAATCAAGCGTCAGCTTTTATCCCCGGTCCGGAAACGCCCGTAGACCGGGCAAGCCGGGTCGATTGCATCCGCCGCGGCGAGGTGCTTTTTACGTGGCCCCGGTTCAATTGGCGGGTTCAATACTTATAAGCTCTATTTCAAAGGTAAGCGTTTCGCCGGCCAGTTCGTGGTTGCGGTCGCAGATAACGCTTTCTTCGGTGATATCGGTAATTACGGCCATTATTGAGTCGCCCTGGTTGGATTGCAGGGGCAGCTTATCGCCCATTTTTACCGGGAAGTAGTCCGGTATCGTACTCCGGTCTATCGTTATCACCAGGTCTTCATCGTATTCGCCGTAGGCGTCTTTCGGGGAAATTTTCACCGTTTTTACCTCCCCGACCTTCATGCCCCTGACGGCTTTATCAAAGCCGGCAATCATTTCCCCCGCCCCGATGACGAATTCCAGCGGCGCTTTTCCCCGGGAGGAATCGAACACGGAGCCGTCATCGAGGGTGCCGGTGTAATGTACGGTTACTTTATCGGCGTTTTTGGCTCCCTCTCCTCCCCCGCAGCCCAGCGCCAGCGGCGCTATGAGTATGATGATAAATAGCAGGACTAAATGTTGAATTTTCATGTATAGATGATAACATGAATGGGCTGGATAGTGAAAATCGAGTAGGGGGGCTTACCCCCGCCGCCCCTCGTTACTTATCTATTCCCACTATTAACACGTCGTCATTCCCGCGAAAGCGAGAATCCAGACCACCTTTTCCCCTCCGCTCATTCTGAGCTTGTCGAAGAAACCCGTACCCCGCCCCCCTCGTTTCTTATCT
>CAYPDM010000015.1:0-31295 GCA_964409485.1 uncultured Dehalococcoidaceae bacterium | reverse complement strand
GGTGGGGGAAAACAATCATAACATGCGTTTAGAACGTAAACATGGTTGACATAATGAAGGGTATTAAGTGTGATATTGACTCGTGATATGGCTTGCCTTATACTTTTTAAGGTTTGAGGCGCAAGGTGATGAAATATCTCGTTATTATCATGATGGCTCTGGCCTTCACGGTACACTATGTAGCATATAGCTGCACCAATGAGAATGCTGTATTGGATTTAAAGCCGGAGGTGGCCAGTGTCTCTATCGGCCCGGGGCTTTTCCGCTCGGATAAGTACTATCTGGAAGCGCAGTTACCGACCGGGTGGGTGGCCGTGGAGGGGCCGGAGTTTCTCATGATGCACTTGGAGGGTCAGGTAGCTTTCAATAGCTGGGGGCAGCCGGATTTCTGGGTGCGTGAAACGATTGAGGAGCGGCCGGATGGTTCTGTGAGACATACTTACGGAAATACCCGCGACGCAATGGCACAGATACCGGAAGGCGGCGCTTATGTGTCTCTGCTGCGTATCACCGGCCCGCCGCCTCCCCCGGAGAATTACGTGCCGCCCCCCGATGATGTCGCCGATGACCTAAGCGGATTGTGGCAGTCCCATGATTGGCGGCAGGATAGCGCGACGGATGCGCAATTTCAGGAATTCCATAAGTATGGACGCTGGATGGAAATGTGGGTAGCCTGCCGTCCCGAGGCGTCCGATGCCACGGTTGCCGCCCTTAACGATTTTCTGGAGAGCTGGCGGTTCGATTCTGTACCGGTCGCGGATATTGATTCGGCGTTCAAGCAGGCGCGAAGTCTCCTCCCGGAAGAAATCAAGCCGTGGAAATTCAACGATTTTGAGGGCAATAGGGTCGACGAAGGAGTCAGTCATAGTTACTTCACGCAAGGGAGAGATGATGCGTTACGTTTCTGGTTCATGTATCGCTGGAACATAACGGATTTACAGGACTATAATCCCCGTGACTGCCCGGAGGACTCGTGCCACTGGTGGAAAATCGATGTCCTGCCGAGCGGTGAAGCGGTGCTCATAGCCGAAGGCGGCGCTGAACCGCCTTATTGATGGTATTATTAATCAGCGCCGGCCTTTTATCATACTGCTATTATTAGACGAAACGACTACTTATCCGGTTAATCCTGGTGGTAGGTTCGTGTCAGCATTACCTCAAGGAAGATAATAGGCCTGGAGATTACCTTGAAGTTCAGCGGGCCGTGGGGCAGTCCTTTAGCGACGGAGACTATGGCCGGGGAATCGATGACGTGTTTTTCCTGTTCCTCGCCCAGGCATATCTCGATTACCGCCCCGCCGAAATCCCGCACGTCCAGCGGGTTGGTTCCCAGGAAGCAGAGCAGCTGGACAAAGTCGCTGTGAGAGTGAGGCTCCTTCAGCACCATCTCCGGTTTGGTGAAAACATGGTGGGTGATAATGCAGTCGGCATCCATCTCGTCGCCGCCGGCAGAAAGCCCTTCCATCTGATGGTGTGTTTTAAAAGCGTTACGAAGGATATGTTTCCCGTATTTCGTTTCTGCCATTTTATAAAATCCTCCTTATTTTGCCTGTTTTTCAGCCGGTTTATTCTTCGGCGGCCGCCTGGGCGGTTTCCAGATACGGGTAAGCGATATCTCCAGGAATACGAGCGGTTTTTCCACTTTCTTAAAGACTATGGGGCAGTGCTTTACCCCGGAGGGAATGGAAACAACGGCGGTGGAGGTAATGGTATGTTTCTCGCCTCCCAGAGTGAACTCTATCTCCGCCCCGAAATCGGTAACGTCTTCCGGGTTCCCCCCGATAAAACAAAGCATTTCCGGGAACTTATGGGAATGGGGATGGTCGAAGGACATCGGTTTGGTGATGCAGTGATAGCCGATGCTGCAGTCTGCATCCAGTTCGCCGTTATGCGCCAGGACCGATTTTCCGGTGTAGTGAGGTATGTCTATGATAAGTCCCGTTTTGATACATTTGCCGTATTTAGATTCAGCCATTTTCGCCCTCTACTTTTCTATTTCGGTTTTTTCGCCTTTCCGCTGATTAAACGCTTGTTTTTATCGTTTTCAGAAGTTGGCTTGCCGGTAACCGGGTGATTGTAATGGAAGGGGAAGATATAGCCGGACACGAACCTGGGGTCGTCGGATACGGGCGGGACATCGGGCCCGGGGGCTTTGAATTCCGCAACCGCCTTGCCGATTACTTCCGCGGGCGTCCAGGCATCATCCGGGACTCTGACGGTATAGGGGATAATCCACCTTATCATCAGGAATTTCCAGATGCCGTTTTCCTTGATATACTCGATTTCGTAGATGCCGCCGACCAGCGAGCCGTTTAGTTTCTCATCCTTATCCGGGACGCAAACGCCGCCGAAGGCGTACCAGCGCCCTTTAGCTCTTTCCCCGTTCGGCTCCACGTCCACGACGCCGGCAATTGGCATTACCTGGTGCAGAAAGCCCGGTGGGGGTTCCGGCCGGTCCGTGCCGACCCCGAAATAGCGTTTGACGCCTTCTTTACCGAGCCAGGTGCCTTCCAGCCAGTACAGGGCGGTATCCGGGTGGTCGGCGAAACAGTCGTATATCTCGTCGCGCATCATGTGCTGGACGTAATAGCTGTAGACCCTCTGCAACCGCTTGACCTCGTTAATGTCGTCGAGGATGCCGACCTTTTTCTCCAGCGCTGCCAGCCTGGCCTCCATCTCTTTCGTGTCCATAAATCAACTCCTTCGGTTTTGAATTGGGAAATTGTTTAACTGATTGTACTCCAAAAGACAGGGAAGAGACAAATAAAAAAGAGGAGCCGTTGAGGCTCCTCTCGCCGCTTTCCGGTTTGATTTAAAACGCTATTCCACGTTCATGGCTATGTGGTAGCCCACGCCGGGGATGGTCTGGATGTACTTGGGGTTTTTGGGGTCGGGTTCCAGCTTGCGGCGCAGCCGCCCCACGAAGACGCGCAGGTACTCTTTTTCAGACGAGTATTCGTTGCCCCAGACACTCTGTAAAAGCATGCTGTGCGTGAGGACTTTATCCGAGTTCACCGCCAGGTGCTGCAGGAGGGCGTACTCGGTAGGGGTGAGTGTTACCTCTTTGCCGTTTACCGTGACACGCCTCTTGGCAAAATTAATTTCCATGCCGTCGCAAACAAAATTGGATTGTGCCGGCGATACGGCGGGGTCGCCGCGGTGGCGGAAGGCCGTCTTTATTCTGGCCATCAGTTCGGCGATTCCGAACGGTTTGGTTAAATAGTCGTCGGCGCCCAGTTCCAGGCACTTGACCTTATCGTTTTCGTCGCCGCGGGCGCTTAGTATAATTATAGGCACGTCGGACCACTCTCTGACGCGGCGGACTACCTCAACTCCGTCCACCTTGGGCATCATGAGGTCGAGTATTATCAGGTCGACGAAATTTCCCTGCACTGCCTCCAGTGATTCCTCCCCGTCGATAGCGGCAATCACCTGGTAGCCGCGCGCCTTGAGATTCGTGCTTAGCAATCTTAAAATGGCCGGGTCGTCGTCAACAATAAGTATGTGTTTCTTATCCATGGTTGTTCCCCCTTTAGTCCGCCGGCAGACTGAAACTGAAACTGGTGCCCCTGGTCGTTCCATTCCCTACCCAGATTTTTCCGCCATGCGCCTCGATTATACCCCGGCAGATGGCTAGCCCCAGTCCGGTCCCCTTTCTCCTCCCGGTCTTACGACCGTTTCCCTGGAAGAAGCGTTCGAATATTTTATGGTGAAGTTCCGGAGGAATACCGATGCCTTCGTCCGTCACGCTTAAAACTACTTCTTTACCGCTGGCATGAGCTTCGATGGTGATGGTGGTATTTTCGTCAGAGAACTTCACCGCGTTCTCCACAAGATTGGTAAGCACCTCGCTGATACGCACTTCGTCGATTAACACCGGCGGTATTTTATCGGGGATGTCGATACGCAGGTGGTGTCTGGCTGTCAATTTCTCCAGCCTGTCCTTTATTGCGTAAATTACCTCCGAGAGTTTATGCGGTTTCCTTTTTACCTCTAGAGCATCGGCTTCAAGTCGCGACATCATGAGAAGGTCGTCTACCAGCCGGGTCAGCGTATCCGCGTCTTTATCAATGGATGACAGGAAGTCGCGACGCGTCTGTTCATCGAAAATTACGTCGGGTTGCAGGAGGCTGTTGGCGGACCCCTTTATAACGGCCAGCGGGGTGCGGAGTTCGTGGGAAACATTGGCCAGGAACTCGGTGCGCATGGAGTCAAGTTCACGGAGCGCCCTGGCGCTGGAAGCCTCTTCGTAGAGCTGGGCGTTGCGCACGGCAATGGCTATCTCGCGGCCTATCCCCGTAAGAAGCTCGGTGTTATTGTCGCTGAAATATCTTGAGAAACTGGTGGCCGCGCCCAGGATGCCGATACTATCTCCCAGGATGGTCAGGGGAACGCCCCCAAACGAACGATAACCGCCGTCAATCAGGAAAGCGAGGTCGGATTCTGCATTTCTGGCCAGGTCTTCGATTATTTCTGGTCTGGCTTCCGCGAAGATACGCCCGATAACGCCGCTGTCCTTGCCCAGTGCTTTAGGCATAGCCTGTACTACTCTTTTGGATAAACCACGATGGCCCTTCAGTAGTAAATGGTCGTTTTCACTAAGGTAGAGGAAATTCGCCTCCAGGCCGGTAGACTGGGTTACCGTGTTCAGCGCAGAATTGATAATTTGATGCAGGTCGAGCGAACGTGATACGGCCTGCGATACATTGAGAAGAGTATCGGTGACGCGGTTGTGCCGTTCCAGTTCTTCCACCAGTTGCCGGTTTTCCAGGACGAGGCGCTGTTTCTCCAGGCCGCGGTTGATAACCGATAGCAGATTCTCCGGGTCCAGGGGTTTCTCCAGGTAGGCAAAGGCGCCCCGATTCAGCGATTCCACCGCGTTACGTACCGAAGAGTGGCCGGTCAGCATGATAGCGATGATATCCGGGTGAATCTCAAGGATTCCGGAAAGCAGTTCCGTGCCGTTGGCGTCGGGAAGGCTGATATCCAGAATAGCGGAATTGTAGAAACGCCCTTTCAGTTGGGATAACGCCTCACCGGCGGAAGGGGCGGTTTCCACATCGTAACCCTTGCTTTTCAGGATACGGCTGATAATTTTCAGAAAATCGAGGTCATCATCGACTACCAGCACACTTTCATTAGCTTTCATCCGCTCTCCTGGAATGACGTTTCTTTTTGGTAATCTTACTCACTATATCGGCGGCTTCCGCGGGGTCGAATGGTTTGTAAAGGCAGGTGATGGCGTCGGCTTCCTGGGCCTTGTCCAGGGCGTCCTTAACTTCGTTGCGGAATCCCGTCATCATCACGGTAAGGATGTCCGGGTTGATTGCCTTCAGGCGCAGGAGGGTCTCCAGCCCGTCTATGTTCGGCAGTTTGACATCGATAAAAGCCATCTGCAGGTCTTTATCTTGAGCTATCGTAACCGCTTCTTCGCCGCTGCCCGCCGTAATTACTTCGTGTCCCTGTTGTTTTAGAACCCGGGTCAGGGTATCGCATATATCGGCGTCGTCATCGATGATGAGAATCGGCTGGTTGCCGGCAGCCTCGTTAATCAGCTCTATCAGCTTGTCTATTCTTATCGGTTTCTGGATTATTCTGCGTACGCCCTCTTTCCTGGCTATTTGAATCAGGTCTTCGTCGGAATAGGCCGTCATCAGGATTATTGAGGCTTCGGGCTGGCTCTCTTTTATTTTGCGTGAAGCTTCTACGCCGTTCATCTCCGGCATAACGATGTCCATCAGCGTAACATCGAAATCATGCTCTTTAAACTTGTCTACGGCGGATGCGCCGTCGCTTGCCGTTTCGACGCTGAAACCCCGCCGCTTTAAAATCATGGCGAATGTGTCCAGTAAATCCTCGTTATCATCAACGACAAGGATTGTCGGTTCTCTGTCCATATCTGGTTATCTCCTTTTCTATAGCGGTAGCTTCACGGTAAAGGTCGTGCCCTGTTTCGCCTGGCTGGCGACTTCAATCTTGCCCCCGTTTTGCTCAACGAGTCTCTTGGTAATGGCCAGGCCCAGGCCGATGCCTTTAGGTTTGGTGGTAAAGAGCGGCTCGAATATCTTATCGAAGTTATCTTTGGGAATGCCGCATCCGTTGTCCTGGAACTTTATCCAGACGTTATCGTTCTCTGTGCCGGAGTCTATATTAAGCTCTCCGTCTTTCCCATTCATGGCCTGTATGGCATTGGAAATTATATTGGTAAAGACCCGGCTTATCTGCTCGGCGTCGGTCCTGACTTTCATGGGGTTACCGTTGAGATTGGTATTGACGGTGACATATTCCGGTACGGTTATCCATGAAAGGCTTTCATTAATTAATGATTTAAGGTCCACCCTGTCCGGCGACGGAGGAGTGATTCGGGTGAAGTCCAGGAGGTCGGTGACGATTTTGTTGGCGATGTCAATCTGTTTGTCCAGTACTCCCAGCGTATTAACCGCCTCTTCATCGCCTTTATCGGTGAGGGACATATTGAGGAGGTAAGCGCAGTTTCTTATCACGTTGAGGGGGTTGCGGAGCTCGTGGCCGACCCCTGAAGCCAGTTCGCCCACGGCCGCCAGTCTCTCGGAACGGATAAGCTTTTCCTGTACGTGCTCCAGGTCTTTCGTCCGGCTTTCAACCTCTTTCTCCAGCTGTTCGTAGTAGCCCTGTAGAGACTGTTCCAGTTCTACCTGCCGGATGGCGCCGCAGATTCTCTCGACGAGTGTCTTGGTCAGGTGATTTCTTTTCTTCAGGTAGGGATTATCCCGGTATGAATATATCTCGATAAGACCCATCGTTTCCCCACCGACTGTTAAATTCTCGGTTATTTTACTGGAAGACTTGTGGAAGCTGTCACTCATAAAGACCTGGTCGTGGAACGTAATTCTAACCTTGGTTTCTTCAGGGTTCTGCATAGCCTGGGGAACAATACCCACCACCTTCGATAGAAACTCCTCAACGGAGCCGCTTTCATCTGCCCCCTTGCCGATATCGTAGAGGCATTTCATTTCTTTCATCCCCTGGCGGTGTTCCTGCTCGCTCTTTTGCAGTAAGGCGACTACCGCGCCGACGGCGCTTAAAATTATTACGAACGCCGTGGGCTTAAAAAGGGCGTTAGGGTAGGTATCGATAAGTATTGCATGGGGCAGCAGGATTAACATGGCGATAAGGGCTGCCATTATAGCCGGTATCACGCCGAGTGCATAAGCGGTGTAGACCACCGGCGCGAAGAATACCAGGCCTAAAAAGTCAATCCCGTAGAAATTGTGAAGACTGTTAAGAGAGTTCTCCAGTGATGTCCAGCCGAAGAGGCCCCCGATAACGGGTAGATAGTAAATAACGGAGCATAACACCATAATAACTATGATGTATCTTAAGTGTGTATTTGACCACCATCTCTTTTTGTTGCGTCTGTTAATCATCTTAGGCCTCCCTGGTTATCCTTAGGGTACAGTCGCTTTATTACCAAGGCATCATCTATCGCAACAGGTATTGCGGGCATTTGTATATATCTGCCCTGCAATTTCAGGCTACTACTGCGGTGCCATGACCAGCAACCATGATAACCCCATATTTTATCGGGGAATTCACCCAGTCCCGCGAGCATGAATTCCCAGACTGCGCGGTAAATATAATTTAGCTTCGCTGCCATTCCTTAATTATTCCTTTTATTTCGTTCAAATCATCCATTAGTTCGCTGGCTGGAACGTCGGGTAGCGCTTTAATTAAGTTAGCCAGCGGATTTTCTTCTTCCTCATCGTCGCTAAAAAGATTGTTGATGGAATCGGCGCCGACATCCTCTACTTTTACTTCTGTTTTGCCTTCGGGCGGCGTAGCGTTTCCTACGCCAACCTCGACCACCTTGATTGCCTCTTTGCCGTCCACGAGCGCTTCCGCTTCCAAATCGATATCATCTGCGTCGATGAGTTGTTCATCCGGTTCGATAGTCAACTCATCCAGCGGTGGGTGAGGCCCGACAGGGATATCTTCGTCCCCCTCGGGGGTAGAAGATCCGTCGGTAAGCTCCTGTAATTCCTGGGCCGTTTCCTCGAGGTTCTTGGTTCTGCCGTTGATTTTTTCTCCCATCTCGGCAATCTGTTCGGTGGTGGTACCTTTAACGGGCGTGTCGTTATCTTTTGACTTTTCTTTGGATTTGCCTATTTTAAAACCTTTAATGCGCATTTATAACCTCCTTGACGGCAGGCTGCGGTAAACCTGCTGTGTAATCACCCCTGTTATTACCGGAATAATCCGTCCCGGTAAGCCTTGGATAATATCGCGTATACCTCGTAAAAATCTGTTTTCCCCTGCTCGGTGATGCGTCTCAGGACATCTGACCTTTGTTTTAATAACTTGTATATCTGCCTTCTCTTTTCTTCAGGGAGGCCGCGCCTGGGAGCGATTTTATTCTCCAGCAGGTATGAGTTCTGGAAACCCCGGAACAGGAAAGAGTCGTCCAGCGGGTTCCAGCTGAAAGTCTCGATGAAAGAAAAAGAGTCGCCCACCGAATCGTAGCTGACGATTTCATTAACGCTGGTTATTTTCCGGGCAAGGCCGCCGTTGGCCAGCCGGACCTGCTGGCAGATAACGACGACATTAAGGTTGTCCACGTATGTCTTGGGTACGCTGATGGGGACGCCGGTAACACGCTGGATGAGCTTGGATACGGATGCCGCGTGAAAGGTGCTCATAGTTGCATGACCGGTTTGCATGGCCTGGAAGGCAATAGCGCCTTCGGCACCTCGTATCTCACCGACGATTATCAGGTTGGGCCTCTGCCGCAGGGCAGCCTTGAGAAGGTCGAACATGGATACCTCGGAGGAGTCGCCCCCTTTATCGGAACCGCGGGTAACCCCGCGAATCCAGTTATGGTGCGGCACCTGGACTTCCGGGGTATCTTCGATGCTTACTATCTTGGCATCGGGGGGAATAAAGGTAGTGAGAGCGTTCAGCAGGGTAGTTTTACCGGAGGCCGTTTCCCCGGATACCCAGACATTCATACCTTCCTGGAGTATGATGGAGAGATAGGCGGCCATATCGTAGCTCAGCATGCCGAACTGGATAAGCTCCAGTATACTTAGCGGCGTATCGCTGAACTTCCTGATGGTGAAGTTGCTGCCCCGCTTGGAAACATCGGTGCCGTAGACGATATTAATACGGGAGCCATCGGGCAGGGTGGCATCGACCACCGGTTCACGGAAGGTAACCGGGTGCTTGATGCTCTCGGCCAGCTCGATGACGAATTTGTCCAGCGTTTCGTTGGTCTCGAATCCGATGCTGGCCCGGAGACCGCCGAAAACCTTGTGTTCCACAAAGATATTACCGAGTCCGGAACAGGAAATATCTTCAATATTAGGGTCCAGTATCATGGGGTCCAGGACTCCCATGCCCTCCAGCTTACGCCTCAGCAGATAGCGGAGGCTCGTGTACTGGAACCTGGTTATATGTATCTTTCCCTTGGAGCCACCTTTGGATTTAGGGGAAGGAATATTTTTCGCTTTCTTTTTCTTTTCATTACCCCCGTCTTTACCCTCTTCCGGGTTCTCATCTTTCTTCTGTATTGGCGTATCCGGCTTCCAACCGTTAACTGTAACAACTCTATCGACGATATCCATGATGATTTCGAACCGTTTACCGGAATCTAACACGCCTTCGAGCTCTTCAACATAGTCGGCGAGCTTCAACTCAATCTCGTCAAGGGTGCTGTCCTGTGCGTCAATCATGCTCGGTTCCACGGCGACATAGTAGTCCCTGATATCTTCCATGTTGGCCAGGATGTGTACGAATACGCCGCCGCCGACATTATAGAGAAGGTTAGGGTCCTTGGTGCCCTTCAACGCACGCGTTACTTTTTCATAATAATCCGGGATTTTTATCTTATCTTCCGGGAGCATGCGCAGGTACTGGAGAAGATGCGGGTTCTTCTTGCATACTTCCTGGAACTCGGCCGGGAGTTTCGAGTATATCGGGCATTTCTCCACGGCGGACCCGCATTCTTTCCCGCATTCTCCGGGACAACTTTTTATTTCAAACGGTAGACGAAGCATCTAATCTCCTAGACTCTAGCTTTAGCAAGCGGGATTATCCGCATACCCATTTTGGGTTCGATATCGAAACTCACTACGTCACCGGTAGGGCGCTCGGCGCCGCGTACTTTAAGTACCTCCATGAGCTTTATCATGCTGTCCCCCACCTGCTCCAGGCGGAGCCTGAAACGTGCGTCGCATAACGAACGGGTACGGGAAAGCATATCTTCTTCAAAAGCATAAGAATGCGCTACCACGATTATCGTTTTTCCATCGTCACATAAGCCTTTGCATCTGGAAAAGAAATCGATGATGGCTACCGGATTGCTGTGCGCTACCAGCAGCGTGATAGAGTCCACTATTATCAGTTTGAACTCCTGCGGCTGGTTGGAGAAATGGTGTGTCAGGACGTAAAACGGTTTCTGACCGCCCTGCATGCTGCTATGAAAGGTCAGCGGGTAAATACGAAGGTGGTCCGCCAGGAAGTGGTCCTGCACGTTCATCGCCAGCGATTCCATCTGGCTTATCAGGCTTCTGACATTATTTTCCGTAGTATAGTAAGCAACCGAAATTTCTCCGGTTACCAGGGTACCGTTGGTTAAGTGCTGGCACAGGACGCTCTTGCCGGCGTCAGAGTGGCCTTCGATGAGACATAAAGAACCGAGCGGTATACCGCCGCCCAGCTTCTCATCGACTTCCGGCACGCCGGTAATTATGAACTCCTTCTTTTTCTTTGTAGCCATTGTTAATCACCTCTTTCGCGCGGGGTATTTCAGTTTTTACGCTTTTGAGGAGAATCATCATTATTCTCCTCCAGGTTAAGGTCGATACAGAACTCCTTGCTCTTACCGTCACCGTTGGGAAATACGAGCTTCAGTTTCGGTGTCGACTCTTTAGGTTTGTCCACCTCGATGATTTCCTCCTCGGTCGGTTCAGACTCGCTGGCGGTTTCGGTCCAGGCAGGTATTACCGGGTTGAGCGGGGCATCGCCTCCCGTCAGGATGCCATGGAGCGACAGCATGGACTGGCTCCAGACTTCCGCATTGTTGATGACCTCGGGTCGCTCCGCCGATATTTCCGCGAGGTGTATAATGATTTCCTTCAACTCCGGAGATAGGTGCCCGCTGATGCCGTAAACTTCCAGGAACGTGGGCAACTGGTCGTAGCCTATTTCCTGCTTGGCCCTGGAAATCCAGTTGATTAAATTGGCAAGCATATTTACCTTCGGTATAGCCGAATCCGCTTCGGCAGTAGTAATCCTGTCATAGTCCACGGGCTGTTCCTCCTCTTCAGACATCTCTGGTTCAGGCGTGTAGGTTTCACCTTGTTCTATAAGTTCTTCGGGTTCGCTGAATTCGTCATCATCGCCGAATGTTTCTTCTTCAAGGGCATCTTCGGGAGAAAGCTCTGTTTCATCCGGAGAGAGTTCCATTTCATCCGGAGAGAGTTCTGTTTCATCCGGAGAGAGTAGCGAATCTTCCGGTAATAAGTCTGCCCCATCGCCGATCTGGCTTTCATCCGAGGCCATGCCGGATTGTTCTCCCATCGGGTTCTCCATATTGAGCAGGTCTTCGTCCTCGGGGACAGTTTCCTCTTCACCTTCGTCAGACTCTTCAGTAAATTGCTCGGCAGGTAAAGCATCTTGAGGCACTTCGTTCAGGGCCTCGGCGGCTTTATTGCCTATTGCGTTCGCGATGGCGCCGTCGATGGTCACTTTCTGCTGGCCGTCACCGCCTAGAGCTGCCAGTATAGTGGAAAATTCAGTAGATGGCAGTTCCATGTTGAGCAGGTAATCTCTCACGCTGGCCAGTGATTGCTTTACTTCGCCCTTCAGCAGTTTTATTTCATCTTGCATCGTTTCTGTTTGTTTATCTTCCGCCATGACGTTTTACCCTCCTTTTCCTTCGAGCTCTTCTCGAAGGCTTTCCCGTACCAGATCATTAGGGATAGGTGTTTGAGCTTCCATGATGTAAATTCGGATATCAAAGAGTATCTCTTTCAATTCATCGCTTACTTTCTGTAATTCATCTTCCAATGAATCTACACCGGTTTCCGTTTCAATATCGGTCTTGGTTTCCATGTTACCTCCTTATAAGTGGGATACGGACGTAAACAACGCGCTGGCTAAGGCCGGCAGGATAAGAAGGGCCAGGCCGGATATAGCCGCTGTAATTCCAAAATTGCTTAATATTTTATATCTGCTCCCGCCCTCTGCCAGACTGGGAACGATAGAGTTAGCTATCGTGAATATCAGCACCAGCGGTAATACCATCTGGTGCATTATCTCCAGGCCGGAGAGATTGAAGCTGGAGAGAGAGCTGAAAGAAGGGGCTCCGGACAGTGATGGCATTGTCTCCTGGGCTTCGTATACCATATTGCCAAAGGCCACGATAACCTCGGTGATAAAGACCAGTATGATAACGACGGCGGTATGCATGGTAATGCAGAGCCAGCGGAAAGGGCCGGATATCGTCCTTCGTTTAGCCCTTAGCAACGCAATCCGGTTGGCGAAGGAAGCGGCGTGCTGGCCGGCCTGTCCCGCCGAGCCGCCGACTTCAATAGCGTCATAGAACATGCCCACGCTGCGGTGTGCGAGCTCGCTTCCGGTCTCGTCGATGAATATCTTCCAGGATAGCCTGGACCTGATGCCGGCGGTGAGCCTGGTATACAGGTTCTTTACAGAACTCCGCAGCACGTTGATGGCATCGAGATCAAGCCGTCCCAGCGCGGCATTAACCGTTGTGCCCAGGGCGGTACAAACACCGCCCAGGGAACGCAAGAACGTTCCTACTTCATCGTCCCTCTTGGAAACCTTACGGTCGTCCCGCGACATGATGAAGCCCACGGGGAAGACAATCCCTGCCAATACCAGAAACGCCAGCCCCAGGTTCTGCCCGGTTAATAAAAAGAGGGCGCCGATACCCACGGCGACGGCGAGCATGGGTTTGAAGAGCTTGCGGGCGAGCTTTTGCTCCTTGGAACCCGCCCAGCGCAGGACTATAATCTCCTTTGGCGAGATCAGCCAGATAAGCCAGACGCCGACGGCGGTAGTGCTGACGGCGATGAACGCCATGGCTATAATAAGGGATGTCTCGATTTTCCATATCATGGTGGAGACTATCCCGATGACCACCACCAGGACCGCCGAAAGGATGAGGGAGACGTAAGCGTCGGTCCACATTTTCAGGCCTTCCAGGCTTCTGGTATATTCGTTTTCATAATCCTCGGCGCGGGCGTGGGCTTCTCTCATGAGAAAATCGGCTTCCGGTTCGCCGGAGATGAGGGAACTGGAAAAGCGCAGCAGCAGGCCTTTAACATCTTCTTCCTTGAGCGGTTCTCCCACGGCGCGGCAGGCCCGGGCATAATCGTACTTTAATCTTCTACGGGCCAGCTCGATTCTATTAAAATATTCCGCAGAGGCGCACTGCAGCCCGGCGGAACGCTCGAAAATCAGGTCGCGCGGTACACCGGCAGCGGCGATGGTTGACATGTATGAGAGCTGGTAGAACATGTCAAAGCTCATCATGCGGTTGGTCTTATTCTTGCTTTTGCCTTTGCCTTTGCCTTCGCCTCTGGATATTAATTTTTTCAACTTTTCCAGCATGTCGTTTCCTTTACGGGACCATTATCCTGGTCTGGTCGGAGGGGTCCAGGGTGTTATCGTCAATTTGCAGGCGGAGGTATCCGTCATCCGCGGAACCGTTGCCTATTATTTCCCCGTAGTAGGCAATCTCCAGGTAATCACTGTCGTCGACCACCGTGTAACCGGGGAAATTGTAACTGGCGCTTTTCGTAAGCCAGTAGTCCACCTCGGTACGCAGCAGGTAGATATCCGCTGTCTCATCCGCAATTACCGTTCTCACCGTGCCGTCCGCCTGCCTGATGATTATTTCAATATCGAAGTTAATCTCGTTGTTCTGGATATTGGTCAGTCCGGACGCCAGGCAGCGATAGTAGACCATCCATGTTTCCGCCGGTATCTGGCTGATGCCGGACAGCGGAAATACGTGTCTGGCGTACCTGCCGGTATCATCCTGGTTGTACAGCAGCCATCGCCCCGCGGTACTGTTCGGGACAAAGGTTTCATGAGTTACGGCGGCGCCGTCGGCCTCAACGGCTTCCACGAGTTCGTAATACTCGGTGTTGCTGATGGTGGTGTTTTCCGAGTGGGGAGTGAGCAGCGTGTAGCCGGGCTTCCAGAACGAAATAGAATCGTAAACTCCGTTGGGAGTGGCCAGTGTTATATCCCCGGTGGTGCCGTCGTGCGGGAGGGGATTAAGCCTGGCCAGGGTTTCCAGCCTCTCCTCGGGATTTATGATATCCGGCTCAAAATATTCCGTCGGCCCGTTCAGTCCTATTCTCACCTTTTTCCACTCGTTATCGCTTAAATTGCCTGTCGTGTAAGGCAGCCATTCGGTATGATATTCCCCGCCGTCATCGTAATAATGGACAATAAAGTCCCATTTGTCGTAGCTGGCCAGCTTGGTCTGGCCGCTATTCTCCGAGATTACCCGCAGGCGGTCCGCCCAGGAAAGGTACGTGGCGCGCAGTATGGTCAGGTCGGTCCTGGACACTTCGCTTTCCCTCGAGGCGATTTCATCCACGCTAAGGGCCGCAGAGTCCGCCGAGGTGAGAATTCCCTGGGACAATGTCATACCTCCTAGTACTATCATGGCTATACATATAATTGAGACGACAGCCGTCGCCATGTCATTCGCTCCTTAGTAATTTTCTCATTAGTATTAACTTAATTCCTCCGGTACCGGCTCGTTATGGCGAGAAGTAGGTAGAAGCCGTAATCCCGCTGGGGGTGACCACGATAAACATATTCGTGGTGCCGGCGCCTACCGACGGGTCGAGCTGGGCCCTTATCATTATTTGCTCATGGGGATTCAGCACATTCGGCTCGAACACCTCGGCTCCTCCGTTAAGATGAATCCAGGCCACTTCCCATTTGTCGTCGCCCAGGGCCTCTTCGGTGTAGGGTAGCCATTCTACGTGGTAGGTGCCGGTGCCGTCGTAGTACTGCACGATGATATCCCACTTCTCAAAATCAGCCAGCTTGGTCTGGCCGGAATTCTCCAGCGTAACTTCAACGGTATCGGTCGCAGGCTGCTCGGCGCTAAGCGGGGTTAGCTCCGTCCTCATGATAGTTTCACCTCTCTGGCCAACCTCGTCGAGTCCGTTTGTGCTGGCATCGACTGACGTCATGAACCCCTGGGACATTGTCATGCCGCCGAATACTACCAGGGCGATACATATTATTGAGACAATAGCTGTCTCCATGATTCTTCTCCGTTACATACTGAAGTAAAACTCGTCGGATATTCCGTTCGGTATAATAAACTTGGTAAAGTAAGTCCCCGTACCGGGGTCGGTAGTGTAAGTTATAGTTATTTTTAAGGTGGCGCTGGTCTGCCACTCGGTATCATTCTCCAGGTTGAAGTCCCATTGTGGAAAGAATTCCTCCGCATCCCCGAAGTAGGGAATGCGTGAGAAGTTATCCGACGGCCCGAGGAACAGGTCACTCTCTTCCACGTTGGTTATGCGCTGGGTGCCCACGTTCTTTACCCACAGGTAAATATACGTGTGGTTGGCACTATTTGCCGCATGAACAATATTTATCCGACTCTTCATCCGCTCATCGACATGTTCGGCCATGCTGACCATGGCCTGGCTGGAGCGGTTTACCATCGGATAAACGCTGTTAAAGACAAATATCATACACACAACTCCCGCTATTATAAGTAGTGCTGTAGTTATGGCCTTGTCCACAAAAGACCTCCATTATTCCCCGGGAGCGGATGCTTGTGACTCTCCACATCTCCCACAGCTTCCGGAAGCGGGTAGCACCCACTTAACGTCGCACAGGTTTGGGGTGGGGGCCCGGCCGGAGACCCCCACCCGCTCTGTCAAACTTAAACTAACTAAACCGGCTCTTAACGCAGGTTCATTATGGTATCGATGTACGCAGGCGTGGTGCGTTCGAGGGTTAGTACCGCGCCGACAGGAGTCATTACCACGATGCTGAAGGTGGTATTGACATTCAGGTCCGGGGTGAGAGCGTCAATAAGATTACCGGGCGTGGTTGCAGCACCACCGATTGTTACCTGGAATTTCTCATTGGCTTCCAACAGGTCATCACCATCTTCTTTCCCCAGTTTGCTAACGGTCCAGTAAAGGTTGTCTATTGCCTGATTCTTATCAAGATAGTTCATGATTACCTTGTTGGCAGTGCCGGTGGAGGTTCCATTAGCGCCATTTGTCGGCGGGGTGAAATCGATGGCCTCGCCGCCCAGCACGTTGGCTACGGTGAAGGTCAACTGTTTGATTCTAGCAGTGGATCCGGTGCCGTTAGCGGTGGCGATCATGGAGCCTCTGAGTTCCATAGTGCTCTGGGCTTCCTCGAGTGCGGAATAAACGGCCTCCTGGCTCTTCTGCGTGGTGAAAAGTCCGGCCGACAGTGCCGTATAGGCGAAGACCGCGGCCACTACGACGAAGGCGATGAGGATAATAGCGGTCTCCAGGCCGGTAATACCTTTCTCACGTCTTAGAAATTTGTTAAGCATTTTTCCTCCTTATTGGTTGTTGGTGGATATTACTCTAGCGCAGGTTGATGATAGTATCGATGTACGCAGGTGTAGTGCGCTCGATGTTCAGCACGGCGCCAACCGGGGTTACTACTTCCAGAGTGAAGGTAGTATTGGTACCCAGCAAATTGCCGTCAAGGGCATCGATAAGGTTGCCGCCACCTGTGCCGTTGGCAGAGTTGCCGATGGTTATCTGGAATTTCTCGTTGGTTTCGAGCAGGTCGTCACCATCGGTGGTACCGAGTGGCGATTTGGTCCAGTAAAGGTTGTCGGCAGTCTGGTTCTTGTCGATGTAGTTGATGACTACCTTGTTGGTGGCGCTGGTTCCGGTTAAAGCCAGACCATCGTCACCGCCTGATTCGGCCGGTGGGGTGAAGTCGATATCCTCACCGCCGAGTACGTTGGCAACGACGAATGTTACCTGCTTGACGTTGCCGCCGGCAGCGGTGGCTGTGGCGATAACGGGGCCTCTAAGTTCAAGAGTGCTCCTGGCTTCTTCGAGCGCGGAATAGACTGCTTCCTGGCTCTTCTGCGTGGTGAAAAGTCCGGCGGAAAGCGCCGTGTAAGCAAAGACCGCGGCCACCACGACGAAAGCAATCAGGATGATGGCAGTCTCCAGACCGGTGATACCTTTCTCATGATTCATGAATTTCTTTAGCATTTTTCCTCCTTAGTTAATGGGAATTTTCAAGTAAAGTATTTTTTCCTGGGATTTCCTTCACACTTCTAGTTCTTAATTAATCACCCCCTTCCATTTATTTACTTTTTATCTTCAGTCGTTACACCTTATATTCACATTATCATCACTCTCCTTTGCACTGGTTTACCGTCTTATCGAGTTGGAGCGTATCCGTCATCCGGATAAGCTCGCCGTCATAAAGGGAACGTAAACCAGCTCGTAATTATCAAATGTCTCCGGACGGATACTATCGGTGCTGCCGCCGGGCCTTGAAAAATCGGTGCTATCCGGGGATGCAGGTAGCGCGGGTTCGTATTTCTGCGGCTGGCCGTTAAATATAATGGTAGTAACCGGTATCTGCGCCAGGGCCAGCACAAATGTCATACCCGCTATAAAAGCAAGAACCATCCATAACCGGGTGGAACTTTCTTTATAAATATTTGCGTATTTACTTATTATTTTTGAAAATTCCCGCATCTTTATACCGTTACCGCTGGTAAATATTGCTTTCACTAATACAGGTTTACAATCTGGTCAACCCTGGCGGGGATGGTGCGCTCCAGGATGAGCACGGCACCCACGGGTGGCTTTACTTCCAGCTGGAACTTGTGATACGGACCCGGCTTCCACTCGTCGCTGACATTTTCGCTGACGCAGGTAAGGTCTACCGTTAGCATAAACAGCTCGTTTTTATCCAGCAGGTTATCGGTGGAATTCGTATTCAGCTTCTCCATTGTCCAGTTGACCGTTGGGATTAACTGGTAAGCGTCGCTGTACGTAACAATAACCTTGTTGGAGGAGTTGCCGGAAGAAGTATCGGTGAAGTCTATCATGTCGCCTTCTGTGGCGGCGGAAATAGTGAAATAGACCTCTGTCAGTATGCTGCTCTCCATTCTCCCGTAGACGTTACCTTTTACCTCTATGGTACTTTGAGCTTCGTTCAGGCCGGAGTGGATGGCTTCCTTAGCCTTTTGAGTGGAAAACAGGCCGGCTGAAAGAGCGACATAGGCAAACACCGATGCGACGATTACAAAAGCGATGAGGATAATGGCCGTTTCTATTCCGGTGATGCCTCGCTGGTTCATCAATATCCGTTTTAACAATCTGTGCATGGCAATTTACCCCCTGCGATGGCATGGATACTTCCAATCTACCCCTGATAGTTGACAGTGCATTGGAGACCATCCCCAATCTTGACATGTCATTTTCCTAATAATCATCTGGGAGTGTTCTCTAATAAGAAAGTAAGGTAATCCCCATGACGAATTGAGGGTTAGTATCTATTGCAAATTAGGGGGTGAAATGACAAAATCAAGAGCGAAAGGCTATTGTATTCGCCATTTGGCGTAAAATCAAACGAAAAATTAATGATATATTAATGGTATATTTATGAATATTTATTAATCTCTTTATACATCTGGCTTACAATCATAAGTGGTTGTTAGTAAAAGTACACGAAAAATGGGGAGAGAGAAAACCGAAACAGGGTATAAAGAGAAAGGTAAAAGAATGATTCAGGAAAAATCAGACACCGTTAAATTGTATATAGTTGAAGAGCAGGAAATCTACCGGGAGATGTATAATTACATACTGCCCGGCCATTCCAACATTGAAATACTGCGGGTCTCGGGAAACGGCGAGGCAGGAGCCATGGAGAGGGCGGTATCTGAACTTATTCCTGATGTTTTACTATTAAGTGTCAAGAAGCTGGATACGGAAATTATTGAAGAGCTCGAGCGAATCAGGAACGAATATCCCAAGATGGGAATAGTCATTTTAATCATATTTTACAGTTCCCAGGATGTTGAATTGCTGCGCCGCCTGGCGCTCTGCGGAGAAAGCGGTATGGCGCTTTTCTTGAAACAGTCCCTTGATAAAGTCCAACAGCTCTGCCAGTTCATTTTAGCAGTCAGCCAGGGGCAGGTTATCCTGGACCCACCGCTGGCTACTTTTATGTTCGCCGGTAAGCCGGAATGCCCTTTCCTCAAGCAGCTCACCACCCGCGAACTGGAAATCCTTAGCCTTCTCTCCCAGGGCTACACAAACTCGGCCATAGCCGGGACCCTGTTTATCGATATTAAGACTGTCGAACATCACCTGAACAGCATGTACAGCAAACTAAAGGCAGACCCGGATTATAATACCAAACACTTGAGAGTTAGCGCCGCCCGTCTTTACCTGGAAACCATGGGTGGCATGTATCACAAAGAAGAAACACTGGCACGCGCCGGGGCGCGCTGAAGACCTTAAAGCAGGTAGATAACCAGTTCCTTGATATTCCAGACTACTATGAGAGCAAGCAGGCCGATTGACGGCCAGAGAAGCCTGCCCGGCATCAACCAGGCAATAAGAATAGGGATAGCCAGTTTAATTAACAGAAGTAACGCGGGGATTTGAATGAGATACCTGATAAACGGATTTAGTTCAGTCAGACCGAGGTTCATCGCCAGGATGGTCAGAGTAAGATCGAACTGGCTTAAAAGAATAAAAGAAGCCTTTTCAGCAGTACACCTTCTAAACGTTGCCGAAGAATCCCACCAACTGGTTTCCATTCCCGTAATAAACCGCCCTTTACGGAAGTATTAAAATCCCTTTTTTAGCCTTATCCCTAATAGTACCCCAATCCGCTGCATTACTACAAATAGTCCGCTTATCGTGACGCGCTTATCTCTCCCATGTCTTTATCGGCTCGTAGTTAGCCATCCATTTAATTTCGAACCCACCACCCTGCCACGTCCCCTGCATCTCTTCCATGGCGGCGGCGAATTCCTGGCTTTTCGAAAGGACATCCAGCGCTTCCTTAGTATCGTATTCGTAGACTGCCAGGTATTTTGCCTGCCCCTCGCCTTCCCCCGCTAACTGATAGCGTGTCACTTTTTTCATTCCCTGATACTTGAACAATAAAGGGATATGCACCTCGTTGTACCACTTGTTGAACTTCACTTCAATCTCCGCGGGGCAACCGGTGGCTATGATGTTGATTATCCTGCTTTCGGACATTTACCTCTCCTTTCAGATGGATAAGCCTATAATAATTTTAAAGTTAACGAATTGTCAAAAAAACCCTCGTTTATTATTTGACTTTATATTTCAGGGGAAATAGACTGATTATAAAAATACATAAAGGAGTCTGCCTTGAAAGCTGCAATTTGCTACGAATTTGGCAAACCTCTGGTGATTGAGGAAGTGGATATAGACCCGCCGCAGAAGGGCGAGGTTAAGGTGAAGCTGGCCGCTACGGCCATCTGTCACAGCGATATTCATGATATCAGGGGCGACCTGGGGGGTGAGTTACCCGTCCTGCCCGGTCATGAATGTTCCGGTTATATCGAGGAGGTGGGTGAAGGTGTTGCTTCCGTAAAACCCGGCGACCCCGTGGTGGTTTCGTTACTTTTCTCCTGCGGGAATTGCCGTTACTGCCGGACGGGGCGTCCTCATATGTGCAGCACCGTGTTTGCGCTGGATAAAGAAAGCCGCATCCGCGACAAGGATGGAAAGTATATCAGGAAAACGGTCAAGGTTGGCGGCTTTGCCGAATACGTTATCGTGCTTGAATCGCAGGTAGTCAAGATTCCCGCTGATATGCCCATGGATAGAGCTTCACTGCTGGCCTGCGGCGTCATTACCGGGTTCGGCGCGGTGGTCAACCGGGCGCAGGTAGAGGTAATGAGCAGCTGTGTTATCATCGGCTGTGGGGGAGTCGGGCTGAATGCCGTTCAGGGCGCCGCCATCTCCGGCGCCTATCCCATTATTGCCGTGGACATATCGGACGATAAATTAAAGGCGGCTAAAGAGTTCGGGGCGACCCATGCTGTCAACTCTTTAAAAAAGGACCCGGTAGAGGGAGTCAAAGAGTTGACGGACGGGGTAGGGGCCGAATATATTTTCGTAACGGTAGGCAACGTCGACGCCATTCTTCAGGGTATTAACATGTCGGCACCGCGCGGCATGACCGTAATGGTGGGACTGCCGAAATTTACCGATACTCTCTCTTTTTCGCCCCTGTTTTTCATCAAGGATGAGAGGGTGCTTACCGGCGGATACATGGGTTCTGTTAATTTACACGAGGATATTCCCCGGCTTGTAGAACTCTATAAGGCGGGGGTTTTAAAGCTGGACGAGTTAATCACGGGAAGATATCCGCTGGATAAGATTAACGAGGCTATTGAGGAAGTGGAGAGGGGAGAAGCTCTGCGTAACGTGATTATGTTTGAATAAAAATCTGGTAGAGCAAAGTTTGAGAGGGGCTTTCGCCCCTCTCTTTTTTAATGATTTATTTATCATCCGGCGCTTTATAGACTTTACATAACAGTGCAGTGAGGTCCGGCGACCCGAACATAGGGTCGAAGTGGTCGTTGGAAGTCAGCACGTTCGGGTTGGACTTAAGCAGACCATGCAGCGGTCCGGGGTCCTCCGGGATGAAGCAGTTCGCCGTTGCCATGACTGCCCCCGGGTGAATACCGGGAAAAAGCCTGGCTTTCTGCTTTATCCTGCCGCGCGGAGTTTCAATCCACGCCCAGTCGCCGTCCTTGATGCCCATTTTCGCGGCCGTATCAGGATGAATCTGTACTACCGGGTCTTTCTGGAAACTCCTCAACCATGGTATGTTGCGGTACTGCGAAAGGAAGTAGAAGGGCTGGCGGTAGCCGGTCGAAAGCACCAGAGGGTATTCTTTGGCCAGTTCAGGAGTGGATACAGGACTCTCGCCGGGCTCCTTAAAATAGGGAAGGGGGTCGTATCCCAGCTCCTCGAGAACATTGGAGTAAAACTCGAACTTTCCGCTCGGCGTCGGGAAACCGCCGCCTTTTTTCCAGTAATCGGTCTTATATTTATAGTAAACCTGGTCTTTGCCCATCTTGGCGAGGACGCCCTTTTTACTGAATTCTTTCCAGGTAATGTTACCTTTTCTTAACGTGTGGTCGAGCATCTTCTCGACGTTTTCGAACCATAAATCCGGGGCCATTCTCTTGCCGACTTCATTGAATATCTTGTTATCCGGCCATGCCTCGCCGGGCGGGTCGACAGTCTTGTTGATAGCTTCAATCATAAAACGCGGGTGCATATTGAAAATATCGTCCATTTCCAGCCAGTGTGCCGCCGGAAGAACGATATCGGCATGCTCCGCCATCGGCCCCATGAACTGGTCGCATTGCACCAGGAAGTCGACATTCATTATCGCCTGTAATACTTCCTTGGTATTGGCCAGGTGGATTATCTGCTGACCGCCGACGCTGAACCATACTTTTACCACGGAATTACCGCTAATCAGTTGCTTGATTACGCTGTCCGAGTGAGCGGTGCGTGCCGCGCCCATTTTAAACTCGTCACTGCCCACGATTCCCTTACGCATCTCGTCGGTAAGCGGCAGCTCCAGAAAAAAGTCCTCAAGGAGTCCCGTGTCCGGCACCATCCAGCTCATCATGCTTCCCGGCCTCTCGATGTTTCCGGTGATGCCCATCAGGCAGATAATAGACCTTACGGTCTGGCCGCAGTTGGCCTGCCTTTCTAAAGAACTGCCGATCTGTATACTGCCCGGCGTGTCCTCGGCGAAGAGTCGGGCGGCTTTGATGATATCCTCCGCCTTAAGCCAGGTAATTTCAGCAACGCGCTCCGGCGTGTAGTCCTTGACCCTCTCTTTCAGCTTATCAAAGCCGAAGGTCCAGTTCTCCACGAACTCTTTGTCCCACAGGCCTTCGTTGATGATAATATTTATCATGCCCAGTGCCAGGGCGGCATCGGTACCCGGCCTGATTTGCAGCCATAGCGTTGCCCGGGATGACAGGGCGGTTTCCCGCGGGTCTATAACGATTAAATTCTTAACGTGCCTTAGCGAGTTTAAAAACCACGTTGCCATCTCTGCATCGGCGCTGCTTATTTCCAGCTGCTTGGCCCAGGATATCTGCGTCTTGGGAAATTCCCCTCCCCAGCCGTGATAGTCGCAGTAAAGCCTTCCGTAGCCGGTAACCAGGCCGTACATACCCAGCCTGGGACTGTGGCAGATATAGCCGGGCGTAATGATATTGGCCGTGCCGATGGAACGCGCCAGACGGTGCGTGTAGCGATTATAGCCGCGTCCCGTTCCCTGGGATATCGCTATCGATGAAGGCCCGTATTTTTCAATCGACTCCTTCATCCTGGCTTCGATTGTGTCCAGCGCCTCGTCCCAGCTTATCCTCTGCCATTTTCCCTCGCCGCGTTTGCCCGTCCTTTTCAGGGGGTATTTAAGGCGGTCGGGGTGGTTTATATGCTGGATGCTGGAAAGTCCCTTGGAGCACATCGTGCCCCACGTCGGGGTGTCCGGGTTGCCTTCGATGTGCGTAATTGTCCCGTCCTCGACAGTCACCAGGACGCCGCAGCCTCCGTGGCAGCCCTTGCAGGTTGTGTTGATTATCTTTTTCTCGCTCATAGGTTTTAATCTTTCCGGAAATATAGTAATTATTATCTATCGGCTAACGGTCTGACTAGCTGGCGATAGCGACCAGCGGCTTATACGCGCCGGCTTTCAATACGCAATACCTCAAGGCTAGCCCGCCGATTATTTCGCAAACAACACCGGTGATAATCAGGGCGGAGGAGGTATCCACGACGAAATAGCTGGAAAAAGCGATGACCAGCGGTATTATAATTCCTAAAATTACGATGCCGACCCAGAAAACAGGGGCCAGGTTGCCGCGCATCTGCTCCATGACCGATTTCTTGCCGGTCGTCTCGCGGTGGGCCGCAGCGATGAGATAGATGGCTATCAGCAGGGCGTTGGCGATGAGCAGCCATCTGCTTCCCGTTTCAGCGGCATGGATGTCTACGTTTCCCCCGCTTAAGCCGATAATTACCGATAAGCCGAATCCCCCGAGTATGCCGCACAACACGAATAATAAAGGCAGCATCGTAGAGTTCCAGAAGGGCACGGCCTTGACGGTGTTAAGGACGAAGCCGGTATACACCGTTACCGCCAGCGCTGATATGCCGGCCAGCACCTTAAAGACTATTTCAACGGCGGTGCCGGGCATCCAGTAGGAAAAAACCAGCTGTATTAACGCGAAAACGACGAACGTTATAACGAATATGATGCCCCTGGCCAGCCAGGAAGAGTTCGGCCTGAAAACGATGCGCCAGAAGCGCAGCGGCTTGCCCAGGTAGACGAGGTGTGCGCCGCCCTTGACCACAGCTATAATCAGCCAGCTGATGAACATCCCCGGCAGGTTGTTAAAATAAAGCGATACCAGGTAGAGTCCCCCGCCGAGTCCGCCGGCGTAGAAGGCAATCCAGAGGAAAATGCCCCGTCGGTCTATCCATTCCGTCTGACGGGTATAGTTTATCATCCATTCGTGTATTTCCAATTTATCTCTCCACTTGCGTTAGGGCAGGCTCCTGCCTTGCATCGTCTTTAGTTTCGGGTTTGTCGGAATATCCTATTTTACCGTCGATAAAGTATATCGAGGGGTCGGTATCGTACTCGGGGTGTAACTGGAACGCCCCCTTTTCCCTGATGAGTTTTGAGACTTCACTATCGGGGTCGTCAAGATCGCCGAAGGTAAGGGCCTGTGCCGGGCAGGTATTGACACAGGCGGGCGTGGCGTCGCGGTCGATACCCGGCTTAAGCCCCTTGGCCAGTCCCGCGTCGATTCTCTCCGCACAGAAGTTGCATTTCTCTGTAGTGCCGATTTGATGTTTGTAGAGTTTCTTGCCGGCTTTCTCAAAGTCGGTCTCTACTCTGCCGGGGAAGAAACCTATATCCTTGTCCCTGGAAAGGAAGGTGCGGTTCTGGTAAGGGCAGGCGATGATACAATAGCGGCAGCCGACACACTTATCCTGGTCGATTGCAATAATGCCGTCCTCGCGCTGGTAAGTGGCGCCGGTGGGGCATACTTCGACACACGGCGCATCCTGGCACTGGTTGCAGCGTACCGAATAGGTAGAAACGGTGGGTTTATCTCCGTCCGTCTCCATGGCCACCAGCCTCGGCCACGACATGCCTATGGGCAGAAAATGCTCGATGCGGCAGGCCGCCACGCAGGCATAGCACCTTATGCATTTCGTTAAATCTACTACCATTCCCCATCTCATTTTAATAAACCTCTAGTATATATTATCATAATGCACAACAATAATCAACTTTATATAATGAAAACGTAGAATATATTATAAATTAGTGTGCATACAATCTATTATATTATAATTATAATATGTATGGCGTAATATTACTATAACTTAAGTTACATTGTATGTTTTATCACACATAATAATAATGCTATAATAAAACCGTTTTAACTTTCGGGAGGGAAAAATGAGCGACGATAAGCAAACATTAGTCAGTACCCGGGCCGGTAAGCTCGAAGGGTATTACAAGGACGGACTCTACGTATTCAAAGGAATTCCGTACGCCGCGCCGCCGGTCGGAGAGCTGCGCTGGATGCCGCCGCAGCCGGTAAAACCGTGGGAAGGCGTGCGCCCCGCGAAGCAGTTCGGGCCTATTTCGCCGCAAAACGAGATGGCCGCCGGACCGATTATCCAGGTCGAACAGCCCCAGGACGAAGACTGCCTCTTCCTGAACATATTTACTCCCGGACTTGACGATGCCAGACGACCTGTAATGGTATGGATACACGGCGGCGCTTTTACGATTGGCTCCGGTTCTGACCCCCAGTATGATAGCAGCAGTCTGGCCTCGCGAGGCGACGTCGTGCTGGTGACCATCAACTACCGACTCGGCATGCTGGGTTTCCTGAATCTTAAGGAGGTCACCGGGGGTAAAATCCCGGCTACCGGTAACGAGGGACTCCTCGACCAGGTGGCCGCTTTGAAATGGGTTAAAGAAAACATCGCCGCTTTCGGCGGCGACCCCGATAATATAACGGCATTCGGAGAATCCGCCGGCAGTATGAGCATCGCTTGCCTGATGGCGATGCCCGCGGCGAAAGGGTATTTCCACAAGGGTATAATGGAGAGCGGTGTCGGGAGCACGGCGGCCTCGCTGGACGACGCGATAGATGTCTCCGGGAGGTTCCTCGGACTGGTCGATATTAACGGTGACGATGTTGACGCGCTGCGCGCGCTGGATACGAAGCGGCTGCTGGAAGTCGAGTTGAAGTTGAGGACCGTCATGGCCCAACCCGGGGAGGTAGCCAGGATTACGGTGACATCGCCGGTAATCGACGGCGAGGTCATTACAGATGTGCCCAATCGATTGGCTAAAAAGGGTGCCGCTAAAGACATTCCGGCGATAATCGGCACCAACCTGGAAGAATGGAAGCTCTTTGGCTTGATGCAGCCGGGAATTAGTAAGATTGATGAAGCCGAAGTTATAAAACGCATGAGCGCCTTTACTTCGACGGAGGACGCGCAAAAAATTTACAAGGCATACAGCGGCGCCCGAGGGAAGCGCGGCGAAGCTAATACGCCCGCCGATATTCTTATGGCGATTAATACGGATTTGATGTTCCGTATCCCCGTGCTGGAGCTCGTCGAGGCCCAGCGTGATAACGGCCAGCGCGTCTATAACTATCTTTTCACCTGGAAGTCGCCGGTGATGAACGGCGTCCTGGGCGCCTGCCACGCGCTGGAAATCGGCTTCGTCTTCGGCAAGTATAACGATATGTTCGCCGGCAGCGGACCGGACGCGGACAGGCTTTCCGCCGGTATGCAGGATGCCTGGACTTCATTCGCCCGCACCGGCGACCCCTCCTGCGAGAGCATCGGCAAATGGCCTGTTTATGGCAAAAACCGGGCGACTATGATGCTGGGTAAAGAATGCCGCGTGGAAGAAGCCCCTTATGAAGATGAACGCAGCGCCTGGGAGAACGTCGCTTATAAATCGGCCCTGCCGTAGACTATAAAGGTTTAAGGCCGTTCGTGCTAATTTTCCGGGGTTATATAATGGCTGGCCTCGGACGCCGTATTGGGGTCGAACGTTTTCTTGATGTTCCTCAACCACTTGGTGTAGTTTGAGGTATCCGGGCCGTACATGTCGCAGACCGCGTCGCTCCAGACATGGTGAGGCACTCCGTAATGACCTTCGACGGCCGTCCGGTTGGCCGCCATGAATACCTCGAAGCTGGCCTCTACCGCGGCGGGATTGCTGGGGACGTAGCGGATAAGAAGCTCCCCGTGACCGCAGTGCCCGTGCTCTATCAGCTGCACGAAGGGGTCGGTGCCGTCGGCCATGAGCAGACCTTTGGAAATAAAGCCTTCCTTGACCTTTGAGCCCTGTTCGATGTACTTGCTCATCAGGTTGAAGACATCGGTGCCGCCCACCTCGCCCCCGAATACCCCGGTGGCACGGCAGGTCTCCCTGATTGAACCGGTAACCCTGATAAACCGCCAGATAAAGCCCCCGGCATTTTCCGGGTCTTCCACTGGCTCTAACGCCTTGCCATTATTCTCTTCAGCGATTTTTTGAAGCACCTTCTTTTTATAGTCGAATTCGCCGGGAGAGTTGCCGGCGATGATAATCATGAACCCGGGGCCCTGTACCAGGTTGTTATATTCTTTCAGGTATTCGCCGTCTTCGTCGTTGTTCGTCGCTATGTTGGATGCCATCATGGCCGTATTAAAGCCCATTAAGATAAACGCTATTTCCGCCTCGCCGACCTTCCTCACGGTTTCTCTTAATAATTCCTGCGACGGGAAGGAAAGGTATCTTATCATGAAGCCCGGAGGCACTTGGCTGGGCTTATAGTGCGGAGATACTCCTTCGATTGGAAAAGTGGCCGGTCCCGGCCAGTGGTATATTTTTTGCGCGGCTTTGGTATATACACCGAGTCCCCCAAGCGGCATGGTGTTTCCGCGTATGACTCCCCGCAGGGAAGGCCCCGGCCCATCGCCGCAGAACCATTCGTCCATGGCCGCCAGCGAACCTGTCCTTACTATTTCCCCGTCCGGAGTAACCCACTCCAGGGCCAGCTGGTTTCTCTCCCCGTAGCTGCCGCTAACGCTTAAGTGTCCCAGGTTGGAATGCGCCGCCAGCGGCAGCGCCGAGCAGTTGCTGCCGGCCCCGGTGATATTGGTATTGAGGCCCCGCTTCATCAGTTCCGCCTGAAGCTGGGCGTAAATAACGTACGGCTCCACCACCGCGTACATGTTCTTCTCGTTAATTTCGATGATGCGGTTCATGCGGCGCAGGTCCAGCTTGATGACGCCCGGTCCGGCGGGGTCGCAGTACGGCCCCCAGCCAGTGCTTGAGGCCTTGAATTGTAAGCCGTGTTTGTTGCACAGCCTGACAATCGCCTGGACTTCAGCGGTATTTTCAGGGAGAGTCACGGCTTCGAAACGCGGCACGAATTTATCGAGTTTGGCCACCAGCCCGGAGCGCCAGGCGTAGGAATCGAGAATAGCCGGGTCGTCGGTGATATTCTCCGGTCCCACCACGCCCTCGAAAGCCTTATAAATATCTTTAGTTAAAGCCATGTTGACCTCCGCTGCTTGCTGGTTATTGATTATTTCCGGTAGTACCCGTATTCCCGCACGGCTTCCATCATCGCCCGCAGGTTTTCCAGCTTGGGATTATCGGCTATAGTACCGGCCGAAAGGATAAATCCTCCCCCTTTGCCCACCTCCTCGATGAGCTTGCGGCAGTATTCCTTGGTCTCTTCGGGAGTGCCCATGACTATCATGGACGAAGGCACGTTGCCCTGCAGGCAGCAGTCATTGCCCAGTATCTTCTTGGCCTGGAACATGTCCGTGCGGTCGAAGTACCAGTTAACCGAGCCTTTGGGGAAATCGTTAACGTGTTCGAGGCGGGTATTATAGCCGCCCTCGGCGAAAAGGGTCTGGATAAGACCTTCGTTGATAAAGGCGTTCATGACCTTTTTCATGGGCGGCCAGTAGAAGGTATCGAACGCCTCCTGGGACATCCAGCCATCCGCGCCTTTATGAAGAGGGTACATTACCATTGTCATATTATCGATGTTGGGGGAGCTTAAAATGGTACTGATAGTCAGGTCCGCGACCACGTCAAGGGCTTTCAGCAGCTTTTCAGGGCGGCGGAACATGTCGCCCATGATGCCCCTGGTGCCGCGGAGCGTATCACCAATTGTATCGAAGGGGACTTTGGCGAATCCTCCCCCCATGAACCCGGAGAAGATTGCCGCGCCGCCGCCGGCTTTCATCATGGTTTCCATCATTTTCTGGTATTCTTTGCCGACATCCAGCAGTTTTTGCAGCATCTCCTGCACCGGCGGCATGGCCAGCGGCATGAACTGCATGACATGGACGTTCTCCGTGATATTGGTGAACGGCTGGAACATCTTCATGGGTTCGAGGGCGCCGAAGACGCGGGGCATATATTTTCTTATCCAGAAATCGGAGGGGTCGAGAATGAATTCGTCATACTCGTCCGCCGTCATGTACTCGCCCTCGATGTACTGCCAGTGTGTCCCGTCTTCCGCGATGCCGTGTCCCGGCCAGGCGTAAATCTTGTAGTCGAGCAAATCCAGTACCCGACCCGGAATTATAAACGGATGGGCGGTATATTCCAGCTCCTCCCCGTATTCTGCGTTGAATTTGTTGGTAGCTTCCAGGGCCTTCTCGTAATCGTAAATGCTGGTACGGGTACTAATGCCGTACATCTTTAGCGGCAGATTGCCCACGGGCAGGTTTACCGGCACCCTGTCGGGCTCTTTCAGGTTATAAACGTCGATAAGCCTCTGCACCCTCGTCTTATAAGCTTTTTCAGCCTCTTTACTGGCAAATGCGTTGCCGTAGTTATTAAGCCACCGGCTTAAGCGCTGTTCTCTTTTTTCCTGCGGCGTCATGTCTCCCCATTTTTTATCTGCCATAAATAAATATCCATCCTTTTCTATATTAAGGCATAAGCTCAACTCGTAAGAGCGCGGCTACTAAATTATAACAGGGTGGCAGTTGATATTACAAAGTATATTCGGGTTACTTGTACCTGGCAGTCCCGGGGTCGTGGTTCCTGAAATGGGCGATGCGGATGCGCTTCATCTTGCCGTTTTCGTCGAGGTTGTAAATCACCCAGTTGGTCATGATGTTGATATCGCCTTTTTTCATCAACTGGCCCGTTCCCTCCGCGTCTTTGAAGGTGTGGAATTCGGTATAAAGCTCGACGAATACCAGGTCGCCTTCCGCCAGGAAATCGCCCAGTTCCAGCACTTCTCTCGTATGCTCGTGAAGCGCCCTGTAATTAGCCTCGAACTCACCGGGGCCGTGCAGGGTGCGGGCGGGATAAGTGGAAGTGAAAGCGTTATCGAAGTACTCCACCGTGATATCCGGGGAAAAGTAGCTCGTGACTTTATCGTACCTCTTGTTGTTGAAGTGGTCGACGTATTCCAGGTATTGCTCTCTGTTCATTTTGCACTCCTTTTCTTCTGTATTTCCTGATTATATTAACCCTTTCATCTGTAATCATCAAATGAGGTTATTTGACCCCTTATCTGGAGCAAAGTTATAATTACGGAAGCAAGAGAGGAGGGCACACTATGTCCAGAGGCTACATGGGTAAATTACTGTTCGTGAATCTTTCCAGCGGGGAATTAAATGAAGAACCTCTCGATGAGAATCTCGCCGGGGATTTCATCGGCGGTTATGGAATAGGCGCCAGGATTCTATACAGTCGGCAGAAAGCCGGCGTAGACCCCCTGGGGCCGGAGAATACGTTCGGCGTGCTGACCGGCCCGCTTACCGGCTCCCCGGCCACGTTCGGGGCGAGGTACTGCGTCGTGGCAAAATCGCCACTCACCGGGGGCTGGGGCGATGCCAACTCCGGCGGTCATTTCGGGCCTTATATGAAATTTGCCGGGTATGACGGCGTGTTTCTTACCGGGATTTCTGAAAAGCCGGTCTACCTGCTGCTGGATAACGGGAAAGCAGAATTAAAGGACGCCTCTCAACTCTGGGGTAAGGGCACCTACGAAACGGAGGATACTCTCGAAGCACAGTACGGCCCGAATGCTAAAGTCATGAGCATCGGTCCCGCCGGAGAAAAGGTTTCTCTGTGCGCCTGTATTATGACCAACCGGGGAGACGCCGCCGGGCGTTCCGGCATCGGTGCGGTCATGG